>JANWJU010000081.1 GCA_025451775.1 Terriglobales bacterium
GAGACGGCTATACTAGCAGCAGGCTTGACGCGGCCTGAAAAGCTGACCATGAGCCTACCTTCCACACCACACACGCCGAAGCGCCGCTTCTCCGCAGCCCCCGTCGCCGTAGCCGCGACGCAACAATGGTTCGACCCGTTGCTTTCGCTTATCGTTAGCGGCCGCGCGTTGCTACCGCTGAGTAAAGGTCAAATGCTTTACTCCCAAGGCCAGAAGGCCGATGCGGTGTTTTTTTTGGAGACCGGAAAAGTGAAGCTGACGGTGGTGTCGAAAGCCGGTAAGGAAGCCCTGCTTGGCATCGTCCCGCCCGGCGGCTTTTGCGGCGAAGGCTGTTTGGCGGGGCAGGCGCTGCGCGTCGGCTCGGCCGAGGCGGTAACGCCGGGCACCTGTATCCGGGTGCAAAAGTCAGCACTGGTTAAGGCTCTGCATGAGCAGCATCCCTTGTCCGAGGCTTTTTTGGCCCAACTTCTGACTCGCAATATTCTGTTCGAAGAAGATATTTGCGATCAACTTTTCAATCACAGTGAGAAACGCCTGGCGCGGGCGCTGCTGAAGCTGGCGCGGTTCGGGCAGGAGGCGTCCGACCCGCAGGGACACCTGATCAGCCCCAATATCAGCCAGGAGTCACTGGCGGAAATGGTGGGGACAACCCGGTCGCGGGTGAACTTCTTCATGAACAAGTTTCGCCGCTTGGGCCTGATCGACTACAACGGCGAAGTGCGCGTGCACGCCGAACTGCTCACCGATATCGTACTGAACGATTGACCGCGGTGGCTCGCGGCTTTGCGCAGGGTGGCTCCGGTGATGCTCGCCCGGTGAGCATCACTCGCTCGAGGGCGGGCTGCGATGGGCGGCAGGCCCGCCTCGCTTGAGCTGCGCGGGCGGGCCAAAGGGGCGCCCGCTTCGTGCTCATGGCGTCTCCACGCTGCCTCCAGGCGCGGCGGCGGGTACGGCGAGTGGCTCGCCACCTTTCGTTTGGTCGCTCTCCATGGTCACTTGAGGGCGGGCTTCGATGGGCGGCAGCGGGCGCCCGCTCTGCTCGTGGCGCTTCCAAGGTGCCTCGACTGCGGGGGCTGGCGGGTGCGGGGTGGGCGCGTGGGCATTGACGTCCAGCCGAGGCGGCGCAGGGCTTCATCTTCGGCGTGGTAATCGAATCCTGCCCCGATTTCAGTATCCTCGGGCGGGTGCGCGCGTTCCCAGGCGAGCGTGGCCGCGATGGCATCGAGCACGGGCACTTGATCCCGGTAGCCGAGTTCCTGGCGGATGCGTTGGGTATCGGCGCACCAGGCTTGAGCGGTGCGGGCGCTGACGCGGAGGTGGGCGGGGGTGGATTCAGGGGTAGTGACCAACAAACGGCCATTCCAGCCCCAGGCTTGGGCCACAAGTTGAGTCCACTCGATCTCGGAGTAGTCGCCCCAATCAGCCAGATTGTATAACCGGCCGGCAGCGCGGGGAGCGACCGCGGCCAGGGCCAAACCCTCCGCCACATTGCCCACGAAAGCGCGGGAGCTACGCCACTCGGCCCAGCCGCGGGGCAGGAGCATCGCCGGACGCTGGTCGGCCATACGCCGCCAATAGCTGTAAAGGCGGTGCTGGCGGTCCCCCGGACCGTACACCGGGGGCAAGCGTACGACGGTCACCTGGGCGGAGTTGGGCCACGCCGCCACCACGCGTTCCATCCCCAGCTTGTCGTAGCCGTCCTCCATCCAGCCGTGCAGACGGCGCAGCGGCGAGGTTTCGCGTAGCAATCCCGGCTCCAACTCGCCCGGTTCGGTGCCATGGAAGATGCCGCAGGCGCGGTAGACCTCCATGCTACTGAGCAGAACGACGCGGGATGCCAGCCGGCCGAAGACCGCCAGCGTTTGGCGGGCGGCAGGAGCGGAACCGGCGATCGTATCGACCACCACATCAGGGGCAAAAGCGGCAAATTGGTTTGCCCACGCGTGGAGCTCGAGGCGGTCGCCGTGGAGGTGCAAGCCGTTGTCGATCTCACACTCCCTGCCACGGTGAAACACGCCCACCCAGTGGCCCTGCCTGGTCATCACCCGCGCGAGCGCTGCCCCAATAAAGCCAGTACCGCCCAGGACGAGAACTCGCATTGGCTATGCGATGCAAATGGGTTAGGGCGGGGCTGGCCACACGGCCGCCTGAAATGGTGGCTCGCCACTTCTCGGTTCGTGGTATCTCAAGCTGCCGCCGCTCAGGTCGGGGCATCGCCCAGTGCCACTCCCTGGAGACTCCGGTCCGTAACTTCGCTTTTTGTTCGATTAATGCTTCGGATACCCGCAACTTTACCGGTCAAAAGCCTTGACTTCGCCTAGCTAGGCAATAATATGTGGGTATAGGTGGTCAAAAGTGGTATCCAGTGGTTTATAGTAGCTAGCAGGTTCGGCGAAGTGGGTGGCAGATCATGCTTCGGGGCAACTATCCGGCACGCGTGGACGACAAGGGCAGGCTCAAGCTCCCGACGGAGTTCCGCGCGCATTTGGACCAGATTCAGCCTCAGCACCAGTTTTACATCACCAGCTTCGACGGGCTCAGCGCGCGGGTGTACCCAATGCGGGAGTGGGAACGGATCGAAGAGAAGCTGGCGGCACTTCCCTCGCTGCACCCGACCAAGCAAAAGCTGTTGAGCCGGACGAACTATTACGGACAAGTGGTGGAAATGGATGGGCAGGGGCGCGTGCTGATGCCAGCGGTGCTGCGGGAGTCGGCGGAGATGCGCGGTGACGTGGCGGTGTTGGGGTATCTGCAGTACCTGGAAGTCTGGAACAAGGAGCGTTTGCTGAACGAGATGAAGGCCAATGCCTTTACCGACGGAGACAAGCAGACGCTGGCGGATCTGGGGATTTAAGCGTGTCCGATCCCGGCCATGTTGCGGTGATGGCCGACGAGGTGATCGAGTACATGGCCCCGCGGCCGGGGGGCCTGTACGTGGATTGCACGCTGGGCGGGGGCGGACACAGCCTGCGGCTGGCGCAGGCGATGGGATGGGGCCGGATCATCGGCTTCGACAAGGACCCGGAAGCGCTGGCGGCCGCCGCCGCCCGGATGGCCGAGCAGACGGATTTACCAAGAATGGAGTTCGAGTTCATCCATGCCGATTTCGCCGCCGTGCCCACGCAGTTGCGGGCACGGGGATGGAAGCACGTGGACGGTGCGGTGGCGGATTTGGGGATGAGTTCGATGCAAGTGAACCGCGCTGAGCGCGGGTTCAGTTTTGCCGCCGATGGTCCGCTGGATATGCGGATGAATCCAGAGCAGGAGCTGACGGCGGAACAGGTGGTTAATCAGGCCGACGAGCGGGAGCTCGCCGACCTGATTTACCAATTCGGTGAGGAGAGGAGGTCGCGGAGAATAGCCAGAGCCATTGTCCGGTCGCGGCCGCTGCACACGACCGCGCAATTGGCGGCGGTGGTGGCGGCCGCGAACCGGCCAGTGAACCGGCGGCGCCCGGGATTACATCCGGCGACGCGTACGTTTCAAGCCCTGCGCATCTACGTGAACTCGGAAATCGATTCGCTCACCGATTGGTTGGCCCATTTACCGGAGTGGCTCGCCCCGGAAGGGCGGGCGGTCGTGATCAGCTTCCACTCGCTGGAGGACCGGCCGGTGAAGCAGAGCTTCCGTGCGGGCGCGCAGCAGGGGCGGTACCGGGTGTTGACGCCGCATGCGGTGCGGCCGACAGAAGCAGAGACGGCGCGGAATCCGCGCGCGCGCAGTGCCCGGCTTCGGGCAGTGGAACGGTTGGCCTCAGCAGGAGAGGGGGGCGAGGATGGACATTTACTTCATACAGCAAATTGACAACTCACGGCTGGTCCGGATGCCCGATCCGCGGCGGCGGCGGGAACAGCGAGTGCAGTTGGTGGCGGCGGTGGCGCTGTTCTTGCTGGTGTTCGCCTATGCCTGGCAGCGATTCGAGGTCACGCGACTGGGATATGAGATCGAGGCGGCGCGGCAGCAATCCGTCCAGTTGCAGCAGTGGAACCAGGGACTGACGCTCCAGGAGGCGGCGCTCCGCGATCCGCACCGCATTTACGGCTTGGCCGAAGCCGATTTGGGGATGCAAACGGCGCAACCTGGCCAGATTCTGGCGCTTGATGTCGTCCCGGGCGGCAGCGGTCCGGCTCCGGTAATGGCCGCCAACCAACCGCAACCCTAACGCCGAGCCATCTCTAGCCAGCGTCCATGGCCCAAGTACCGAAAGCGCCCCGCTATCGTTTGCTGAGCCTGCAGGTGGCGTTGACGGTGTGGGCCGTGTTGGTGGTGACGCGGCTGTTCTGGATTCAGGTCCTGGACCATCAGCAGTTGGCCGGGCGCGCGCTCGACCAGCAGGAAGAAACCATCGTCGTGCCGGCGCAGCGGGGCACGATCTACGACCGCCATCTGACGCCGCTGGCGATGTCGTTGCCGGTGGAATCGCTGTTTGCCATGGTGCAGCAGGTGACGCACCCGGCGCGGGAGGCGGCGGCGCTGGCGCAGGTGCTGGACCTGGACGGGACGACGGCCAGCGACCTCCGCCGCCGGCTCAGCCCGCCGCACCATTTTGCCTGGGTCGCACGCCAAGTGACCGCGAACGATGCGGCGGCGGTGCAGGCGCTGCACCTACCCGGCATTTTTGGGCAGCCGGCCACGCGGCGATTCTATCCGAAGGGGCGGCTGGCGGGGAGCCTGCTGGGCTTTGTCGGGTTGGACGGGCACGGGCTAGCCGGGATCGAGCACTCCTTTGACAGCACGATTGCCGGCCACGACGGCCGGGCGGTGCTCGAGGTGGATGCCCATCGCCAGAGTTACAGCCAGATCGAACAACCGCCGCAGGAGGGCGCGAACCTCGTCCTCACCATCGATCAGAACATTCAGTTTATTGCGCAGCAGGAGTTGGATCAGCAGGTGGCAGCCACGCACGCGCTGCGGGGGACGGTGGTGATTGAAAACCCCCACACCGGGGAAATCCTGGCGCTGGCCGACTCGCCCAGCTTCAACCCCGACGACTACCGGGATACGCCCCCATCGCGCCTGGGAGATCCGGCGGTGACCACGCCCTACGAGCCGGGATCGGTGTTCAAGCTGGTGACGATTTCGGCGGCGCTGCAGCAGGGGCTGGTAACACCGGAGGAGATGATCGATTGCCAGATGGGTTCGATTCGATTGGGCGGGCGGACGATCCACGACCACGCCGCGTTTGGGGTAATCAGCGTCAGCGATATTCTGCGGCATTCGAGCGATGTGGGGGCGATCAAGATCGGCCTGAAGCTGGGCGATGAGGAGTTTTATCATTACATTCGCGAGTACGGCTTCGGACAGCTCACGGACGTGGATCTGCCGGGGGAATCGCGGGGGTTGGTGCGGCCGCCAGCGCGGTGGCAGCCGATGTCCATCGGGGCCATCAGCATCGGGCAGGAGGTCTCGGCCACGCCGCTGCAGCTCATCGCCATGGTCTCGACGTTAGCGAACGGCGGCGTCTATCACGCGCCGCGCGTGGTCATGGATCAGTTTTCCGGGCCCGCACCGGCAGACCCACCAGCATTTGAGGCAACGCCGGGGCGGCGGGTGGTAAGCGCGGTGGTCGCCAACGAAATGAAGCAGATGATGGCGCAGGTGGTGCTGGCGGGCACGGCACAACAAGCGCAGCTCAATGGATACACGGCGGGGGGCAAGACCGGCACCGCGCAGAAGGCGAATCCGGGTGAGCGCGGGTATTCGAAGACCGACTACATCGCCTCATTCGTCGGCTTCACCCCGCTCAACGACCCGGCCATCGTCGTTTTGGTCGAACTCGACTCACCTCGGGGCGGACACGAGGGCGGCGCGGTTGCCGGGCCGGCGTTCAAGCGAATCGCGGAGCGGGTGCTGCCCTACCTGGGAGTGCCGCACGACGTGCCAGTCGCCGCGCCAGCCACGGCGGTGCGGGTGGCGGCGAAAGAACCAGCGCCAGCCCCGGCCCCGGTCAGCGCAACAGTCAGCGCGCCGCCGCTGCCGGTCGCGAGCACCCCGACGGCGGCGGTTCCAGGGATGGTGGTGATCGATTACGGCAACCACGGCGTCACGATGCCGGACTTCACCGGCAAGACGGTGCGCGAGGTATCGGCGGCGAGCGCGAAATTGGGTTTGGACCTCACCTTGCAGGGGACCGGCGTGGCGCGGGCGCAGTCGCCGGAGGCGGGCACGCGGTTGGCGCGGGGCGCGGCGGTAGCGGTACGGTTCACGCCATAGGCAGGATGCAAACCGAGGAGTTTTTACGCGGCGTCGAGGTGGTGGAGCGGCGCGGGCCCGTGCCGTTGACGGTGACGGGGGTGCACTACGACTCGCGGCAGGTTCCGGCTGGGGGCGCGTTCGTCGCCATCCGGGGCGAGAAGTTGGACGGCAACGCCTATATCGCCGGCGCCTTGGCGCGAGGGGCGGCGCTCGTGATCACCGACCAGCCCGCGGCGGCCATGCCACTGGGCTATCACGAGGTGGTGGTGCCATCGGCGCGAATCGCGTTGGCCCAGACGGCAGCCAGCTGGTTTCAACACCCGGGCGCGAGGCTGCGCTTGGTGGGCGTCACCGGCACCAACGGCAAGACCACCACCGCCGGCCTGATCGAGGCGCTGCTAAGGGCGCAGGGCTGGACGACGGGCTTGCTGGGGACGATCGAGTACCGCATCGGCGCCGAGGTGTTGGCGGCGCCGCACACCACCCCCGAGTCGTACGATCTGCAGGCGCTGCTGGCGCGAATGGTGGGAGCGGGATGTGGGGGGGCGGTGATGGAGGTGTCCTCACACGCGCTGGCGCTGGAGCGGGTGTGGGGGCTGGAGTTTGAGGTGGCGGTATTCACCAACCTGACGCAGGACCACCTGGACTATCACCGCACCATGGAACGGTATCGGGAGGCCAAGCGGCGGCTGTTCACCGGGCTGGGCGCACCGCCGCCGCGGGTGGCGGTGGTGAACGCCGATGATGCGGCCAGCACGGAGATGATCCGTGGCTACGGCGGCCGGGTGTTGACCTACGGGATTTCACGGGCGGCGGCAGTACGCGCCACCGCGATCGAGATCTCGCCGGCCGGGGTGCGCTTCACCCTGCTGGGACCGGGGGCGGAGGACGCGCCGCTGCCGGTCGCCAGCCCGCTGTTGGGACGGGTGAACGTGCTCAACCTGCTGGCGGCCATTGGCGCGGGTCTGGGGCTGGGGGTGGAGCGGGAGGCGGCCGTGCGCGGGGTGGCCGGGCTGGCCCGCGTGCCGGGGCGGTTCGAGCGGGTGTACGCCGGCCAGCCGTTCAGCGTGGTGGTGGATTACGCGCACACGCCGGATGCGCTCATCAACGTGTTGGCGCTGGCGCGCGAACTGGCGGCCGGGGAAGACGGCCGGGTGCTGGTGGTATTCGGGTGCGGCGGCGAACGGGACCGGGGCAAACGTCCATTGATGGGAGCGGCGGCGGCGCGGGGCGCCGACTGGGTGATGCTCACCAGCGACAATCCGCGCAGCGAGAATCCGGAACGCATTTTGGACGAGATCAGCGCCGGGGCGCCGGGAGCGGCCCGGGAAGCCAATCGGAGCCGGGCGATTGCGGCGGCGCTGGCCGCCGCCCGATCCGGCGATGTGGTGGTGATCGCCGGCAAGGGGCACGAGCGGTATCAGATCATCGGCCATGAGCAGCTTCCGTTTGAAGACGCGGCGGTGGCGCGCGCAGCCTTGGGCGACTTGGGATGGCGAGGGTGAGCGGCGGGGTCAGTATCGATACCCGCACGCTGCAGCCGGGGGAGGTGTACATCGCGCTGCGGGGGGAGCGGCACGATGGACACGATTTCGTGGCGGCGGCGCTGGCGGCGGGGGCGGCGCGGGCGGTGGTGGAGCGCGCGCAGTTGGAGCGGGTGCGGCATGCGTGCGGGCTGGCAGAGGACAGCGAGCGGCTGGAGGCGGTGGAGGACACACTGCGCGCCTTGCAGGCGCGCGCAGCAGCAGCCCGGCAGGCGTGGAATGGCCCGCTGATCGCAGTGACCGGATCGGCGGGCAAGACGACGACCAAGGAGATGATCGCCGCCGTCCTGGCGACACGCCTCAATACGCTGAAAAGCGGCGGCAACTTGAACAACCATATTGGCGTGCCGCTGACGCTGTTGCGGCTGAGGCCGGAGCACGAGGTGGCGGTGGTGGAGATGGGAATGAACCACGCGGGCGAGATTGCGGCGCTGGCAGCGCTGGCGGCGCCCGATGTGGGCGTCTACACCAACGTGGGCAACGCGCACGTGGGCAACTTCGACTCGATCGAGGGGGTGGCGGCGGCCAAGCGCGAGCTGGCAGAGTCGATTGCCTGTGCAAGGGGGCATCGGGCACCGGGTCCGGCGCTGGTGCTGAACGCCGACGATGTGCGGGTGGCGGGCTTCGGCGCGGGCTTTCCGGGGCGGGTGGTGATGTACCCCGGCCGCGACCGCACGCAGGCGAACGCCGCCGCCGCTCTAGCCACGGGCGAGTTGTTTGGCGTGGAAAAGGATGCAGGGCGGGCGGCGCTGGCGGCCATGCCCCCGCTGGCCGGCCGGGGCGCCATGATGCAGCGGCACGGCATGACGCTGATCGACGATACCTACAATGCCAACCCGGAGGCGATGGCCCACATGCTGGGCGTGCTGATGCGCACGCCGGGACAGCGCCATATCGCCGTGCTGGGCGAAATGCGGGAATTAGGGGCGGAGAGCGCTGCGCTGCACCGCCAGTTGGGGACGCACTTGGCCGCGCTCGTGCCCGCGCCCGACCTGCTGGTTGCGGTTGCCGGAGACGCTCGATTTCTGGCCGAGGGCGCCGCCCAAGCGGGCTTGGCGCGGGTGTACTTCACCGGCGACGCCCTGGAGGCGGCCGCGCTATTACAGAATCTTCTGCGCCCGGGGGACACGGTGCTGTTCAAGGGCTCGCGAGCCGTTAAACTGGAATCCACGCTGGCGCGGGTTATGGATCGTCCCGAGGATGGTCCCGCCATCTGATTGCCATCCCATGCTCTACTGGCTCTTTTATCAGCAGTTGTTCCGCTTCTACCGCCCGCTGCGCGTCTTCCGATTTTTGACGTTCCGCACGGCGTTCGCCAGCATCACCGCGCTGGTGATTGCCCTGCTCCTGGGTCCGTGGCTGATCAAACGCTTGAAGGAGTTTCAGATCGGCCAGTACATCCGCGAGGACGGGCCGCAGTCGCACCATGCCAAGGCGGGCACACCCACCATGGGCGGCATATTGATCAACATCGCGGTGGTGGTGCCGACGCTGCTCTGGGCCGATCTCAGCAACCCCTACATCTGGATCGCGGTGTTCGCCGTGGTGGCGTTTGGCGCCATCGGGTTTGTCGACGACTTCGCCAAGCTGCGGCGGCAGCGGAACCAGGGGCTCACGTCACGGCAGAAGCTGAGCGCGCAAGCGCTGGTGGGCGCCATCATCGCGCTGGTGCTGCTGCGGCTGAACGCCACCGGGCAGTACTCGACCCGACTGGTGGTGCCGTTCTTTAAGAACTTCCGGCCGGACCTCGCCTTCAATGGCCTGCTGACCCATCACCCGGATCTGTATCTGGTGGCGTTCCTGCCGTTCATCGCATTCGTGATGCTGATCGTGGTGGGTTCCTCGAACGCGGTGAACCTCACCGACGGGCTGGACGGGTTGGCGATCGGCTGCACCATCATCACCGCCGGCGCGTTGACGGTGCTCACCTACGTGACAGGGCACGCGCTGTTCGCCTCCTACCTGGAGATCGAACACATGCCACAGATCGGCGAGTTGACGATATTCGGCGGCGCGATGGTGGGAGCCAGCATTGGATTTCTGTGGTACAACGCCCATCCGGCCGAGATCTTCATGGGCGACGTGGGGTCGCTGGCGCTGGGCGGGGCGATCGGCACCATGGCCATTTTGATCAAGCAGGAGTTGTTGCTGCCTTTCATCGGCGGAATTTTCGTATTGGAGGCGCTGTCGGTCATTCTGCAGGTGGGCAGCTACAAGCTGCGGCGGAAGCGCATCTTCAAGATGGCGCCGTTGCACCATCATTTTGAGCAACTGGGGTGGAGCGAGTCGAAGATCATCATCCGGTTCTGGGTGTTGTCGGGGGTATTCGCGCTCTTCGCCCTGACGACGTTGAAGCTAAGATGAACAACAACATGGGAGCGGCGGTGGAACTGAAAGGCAAACGGGTTTTGGTGGTGGGGATGGCGGCCAGCGGCATCGCCTCGGCGCTGTTTTTGCGCCAGCGAGGAGCGCTGGTGGCGATTTCCGAGATGCGCGCGGCGGCCGAGATGCGGCATGAGCTGCCGGCGCTGCTGGAGGCCGGGGTGGCGATCGAGACCGGCGGGCATCGCGAGCGGTCGTTTTTGGACGCCGATCTCATCGTGGTGAGTCCGGGCGTGCCGTTCGACTTGCCGGCGCTGGTGGTGGCCCGGGAGCACGGCGTCACGGTGTGGGGCGAGATCGAACTGGCGTCGCGCTACCTGCGGGGGACGCTGGTGGCGATTACCGGGGCCAACGGCAAAACGACGACCACGGCGCTGACCGGCGCGGTGCTGGCCGGCTGCGGGCGGCGGGTGCAGGTGGGGGGCAATATCGGCGTGCCGTTGATCACGCTGGTGGAGAGCTCGAGCGATGATTGCGTCAACGTGGTCGAGGTGTCGAGCTTTCAATTGGAGACGATCGCGAGCTTCCATCCGCACGTGGCGGCGGTGTTGAATCTGTCGCCCGACCATCTCGACCGGCACGGGTCGATGGCGGCGTATGCGGCGGCGAAGCAGCGCATTTTCATGAACCAGACGGCGGGCGACTTTGCCGTGCTCAATCACCGGGATGGCTGGTGCCGGCGGTTCGCCGGCAATCTGGCGTCGGCACCCGTCTGGTTCGATGCCGGCGTCGATGATGCCAGCCCGGAACCAGCGGCGGGCACCTCGATCATGAAGGGCGAGATTGTGTATACGGCCGCGGGCACGCGGCGCGTGGTCATGCCGGTGGCGGAGATTCCGCTGCGGGGCGCGCACAACCTGGACAATGTGCTGGCGGCGGTGGCGATGGCGTGCCTGATCGAGTCGCCGCAGGCGGCGCCGCAGATCCGGGCAGCGGTGCGGGCGTTCAAGGCGGTGGAGCACCGGCTGGAGTTCGTGGCGCGGGTCAGTGGCGTGGACTATTTCAACGATTCGAAGGCCACCAACGTGGATGCCACGGTGAAGGCGCTGGAGGCGTTTGCCGGCGGGGTGTGGCTGATCCTGGGGGGCAAGGACAAGGGCAGCGATTATACGCCGCTGGTTCCGCTGCTGCGGCATCGCGGCCGCGGAGCGCTGTTGATTGGCGCGGCCACGGAAAAGATCGCCCAGCATCTGCAAGCCGATGGAGGCGAGGCGGCGGTGGTGCGCTGCGGCACGTTGGAGCGGGCGGTGGCCCACGCCCACGCCCACGCCCAACCGGGCGACACGGTGCTGCTAGCGCCAGCGTGCTCGAGCTTCGATCAATTTCGCAACTTCGGCCACCGCGGCCAGGTTTTTAAAGAGCTGGTGGCGGCGTTGGCGCTGGCGGGCTGAGCGCTCCCACTCCATGCCTCAACGCCTCGCTTATGACCGGGTCCTGTTTGCGGTCACGCTGCTGCTGGCCGCCTTTGGCCTGGTGATGGTGTTTTCCGCCTCGGCGCTGGTTTCGGCGGAGCGGGGCGCCTCCCCCTACGGTTTCGTGCTGCGCCAAGCAGTGGGCGCGGTGTTGGGGCTGGCGGCGCTGATGCTGATCATGCGGGTCGATTATCGGCGTTTGAAGGAACCGGCGTTGGTGTACGTGCTGCTGTGCATCACCCTGTTTCTGCTGGGCTTGGTTTTTTTTCTCGACCGCAGCCACAATACGCACCGCTGGATCCGGCTGGGAGCGCTGTCGCTGCAGCCGTCAGAACTGGCCAAACCGACCCTCATTTTGTTTTTGGCCTTCTATCTGGAATCACGGTTGAAGACCCTCAACCAGTGGACGACGCTGGGGCCGGTGACGCTGTACCTGGCGGTGCTGTGCGGGCTGGTGGTGGCGGCCGGGGATCTGGGCACGACGGTGGCCTTGGTGCTGATCGCGGTGACGATGCTCTACGTCGCGGGGCTGCGGTGGCGGTGGCTAGGGTACAGCTTTCTCGCCAGCCTGCCGGTGCTGTATGTGCTGGTGTTCCATGTGGCGTACCGGCGGGAGCGGATTTTGGCGTTCCTGCACCCCTGGGCCGAGGCCCGGGGCGCGGCCTTCCAGATCGTGCAGTCGCTGATCGCACTGGGCAGCGGGGGGATGACGGGCGTGGGCCTGATGAACAGCCGGCAGAAGTTGTTTTTTCTGCCGGCGGCGCATACCGATTTCATCTTCGCCGTGATCGGCGAGGAGTTCGGATGGATCGGCTCGAGCTTGGTCGTGCTGGCGTTTTTGGTGTTTCTGTGGCGGGGACTGCGCATCGCGCGGCGGGCGCCGGATCAGTTCGGGCGTCTGCTAGCGATCGGGGTGACGGCGATGGTGGTGATCCAGGCGCTGATCAACTTCAGCGTGGTGACCAGCCTGGTGCCAAACAAGGGTATTCCACTACCGTTCATCAGCTATGGGGGATCGTCGCTCATTTTTTCGCTGGCGGCGGTGGGAGTGCTGCTCAACGTGAGCCAGCACGTATAGGCAGGCACCCATGACAGACGGGCCATCGGTCGTAATTGCGGGCGGCGGCACCGGCGGGCATTTGATGCCGGGGTTGGCGGTGGCGCAGGAGCTGAGGCGATCCTCCGCACAGGTGCTCTTTGTGGGGACGGCACGGGGGCTGGAGTCGCGGCTCGTTCCCGAGGCGGGCTACGAACTGCGGCTCATCGGCATTGCCGGATTGAAAGGGCGCGGTTGGGGGCAGCGGCTGGGGACACTGGGGCGGCTGCCGTTCGCGGTGGCGCAGAGCGTGGGCATTCTCAGGCGGGCAGGGGCCAAGGTGGTGTTCGGCATTGGCGGGTATGCATCGGGGCCAGTTTTGGCAGCGGCGGCGCTGATGCGGATTCCGGTGGTGGTGTTGGAAGTCAACGCCAAAACGGGGCTGGCCAATCGACTGGCCGCGCGTTGGGTGAAGGCGGCCGCGGTCAACTTCCCCGAGACCGGAAAAAATTTTTCGGGCGCCCGGGTTGAAGTGACGGGCATCCCGGTACGGGAGGCCTTTTTTGCAGCCACCACGGCCGCCACGCTGCCGGGCCCGCCGCTTGTCTTGGTTTTTGGCGGCAGCCAAGGCGCCCATGCGCTCAACCAGGTGGTGTCGGAGTTGGTGAGGAGCGACCAGTTGCCCGTGCGGTGGCGGCATCAAACCGGCGCGGCCGATTACGCCGCCATCGCCGCCGCGTACGAGCCACTGGGGGAGCGGGTGCGGGCGGAGACGTTTATCGGCGACATGCCCGAGGCCATGGCGGCGGCCGAGGTCGTCGTCTGCCGTGCGGGCGCCAGCACGCTGGGGGAGATCGCCGCCGCCGGCCGAGCGGCAATTCTGGTTCCCTTCCCTGCCGCCGCCGACCAACACCAACTGTGCAACGCGCAAGCCTTCGCGCGCGCCGGAGCGGCGGTGCTGCTGGAACAGCGCACGCTCACAAGCGCCACGCTGGCGGAGGCGATCACCAAGCTGCTGAACGATGGCGGTCTACGGCAAGCCATGGCAAAGGCGGCGCGCGGATTCGCCCATCCGCGCGCCGCCGAGCAGATCGCCGCCCTCATTCTGGCCGCGGCTTCCAAACCCACTTAGGACGTCGGCAAGCCGAAGCAGTAGAAGGTGCCGTCGTAGGTACCGAGGTAGACCTTGCCGTTGGCCACGGCCAAGCCGGAAAAGTGGCTGAACGAGGTAATCTGGTCGCCGCTCGACCACAAGACTTTGCCGGTGTGCGCGTCGAGCGCATAGATGGTCGCGCGGTTGGAGAGCGCCGCGCGGATGCTGGAGTCAAACTGCAAACCGATATCAGGGAACGCCTGCTGGGTGTTGTTGCCGGCGCCATAGGCGAAGACCATGCCGTTGGCGATCAGCGAGGGCTCACCGCGATACATGTCGCGGCTGATCCAGACCGGCTGCAGCTGAGGGTGGCCATCGACCATGACCATTTTGAAGGCCACTTCGCCGCCCTCTTTGGCGACCGGGGTATTGACGATGGGAAAATCGGTGTCTTTTGAGGGCGGTCCCCAAAAGGGGGCCAGCACGTAGCGCGTACCGTCGGCATCCTGCCAACTGGAGAGCGCGCCCCAGCTTCCCTGGTTTTGGAAGTCGGCGGAATCGTTGCAGAACTGCGGCGTTTTATAGAGCGGGTGCTCGTGATCGACGCCCCCAGGATCGTTGGGATCGATGAGATAGAGGCGGCACTCCTTGCCGGAGCTGACCATGTATTCATGACCCTGGAAGTCAAACAGGGTGGGGGTGTTGTTGGGGTCGAGGTCGCGCTGGCGGAGCCAGTCCCAATTGGGCGGGGTAAACCAGTTGACGATTTGCCAGGGGCCATCGCCGTTGACGCGCTTGAAGCCGACGAGGCTATTGCCCAAGATCAGGTGATTGGGGTTGGTGAGGTTGACCTGGCCGTCGCCCGTGGTGGTCCAGACCACGCCGTGGGAGTCAATGACGGGACCACGCCGGCCCCACTCACCACCGCCGCCGCCGAAGCCGACGGTCTTGGTGAAGACGGGATGGGGGCTGTCCACGTTGGCGGAGAAGATGCCGTCGCCCCAAGCATAGATGACATTGCCTTGGTAGAGCTGGAGGGAAAACTTGCTGGCCGTCATCTGCAGCGTGGGTTTAAGGTCAGCGCCAGTGGCGGTGGAGATGGTGTGCAGGTTGCCGCCACCATCGGTGAGGTAGAGGGGGCGGACGCCGCCGGGGCCGGGGGCACCAATGGCGGGGGTATCGGTGCTGCCGCCGGGGGCGAGGAAGTTGAGGTGCGCCGGGCTCTGCGGTCCACGGCCGCGCCCCCCGCCATATCCGCCGCGTCCGGCACGGGCCGGCGGCAGTGCGTAGGTAAAGTGGCGCTGCCACACCATTTGGCCGGTGGCGGCATCGATGGCGTAAAGGTTGTCAGAGCTCCCGACCACGTAGACGATCTGCTTGACGCCCGAGGCGGTGGGCACGGCATCGACGACCAGCGGGGCCATGAGGGAATCGAGGGCGCGCGGCTCATTGCCGGTGTGGACGGTCCACAACAGCTTGAGGGTTTTGACATTCTCCGTGGTGAGGGCGGTTTCGTCCTTGACCCAGCCGCTGCGCTGGTTATCGCCACCATCCATCAGCCAGTCAACTCCCTGGGCCGGCGCGGCGGCGGGAGCGACGCGCGGCGGCCGCGAAGTTCGGGGCGCCGCCGGCGGGTTGGAAGCCAAAGCAAGCCCGCAGCCCAGGGCTACGGCGATCGGCAGCAAGGAGGTCTTCATGGGTGGGTCTCCAGAGGAACTTAACGGAGGGTGGGGATGCCGTAGGCGTAGAGGTTGTCGTCGTGGGTGGTGAAGTAGACGCGGCCATTGGCGACGGCAATTCCGGTGGTGGCGAAGGTCGTGGCGGTATCGCCACTGGTGAGCAGCGGTTTACCGGAGGCGGCATCGAGCATGTAGAGGGTCGCGGGACGGGCGGATTTCTCGACTTCGGCAACGGTGGTGGATTTGCCGATGCGCGGGGTGACGCCGGTCGAGAGCGCAAAGACCAAGCCATTGGCGGTAATGGGCGCGGCGGGGGAGATTATGCCGGGCGAGATCCATTGCGGCGCCAACGCGGGGTGGCCGTTATGGCTTTCGATCTTAAACGCCACGATGGCACCCTCGGGAGTGGCGCCGTTCTCGACGGGAAACTTCATCACGGCCGGCCCGTGAATGGCGGCGTAGACCCAGCGGGCGTCGCCCTGCTGGGCGGTGGCGAAGGCTCCCCAAACGCCGGCGGAGGGGTTGACCACCTGCGGGCTGCGGTAGAGCGGGGTGTGATGATTGGCGCCGCCGAGCTGGGCGGCGTCGAGAAGGTAGAGGTGGCCGGCGCTATCAGCAGCGACCAAAAGACTCTTGCCGTTCCAATCGAAGAAGGCCGGGGTGACGCCGCTGGGGGTAACGCCCGGCTGCAACGACGGCTCCGCGTCCTCGGGAGTGAAGTAATCGGTGACGAGCAAGGATTGGGGGTCGAGGGCCAACACGCTATCGTGGTAGGCGCCAGCGACATCGCCGTGGCCGCTCGCCACTTGGCCGTAGACCGTACCATCGGAGCCGATGGCGGTACCGCCGGAGCCGGAGAAACCACTGCCGTTGGTCAGGAAGGCAGCGACGGCGAAGGAGGGGGATTTGACAAATGGCTGATCGGGCATGGTGGCCAGCACCGGAGGGGTGAACTGGGCCGCGAAGAGGCCGTTGGGATGGCCGCCGCAACCATTGATGGTGGCGGCGTAGATGACGTTGTCGTTGACGTTGAGGCCGGAGACACGGCTGCCGGCGGGGACAAATGGAGTGGGGGCGATCCAGGTGGCGTTGCCGTCCTCCTGGCGCAGGGTGCGGAGGTAGCCATCGCTGGAGACGGCCCAGAGCACGGCGGGGCCGCGGCCAAAGCCGCCGCCACCGCGACGGGCAGCGCCGCGACCGGCGGCGCCCCGGGCGGCGGCGGCGCCGCGGCGAGCGGCGGGCGGGGGTGGGGGCGCGAAGAATCCGCGCGCCACTCCACTATTGCCGGACATGGCAACATTGGCCGTCAAGCCGCCGGGGCAGGCGACCGTCGCAGGGTCGTTGGCAGCCGACGCCTGAACCTCGAAGGCGGTGTGGAAGTAGGGCTGGCCAACGACCGAATCGAGGGAATACACGGCGTTGCCGCTGCCGCCGATGAAGAGCAGTTCCCGAAAGCCCTGGTAGCCAATAATGTTGCTCAAATCGATGGGCGCGGTCAGGGCTTGGAGGCCGACCGGCTGGTTATCGAAATGGATCTTATAGAGCAGCTTCACTTGGCCATTGGCGATGGCCTCTTTGGAGAGCTTAGTCTCCCCCTGGGACCAGCCGTCGCGCTGCGGGTTGCCGCTGGTCGAGGCCCAATCGGAGGCCCAGAGGCCGATGCAAAGCCCCGCGGCCAGACATGCCGCCCATATCCATCTCAATCTGAGAGCCATCTTCATATCGATTACCTTGGTACCGCCGGTGTCATAGCCGCGGCGACGATAGCACTGAGGTCTGCGGCGACGCAAACAGCGGCACCGGTGTTTTATCGTGCAAAATTCGATTTACTTCCCGGTCTCCGTCAGCTAGGCTGCGGATGTCATGACAGGACGTCGAGGCTTTCTAAAAGGCGTGGGGGCGGCGGCGCTGGCGGCACCGGCGCTGAAGGCCCAAACAGCGGGACCAGCTTCAGCTCCCCAGCGCCCCCCCAACGTGGTGTTGTATGTGGCCGATGAGGTGCGGTGGGATTGCATCGCGGCCTACGGGCTGAACCCATCGGCGCGGACGCCCAACCTGGATCGTATCTTCCAGCGGGGCGTGACATTCACCACGGCGGTCACCAACCAGCCCCTCTGTTCACCCTCACGGGCCTGCATGATGACCGGGCGCTACGCTACCGAGACCAATGTTTGGACGTTGGGCCGGCAGCTCAGCCATGAGCTGCCGACGCTGGCCACGGTGCTGCGCGAGCGTGGTTACACGGCGAACTTCATCGGCAAATGGCATCTCTCGGATTCGCAGAACCGGCCTGCGGCGCTGGGCTGGGTGAAGCCAGAGGACCGGGGCGGATTCCTCGATTTTTGGGAAGGGGCGAACGTCCTGGAGCTGACTTCGCACCCCTATGACGGCACGATTTGGGACAGCGCCGGCCAGCCCATCACCTGGAAGGACCAGTACCGGGTCGATTTCCTGACCGACCGGGCGGTGCGGTTCCTGCAGCAGCCGCAGACCAAGCCGTTCCTGCTCTTCATTTCGCAGCTCGAACCGCACCAACAAAACGACGAAAACCGCATGGTGGGGCCGAACGGCGGAGCCGCGCGGTTCCGCAATCCCCATGTCCCGCCGGATCTGCTGCACTTGCCCGGCGATTGGCAGCAGCAATTGCCCGATTACCTGGCCAGCATTGAGCGCATTGATGCCTCCGTGGGACGCATTTTGCAGACGCTTGAGGCGCAGGGGCAGCTCGACAATACGATTTTTATGTTCACCAGCGATCACGGGTGCCATTTCCGCACCCGGAACGCCGAGTACAAGCGCAGCCCGCACGACAGCTCCATCCGGGTGCCGTGGCTGATGCAGGGCCCAGGACTCAATGAATCGCTGCGGCTGGCCGAGGTGGTGGGCAACATCGACCTGACCCCGACGCTATTGGATGCGGCGGGAGCGACGGTTCCGGCGTCAATGAAAGGGCGGAGTTTGATGCCGCTAGTGCGGGATCCAAAAGCCCGGAGCGCATGGGATAACACCCAGCTCATCCAGATCAGCCAGGCGATGGTGGGGCGGGCGCTGCGCACGCGGGAATGGACCTATGGCGTAGCGGATGCGAGTTTGAACGGCGACAAGGACGAATCGAGCGCGCATTACAGCGACTACTGCCTGTACAACAACTTTGCCGATCCGGCGCAGTTGGTGAACCTGGCGGGGCACGTGCCGGAGAAGGCGATCGCCGCGGAACTGCGAAAAGAGCTGATCGCCCGGATCACACAATCGGGGGAGGCGGCACCGAAGATCAGCGCGGCACGGCTCTATAGTTAAGGCAGGAGATTCCTGCCCATGAAACGAGCAATGGCCGTAACGTCCCGCACCGATCTGCAGCGGCGGCAACAAGCGCCGCTCAACACCCCGACTGGCCTGAGTCCCGAAGCCACGCGTGATATCGCAGGAGCGATGAACGCCATGCTAGCGGATGTATTTGCGCTGTACCTGAAGACCAAGAATTTTCACTGGCACATGAGCGGACCGCACTTCCGCGACTACCATCTACTGCTGGACGAGCAGGCGGACCAGATTTTTGCCATGACCGACCCGATCGCCGAGCGGGTGCGCAAGATCGGAGCCACGACGCTGCACTCGATCGGGCAGATCGCGCACCTGCAGCGCACCCCCGACAATGATGCGGACTTCGTGACGCCGGAGGACATGCTGGCCGAGCTGCATGAGGACAATCAGGCGCTGGCCGGGCGGCTGCGCGCCACGCATGGGGTGTGCGAGGAGCGGGACGACGTGGCTACGGCCAGCTTGATCGAAGCCTGGATCGATGAAACCGAGCGGCGGGCGTGGTTTTTGTTCGAGACCCGGCGACGGTAGCAGGGCTGCTAGCGAGGCCAGTTGATCGTGCCCCGAGTTTCGATGGCGACCTGGACGGTATTGCCGACCCGCAGCAGCAATGTGCTGGGATTATGCAGACCCCAGGCGACATAGTCGATCGGGAACGATGCGGAGGCGGTGACAACGCCGCCGGCAATGTGGACGCGCGCAGGGAGTGATATCGGGTGTTCTCCGCCAGCGATGCTGATCGTGCCCTGCAGGGTCACGGTGGAATCGCCGCTGGGCGCCGGCGTGGGTGAGATGCGGCTAGGGGTGAAGACGATCTGGGGGAACTGATCGCTCTCGAGCACATCATGGCGCATGGTGCGATCGCGGCCGGCGTTGCCGGTCTCGGCCTGAGCGGCGTCGATCACGATGCGGCCGCTGGCAGCACCTGAGGCGGGATCGAATTGGAGCCGGCCGCTAGCGAGCGGCATGGTGCCGTGCACAGTGTGGAGGAACGCGCCCAACGTGAAATGGATGATGGTGTCCGCAGGCTGGAATTGAACGGTGGCGGCGATGCGGCGCAGTTCCTGGGCGTAGAGTGGATTGCCGGGAAACTCGTTGGCGAGGTCCTCCAACCAGGGGGCAGCTTCGGCGGGATGATGGGCGCGGAGCGCCGCCAAGGCGAGCAGGATTTTAGCGTAGGGGCGGAGCAGATGACCGTGCCGGGCAACGGCTTCGAGTTGGGCGATACCTCGCCCCTGATTGGCAGCGGCTCCATCCAGGCGGAGAAGCCAACGGATGGGCGCTGGCTCGAGGCCAAGCACGTAGTTCTCCATGCCGAGGGCCAACTCGGCATCGTAGTCGTCAGGAGCGGCCGCGAGCAGCCGATCGGCAATGGATTGGCCATCTTTCATCAACCTCAGTGCCGCCAGCGCATGGTCTTGGATCAGCACTTGGTAGTCGGCATCGAGTCCATCGCATAACGCTTCGGAGAAGTGGGCGTTCTGGTCCCCGGGGACAGCACGTAAACGTCCTGCGGCAAGACCACGGCTGAGGGAGAGATTGGCGGCGAACGCCGCAGCTGCGGCCGGGTCCGGCACACCTTGACCATGGGAGAGGAAGCGGTGGTCCTCGGTGAAGAATTGCGATTGCAGAATGTGAAGCCGGTCCATCTCGGCGAAGAGATAGGCCGCAGCGTTAGAAGCGGGGCCAAGCGGATCGGCAGGGTGGGCGTACATCCACGCCGCGAAAGTGCGATGGGCCGCTGGAAAATCGAGGTTATAGAGTTGGCGATAGCCGAGGTCCAGGCCAGTGTTGGCCAACCCTTGAGAGTGGGCACCAACAAGCAGTGCCAGCACGCCGAACACAAGACCGCAGACCCGCCGCATTGATGGTGGCATCAATGGTGTGACGCGGGGGAGCTTCAGGCGGATTCAGTTTGTGATGGAGCTTACGGCGGTGCTGGAGGCGGGCTGGGCCGGGCGGATGAGGATGGGAATGCGGGGAAAGGCGAACTTCCCGGCGGCGGCATCAACCGCATTAACCTGGGCGAGATAGTAACCAGGCTTGAGCTGATTCAACGGGATGTCGATCTGAATGACCGCGGCCTGGCGGCTGGGATCGGTGACCTTTTCCGTGGCCAGGAGCTGGCTCTCGTAGACCTTCACCTTGCCGTGGAAGAAGGCCACGTTGGTCAGTAGGTTGATGGCATCGCCGGAGGCCTTGCCGACGATCTTGGGATCGTAGACCTCGTAGTAAAGGTACATGTGTTGGCCGGCGCTGAAGACGTGGTTGACGTCCATGACCAAGGTGCTGCCGGAAAGGGTCATGGGGTTGTTATCGTCGCGGCGGGCAGCGATCAACTGACTGCCCACGAGTACGGGGCTCATCGCCAAATTGTGGGACGGCTTGGCCGCGTCAGCATCGATGTTGGGGATGGTGAGCACGGTTTCAAAGGCGCCCATCTGACCGGTCTGGTTCTCGCGGGCGGCGAAGCGGATCTGATACTTCTGCCCGGGCGCAAGTAGGAAGCCCGAGTTGAACTGGAGGTTTTTGTTCTGCAGTTGCTGCCCTGGGCCGGCAACGGCGGGCGTGAGCTTGATGGTTTGGGTGATGTGATCCAGCTTGCGGCCAGTCTGATCGATAACCTCGCCGGTGATATCAACTTCTGGCGTGGCCTTGGGGTTGACACCGTGGAGCGGGATTTCCGATCCGGGAATCACAATGGAAACGGGCACGTAATAGCGGAACGGGTTCAAACGCAGGTAGCCGTCGGCAAGGTAGAGATCGAGGGAGTGATCGCTGACGTCGGCGTTGAGCTCGTCCTGAAGTTGCTGCTGGCGATCGGCGGTGTTGAGGTGGTTGATATCGCGAGGCGCGTAGTAGCCGGGACGGGCGGTGACGGCCACGCCAGGACGGGAGATCTTCACCTGGATTTTGCGGTACTTGCCGTCCTGGGCATGGTCGGTGCTGGTATAGCCGACGAGGTAGTAGGAGCGGGTGTCCTGCTGGACCTTGGCATAAACGTCGCCGAAGTCGTTGCTATCGAGGAACGGCTTGCCGCCGGTGTCGGTGGAGAGGGTGGAGATCGTCTCCTGCTGCGCGAATTGGGAGTTGAAAGCGCTGGACTGGGCACCGCCGTTGAACGCGGATGCGCCACGGACGCTGCCGCCGGTGGCGCCGCCACCGGGAGGCATGGCCTGCAGTCCCTGGGCATCGACGCTGTAGATGGCGGTATTGGCCTTCACGCAGGAGTTGACGGCGGAGCGGAGGGTGATCTCGTTGTCGACACCCGAGCGCTGGATGCCGCTGGAGAAGTAGATCATCGACTTCTTCTGCTGAACGCCGGCGAGCATGTCGCACACCGATTGCATGGATTCAAGGCTGCGGTCGGCGTTGGCGACGTTGAACTCGGTATCGTCGGCGGTAAAGCTGTTGCCGTTGTCGGCAGTGCCGTCGGTGGTACCGTCGCCACCAGCGCCAAAGCCGCTGCTGGTGGCCGGATTCAGGGAGCGGAGCACGCGCATTAAGGAAGCCTTGTCGGCGGTAAAGTCCTGGTTGACCTGCAGGCTATCGCCCAAGGTGGTAATGGCGGCCAGATCGGCGGGCTGCATTTTGGTCTGCACGAACTTCTCCGCCTGCTCCATGACGTTCTGCACGTCTTCGGGCTGCATGGTGGTAAGGTCGAAGTACAACACGATCAGGCGGTGATCGCGGTACTGGGCGGCAGTGGCAGCGGCGGAGTTGGGCGCGGCGGCGGCCGGAGGCGCAGGGGCAGCTGCTTTTTTAGCCGCCGGGGAGCCGGCCTCGACCGTGCCGGCGGGGCCGGCTGCGGCGGCAGCCGAGGCGGTGGCGGGGGCGGCGTCAATGTTTTCGAAATCGAAGCTGGAGATGTGCTGGAGCTTGCCGTCCTCGTAGATCGAAATCTCGGAGGGCTTGAGGTCTTTCACCAGGTTACCGTTCTTGTCGCGAACGGTGAGATTGACCAGCACCAATTCGGTGGTCGCTTTGAAGGTGACAATGTTACCTTGGGCAGCGGGCTTGGCCGAACTATTGGCGGAGCCAGTGGTCTGGGCCACGGCCCAAGTGATCAGCCCAACCGTGCACAGCGCGATGGCGGACAGGAAGAGTGAACGGCGGCGCATGAGTGTCTCCTAATAGCGGAAGCGAGCCGAGAAGGTAATCTGGCGCGGCTGGCTGAAGCCGGCAACGCTGCCGAACGTGGGTGAGTTCAGATTGGTTTCGAGCCCTTGCCAGTTGGGGTGGTTGAGGGTGTTGGTGCTGTCGAAACGAATTTCCATGGAGCGGAACTCGCCCATGCGGAAACTCTTGCTCAACGACATATTGAGCGCAAGCTGACCGGGTCCGATAATAATGTTGCGGCCGGCGTTGCCGTAGCCGCCGATGGCAGGGGCCACGAAGGCAGCACGGTTGAAGTAGCTGGTCAGGGTCGGGGCCGACAAGGCCACCGCCTGGCCAGCGACGACATCGGCGCGCAAGGGGACGTTGACGCCGAGGGCTTGCAGGCCTTGGGCGTTGGAGGCGGCGTTGCTGACGGTGGGGGAGAAGGGCGAACCGGAACGGGCAGTGAAGCTCCCGCTGACTTGCCAGTCGCCCAGCGCCGAGCTCAAGAAGCTGGAGCTGTCGCCCCAATGATGGTTGAGGCCGTAGGGCAACTGCCATTCATAGCTGGCATTGAAGTTGTGGGTGACGTTGCCGCTGGAGAGCGCCCACTCGGCCTTCAGGTCTTGATCGTTTTGGGCGATGCTGCCATTGGCGCCACCACCGCCACCGATCTGGGAAGCGTCGTCCATCATCTTGGAATAGGTGTAGCTGGCGCGGAACGACACGCTTTGACTCATGCGGCGGCTGACGGTCAGTGAGCCGCCATTGTATAGGGAGTTGCCGCCGGTGGTGTCGTACAAAAAGGCCGGAACGTTGGGAAATAACAAACCGGTGGCCGTGCGGTTGGGGGCGCGGAGCTGGTCGAGGTGCTCGCCGCGGGAACCGTTATAGTCGACTTGGATGACGTAGGCACGGCCCACTTGGCGCTGGAGGTCCAGGTTCCAGAGGTACGAGTAGCCAACGGCGTAGTCCGGGTTCACGCCGTAGGTATTGGTCACACCACTGGAGCCGGCAAAACCATTGGTGAGGCTGAGCGGCGTGGTCACAGTACCGAGGTTGGTCTGGGTCACGATGAAGGGCGACTGGTAGGCGAGCGCGGTGGCCATGTTGGCGTAGGCGCCGGTGTTATACGCCATGCCGAAGCCGCCACGGACGATCATGTTGGCCCAGGATTTCCAGGCGAACCCGAGATCCGGCCGGACATGGCGGTAATCGGGTTTGATCACTGAATCGGACACGCCACTTTGGCCGGCCACGACCGGAGTCACTGAGCTGAAATCGGGCGCGACGAGGAGGTTGGTGAGGCGGTTATTTTTCTCCGTGTAGGGAGAGATATACTCCCAGCGCAGACCATAAGTGAGCGTGAACGAACCGCTGACCTGCCAGTTATCGTTGAAGAACAGGTCGGGTTCGACCTGGCGGAAATAGAACACGCCACCGCCATAGCGCTCCGAGGTCTGCTGCGGCATGCCGAGCAGGAAGTCGGCGAAATCGTAGCCGCTGTACTGGCCATCGAACGAGAAGGCGCCGTTGGGCGACTGGTCGGTTTCGGGGTTGTTCTGCAGCCAGCGGAAATCGCCGCCCAAGCGGAAATTATGCTTGCCCATGCGGCGGATCAGGCTGTCGCTCACCGACCAGGTGTTGGAGCGGACAAAGTTGGGATGGGTATCGGAGAGGCCAGTGATGCCGGAGGTGCTAAAGGTCAGGCTGGGCAGCCCCCAATCGGTGGGGTTGGTGGACACCCCGGCAATGCCCACGGCGCCGGTGACGTTGGTGGAGTTGGCGTAGAGGTTGGTGAGGTCGGTGCGGTTGCGGTTGTAGTTAACCTGCAGAATGTTGATCCAGCCCTTCATGGGCTGGGTATAGCCGAGGCCGGCGTTAATGCCGCGGGATTTGGTGAATCCTTCTTCGTAGGGGAAGAAGACGCCAGGGCGTTCGGCGTTGCCGCCGGAGTAGTTCAGGTTGAAGTTGAGGCTCTTGCCACGGCCAAAGCCGCCACGGCCGCCACCGCCGCCACGGCCGCCGCCGGCGCTGGAGGAACCAAAGCTATGGTTGAGGCGCAGCGAGAGGTTGTGGTTGGTGTTGAGCGAGTCGAGGGTGTTGCTGTAGTTGAAGCGTCCGGAAGAGCCGGGAGTGGGGAGCGGAATGTAGGCCAGCAGACCGGCGGCGGCGGCGGTGGGGGTGATGGAGTTGCCCGGAACAGGGTTGCCGGAGCTGTCCTTGATCACAACCGGATGGCCCTGGGCGTCGGTGACGCCCTGGAAGTTGCCGCTGCGTTCGTTGAGCGTGGGCACCAGGGCGGTGACGTTGCTCAGGCTGGAGTCATGGGTGCCGGAGAACGATAGCGTGATATTGGTTTTGCCCTTGTCGTCGTAGATGTGGGGAATTTTGAAGGGGGTCGTGACGGTCGCCGAGTAGCGCTGATTGGCGGCGTTGGGAGGCGCGGTGGCGGTGGTCCCGGTAAGGGACATGGGGAGGGCGTTGAGAGCCGAGTCGCTCAAGGTATAGGAGAGGTTGCCGTGGGGCTGATTGAAGCGGTTGCTGAGCTGGCGGAAGTTGAAGCCGCCGCGGCCGCCGAAGCCACCGCCACCGCCGAAACCACCCCGGCCGCCACCGCCAAATCCGCCCCGGCCACCGCCAGCGCCGCCGCCGGGACCACCCGGGCCGCCCGGCCCACCGGGCCCACCCGGGGCACCGGGACCGCCGGCATCGCGCAGGAAACCGGCGATGGCGTTGGCGTCCATGGGGCGATCATCCTGGCTGGCTTGGCCGGTAATGACAGTGGAATCGGTGGCGGTGGCGTCGGTCATGCCGGCAACGCCAGAGTTGGCAGCGAGGCTGGCGTCGTCGCCGGTGTCGGTGACCGCGCCGGTCTGGCTGATATCGAGGGACTGAAAGCTATTATCGGCGCTGGTATTCTGGCCGCCGCGGCCGCCGCGGCCGCCACGGCCGGCGGTGCGCACGGCGAGGCGGGGATTGGGGTTAGGCTGGGAGGCGGCGGCGCCGGGGGCAGCCGCACCACGGGGGAGCGGGGCGGCGCCACGTGACGCCGTCGCGGCGGGGGCGGCAGGCGCCGGAGAAGCAGGAGCGGTGGCGGTCAAGGCTAAAGCGATGGTGACCGGTGGGACCGGAGTGCCAGCGGTGGCGGGGACGACGACCTTGGCGTGGGCGACGGCGAAGGCTGCCATATCGGCGCTGATGTCAAACTCCCCGGGATGGCCGACGGTGGCGACGAAGACGCCACGGTCGTCGGTGGAGGTCACATACTTTTGCCCGCTGGCGGGATCGGTAAGGGTGACGGTGACGCCGGGCACGACCAAGCCGTCCACCGCCACGGTCCCACTGACGCGTGCGGAGAAGGACGGCGCGGAGGCCTCAGCCGCGGCCGGGGCTTGTCCACGCGCCGGAACGACGACAAGGCTTCCGGCTAGGAAGCCGACGACCAAGAAAGCAGCCACGGCCAACGGGCGGTCGAGATGGTTATATTCCATTGCGTCAGTCCTAACAGGCCACCGTGGTGGAGCTTCGGCGCGCCGAGCTTGGATGGTAATACGTCCGCCGGGGCGGCAGGTTACGGAACCCGCCTGTTTTCAACCATGAACTGCGGCTCATGACGGAGGACAGCGGCGCGGCATGAATGGCGCAACCAGGCCCGTGGAAGGCCCGTATAATGAGAGAAGTCTTGGGTGCCTGACCGGAAACTTCTCAATGCAAGCCAATCTCCGTATGGCGGCGGCGCTGGCGGCCGTAGCATGTTTTGGCGCCTTCAGTTTCGGGACTGCGTTCACCACCGCGCAAACGGGGGCGCCGGCCGTCAACGCGGCGGCGACCCCGCCGCCGGCGCCTTTGGCGACGCCGGCGCAGCGGCTGGCGCAGGCGGTGCAGACGTTCACCGCCGCCGGGCGCGAGCCGGAAATAAATCTGCGCCAAGTGCAACAGTTGGTGGCGCTGTACCGGGTGGCGGAGGCGACGGAGCTGGTCCCGCCCGCGGCGGCGCTGCAGGCGTTGGATCAGCTCAGCAGCGCGGTGCGCGGAGGCAACCCCGCCGAGGCGTTAATCGCCGCCGAAATCGATGACCAGCGCGCAAGGGACGAACTGCGAGCGGGCGATGGCGAGGCGGCGGCACGCATTTGGCGGCAGTTGGGCGAGGTCGAGAGTTGGCAGGCGGTGGGACCGTTTGACAATTCCAGCCCGGCCGCCATCGAAAAAGAAGAGGGTCCGGAGCATGGCGTGGAGCTACATGCGCACTACGCCGGCAAGCAGCGGCAGGTAGGGTGGCGGCGCATGCCGTTTGCAGCGCCGCAAGGGGTGCTGAATTTAGGCGCGTACCTCAACCCCTCGGAGAGCGCCTCAGCCTATGTGGTGAGTTGGGTGCGCAGTCCCGCGGCGCAGGAGGTCGCGATACGGCTACGCGACAACGGGGCGACGCGGGTGTGGGTGAACGGCGGGTTGGTATTTGATGAACAGGCGGCGCATCCGAGCAGCGGGTTTGATGAGGATGCAGCCGGAGCGCGGTTGGAGGCAGGATGGAACGAGATCCTGGCCAAAACCGGGGGTACGGAATCGACGGATTGGCGCTTCAGCCTGCGCCTGACCACCCCTGCGGGCGCGCCCCTAGTCTTGGATGCCACGGCGATGCCGCCCGCAGATATAGTGGCCAGAGTTCAGGCCGCGACAGCGCCGGCGGCGAGCGCCATCAGCGATTTGACGGCGCTGGCCCAGGCGGCGGCGAGCAGCAGTCCCAGCTACGAGTTGGATTATGCCTGGGTGCTCAACCAGAAGCACAACTTCAACACCGGCGGCCAGGATGACGCCAACGCCTTCATGGCGGCCATCGCCGGACTTCCCAACGATGCGCAAGCGGTGTTGGATTTCGCCGCCCACGACAGCGACCAGAGCCGCCGCTACCGGTATCTGGACCAGTTGCTGACACGCGACCCTGGCAACGCCCAGGCGCACCGGATGCTGGGGTCGATCGAGCTGACACGCAACGAGTTCTGGCCCGCGCGGGAGCAGTTCCGTGCCGCGATGGGACTCACCACCAGTCCCGACGCCAACGGGCTGGCGCCGCCGTCGGCGGCCGATATCGCGCGCGCGCCGTTGGCCGCGGTGGGCCTGCTCGGCACTTACCTGGGCACGGGCATCAGTCCGGAGGTGCTGGCGTGGGCGGCGGCGCTGCGTCAAGCGCATGTCACGAGCGCCTTGGTTGCTGGGCCGGTGGGCGCCGCGCTGCGCCGGGTGGGCGCGATCCACCCGGCACTGGAGTGGTTCGCGACGGCGCACGCCGATGACGCCGCAGACCTCGCGGTGAGCCTCCAGTTGGCGGACGTGCAGCGCCAAAGCGGCGATCTGGCGGCGGCCCTGGCCACGATTCGCCAAGCCACCGCACTGGCGGGCTCTCCACCAGCGCTGTTGGAGACCGAAGCCCGGGCCTACAGTGGATTGGGCCGCGGACCCGAAGCGCTGGCCACCATCGAGCAGGCGGTGGCCGCCGCGCCCGACTCGCCCAATTTGCGCGTCGCCGCAGGCGAGATCGAGAGCCACTTCGGCCATCCCACCCTGGCCATCGCCGCTTGGCAGGCCGCGCTCAACCTCAACCCGCAGGACGCCGACCTGCGCGACCGGCTCCGCATTGGACGGGGCGGCGAGGCCGCGCAGGAGGCCAGCTTCGAGCGGCCCTACACCCAGGATGTGACCCAAGCCATCGCCGCCTTCAAAAAGGCCGCCAACCCCGGCCTGGAGAGCGGCCCGGTGACCGTGCTCGCCAACACCAACGTCACCAATATCTTTCCTTCCGGCAACATCGGCCGCTATGTGCAAGAGATCTTCCGCATCAACAACAGCAACGGCGCCGATTCACTGGCCTACTATCCGGTCACCTACGATCCGGCGACCGAGGACGTGCAATTTCTTACCGCTCGCGTGATTCACCCCGATGGCACCAGTGCCGATGCCCCCAAGGCGGGGGACCAGCCGGTCAGTCAATCGGTGGGCTACGAAACCTTCTACGACGTCCGCAACAAGTTTGTGCAGATGCCGCCCATGCGCGCGGGCGACTTCGTTGAGATCGCCTACCGCGTGCTGCCCACCACGCTGGAATCGCTCTACGGCGACTACTACGGCGACCTGGATTCGTTTGGCGGCCCGGCGCCGACGCAGTTCCAGCAGTACGTGGTGATCACGCCATCCAACAAGCCGCTGTACTTTAAAGCCATTCGTTTCGACGGCACCAGCGAGCAGCACACCGCCCAGGGCCAGACGGTGTACCGCTGGAGCGACCACAACCTACCTGCCCAAGTGCCCGAGCCCTCGGCCCCGCCCGAGATTGAGCGCTCACCCTATATCGAAGTCAGCAGTTTCCAGACCTGGAATCAGTTCGGGGACTGGTACCGGCAACTCATCCGCGACACCTTTGTGATGGACAGCGAGATGGTGCAAACCGTCAATAGCCTGATCCAGGGTAAGACGACCGAGCAGGAGAAGGTTGATGCCATCTACCGCTGGGTGATCCAGAACACGCATTATGTGGCGCTGGAGTTCGGCATCCACGGCTACCGCCCCTACCCGGTAACGCAGGTGTTCCACCGCCGTTTCGGCGACTGCAAGGATAAGGCTTCACTGTTGATCGCGCTGCTGCATCAGGCCGGCATCCCGGCCGATTTCGTGCTGGTGCGCATCCGTGATCTGGGAGTGATCGACGCCACGATTCCGTCGGTGGCGGATTTCGACCACGCCATCGTCTACGTGCCCAGCCTGCACCGGTACCTGGATGGCACGGCGGAGTACAACGGCGCCGACGAACTGCCGGCCGGCGACCAGCGGGCATTTGTACTGCGCCTGCCGGTGCTGGCCAATCCCGCGGCGGCGGAGACGCCCAGCGCGGCGCTGGGCCAGATGGGTGGGCCCTCGGCCGAGGCCGCCCCGGCGTTCCGCGCGCAGGCCAGTCAGGCGTCCGGGGCGCAAGCCGGGCTGGCGCCGGTGGTCACGCCCGATCAGCCGCCCGCCGACAACGTCATGACACGGGTGCTCAATGGACAGCTCGAGGCCAACGGCGACCTGCACTTTGAAATGACCTGGACGCTGGAAGGCGAACATGCTCCCGTGTTCCGGCAGGCGCTGGAACTGCCCGACCGGCAGGCGGGCGCGGTGCAAGCCATGCTGCACACGCGGCTGCCCGGGATCAACATCACCGGCGCCACGGTGACCAACGAAAGCGATTGGGACGACCCCATCGAGGTCAAGCTGGTGGGCGTGATCCCGCGGTTCGCCACCGTCAACGGCACCACACTGCTCATCCCACGCCAGATCGTACCGCAACAATGGCTGCCCGAGATGGCATCGTTGGCGCAACGCAGTGAGGACCTGCTCACCGGCCCGCCGCAGATTCTGAGCGAAGAAATGCACCTAGCCTTGCCACCCGGATACCAGGTGGCGGCGCTGCCGGCACCGACGCAGCAGAATGAACCGTTTGCCAGCTTCGCCGCCGCGGCCGCGATGAACGGCGGCACGCTGACGCTGCGCAGCCGCGTGGTCACCAAGCAGTCGTTGATCACGCCGGCCGAGTACGGGCGGTTCCGGAGTTTCTGGTCCCAGGTGGATGCCACCCTGGGCCGTCCGTTGGCCAGCGTGCCCACGGCGGGCGCGCCCGCGAACGGAGGCGGACAATGAAGCGCCGTCAGTTTTTTGTTGTAGCCGCACTCATGGCCAGCCTGACGGGGCTCGGAATGGCGCAGAACAGCGGCCGGGGCGGGTCCGCGAGCGGCACCGCCGCGGAGTCCCTGCTGGACCGGCTGCCGCGCGTTTCTGGCAACGGCTACGCGGCGGCACTCGCGGCGGCGCGGCAGCGCGGTCCCAACGGCACCGCCGACGTGCTGTGGCTGGAGTTGTTCTACGGCCCGCCCGCGGCCAAGGCGGAAGCGGAGACGGCGCTGGCACGGGTGACCACCCCGCCGGCATCCGCGGCGGCGGAGATGGCGTTTGTACAGTTTGTCTCGGCCTACTCCCAAGGGCAGGACCGGCAGATGCTGGCGGCGGCGTTGCGGCTCACCGAATCCGCGCCCAACGATGTCGCGACCGAGCTCGCGGTGCGCACCTTGAGCGGGGAGTTGGAGAACCAGGGGCGGGCGCTGCTGGATGCGGTGCCGGCCATTGAGCGGACGTTGGATGAACCGCTGGCCGATCCCACCACGGCCTATATGCTGGGGCGCTCGCTGCTGGCGGCGGTGCACGCGCCAGGGGTAGCGCTGACGCCGGAGCGGGCGCAATTGCTGGCGGGGCGGCTGGCCCACTGGCAGTTGTGGGGGCCATTTGGAAACTGGCAGAACCTGGACTTTGACACCACCTATCCCATCGAACGCGAGCCGGCGGCGTCCTATGCCGATGGAACGCTGACGCGGCAACCGCAGGCCTTCGACAGCGCCAGCGGGGCGGTGCAGTTTCCCCTGGATTGGGGGCAGCAGGGGTTGGATTTCGCCGTGACCTATGTGCATGCCACGCGGCCGACGCGGGTCCTGCTGCGGCTCTACAGCGCCGCTTCGGCGCAGGTGGAGATCAATGGCGCCACCGTCATCGACAACGACCGGCGCGCCAGCTACACGCCAGCCACGGCGGTGGCAGCGGCCGAGCTGGCGGCGGGATGGAGCCGAGTGGTGGTGAAGTTGGGAGGCGAGGACCGGCGGGATTTCGAACTGATGCTGCGGGCGGAATCAAGCACCGGGGGACCGGCCGCGGCCACGGCGTGGAGCAGTGCGGACATACTGCCGGCTGACGCCAAGCTGGCCGGCAAGGCGAAGATCCTGCCCGCGCCGGAGACGCTGGCGGGGTGGAGCACGGCGCGGCTGCAAGGGCAGCCGGATGACGCCTTGGCGCTGTGGGTTGACGGCATCCGGCGCGTGCAGGACGAAGATGGCGAGGGCGCGCGGGTGGCGCTGACGCGGGCGGCGGCACTGGCGCCGAACGCGGCGCCAGTGTGGCTGAATCTGGCGGAAACCTACGGCGCACTGGAGGACGCGAGCCAGAGCTGGGCTGCGGCCCAGATGGAAACGGCGGCAGAAAAGGCGCTGAAGGCCGATCCGCGCGCGCTGCGGGCGTATGACCGTTTGGGCCACGTCTACCAATCGGAAGGAAAAAACACCCAAGCCGCCGAGCAATATGCGCACTGCACGGGCAAAGGCTATGCCGATTGCGACTGGTCGGCGTTTCACCTGGCGGCGAGCCAGCGTTGGACGCCAGAGGCGGAAACGGCGCTGAGCCATGCCTTGGTGGAATCGAGTTCGGATTGGAACTCAATCGCCAGCGCGCTGGATTTCTACTCCAGCATCGGCGATGCAGCCAAGGTGGCCGATTGGGAGCGGGTGCTTGAGGCCGATCCGCGCGCAGCAGGCACGCTGGGGGCTTACAAGTTGAATCAGGGGAACGCGGCGGCCGCCGCCGGACTCTTGGCCACGGCGTGCGGCTTCGAGCCCTCGTCGGCGGAGTTGCGGCGACAGTATTTGGATGCGCTGCTGCTGGAGGCTCATGCGGCCGGGGGCACAGCCGAGGCCCAGGCCGCCACCGCCAAGGCGCAGTCCGAGGCAGCCAAGGCCCTGGCCGACTTTCCCCACAACCGGCAGATTGCGGCCGCGGCCAACGACATCGGACTGCAACAGAGCCTGCGACAAGGCATCGCCGATCTGCGGCGCACCGATTTCGACCGCAACAGCTTCCGGCACGAAGCCAGCTTCCTCACCGGAGATAAATTTTGGCAACCCTGGTACCACTCCGCCGCCGAGATCCTGCGGGATGCGCCCGGAAAAAGTGAGTACCCCAACGCCAGTTCGATTCTGGTTTTTGACCAGATGGTGAACCGCATCAATCCGGATTCCAGCCAGGACCAGTACATTCACCAGATTTTCCGGGTCTTGAACACGGCTGGCATCTCTCAGTTGGGCGATCAATCGATCACGCTGGGCAGCGACCTCATCACCGTTCGCACCATCAAGCAAAGCGGGGCCATGCTACTGCCGGAGAACGTGGCCAACCTCAGCAGCATCACCATGCCGGGGCTGGAGCCCGGCGATTACATCGAGGTTGAGTACGTGCAGCACATGCCCCCCTCAACCGTGATTCCGGGGGCGATCAACAACGAGGAGTTCTTCGTTTTCAACTCCTCCAAAGCACAGCAGCCCGACAACTACGCCGACTATGTGGTGCTGACACCGCCCCAGTATCCGCTGCTGGTGGACCAGGAGCGGTTCCCCGCCCCACCTACAGTGACGACCATGCGCGATGGTGAAATCGCGCGGGAGTGGTTGCTGCAGAAGATGCAGGAACTGGTGACCGAGCCGCACATGCCGCCCGAAGCAAACTTGGTGCCGAAAGTGTGGATCAGCAGCAGCACCATGAGTTGGAGCGACCTCAGCCAGTACATGGCCGACCATCTTTATGCGGTGCAAAAAGCCACGCCCGAGATGCAGGCGGAGGCGGCGAAGCTGGCGGCGGGGCAGGCGGGACCCATCGGCCGCGCGGATGCGATCTTCGATTGGGTAGCGGCGAACATTCAGCCGGCGCAGGGGGCCATGCTGCAGCCGGCACGGCAGTATTTCACCGACGGCAGCGGCAACCGGACATCGGTATTTTTAGGGCTGCTGGCGGCGGCGCGTGTGCCGTTCCAACTGGTGCTGACGCGCGGGGTGACGGATGATTCGTCGACCAAGATTCCCAGTTTGTACCAGTTCTCGTACCCGCTGGTCCACGTGGGTAACGGCGCGGGACCTGCGGGCTGGTATGACTTGAACGGGAATTTTGCGCGTCAAGGGTATCTTGTGCCGGACGTGCGTGGCGCGCTCGCGCTCGTCACGGGCGCGACGGGAACGGCGGAATTTACACACGTGCCGCAGTTCGTCTCCCCGCTGGATGGGGTGGTGATCACTGCAACCGGGACGGTGGCCGACTCGGGCGATGCCACACTCAAGCTGCGGCTCGAGTTCCGGGGACCCAACGGCCAGCAGATCCGGGAGGCGCTGGCCGATCAGCCGGCCTCCAGCCTGCCACAGATCTACCAGCAAATGGCGCTGTCCAATTATCCCAACGCTTCCGCGACTGGCGGGGAGGTGGCGAACCTCACCGACAAGAGCCGGCCGCTGGTGATCACGGTCGACGTCACCGTCCCCGGCTTCGTCCACAACGACGGCGGAACGGCGTGGGATATCGAACACCTCGCCAGCCCGACCGGATTGCTGCAGCGGTATGCCCCACTGCCGTTCCGTACACATCCTTTGGAGATTTCGGGCGGGAGCTTCGAGCAGACCCAGGTGGCGGTCACTTTACCGGCGCGTTTTGCCGGGGTGGAACTGCCGCCCGATGCACGCATCAACAACACGTTTGGGAGCTTCAGCGCCAGCTATGCGGACCATGGCGGTAAGATCGTGTTCGACCGGAGCATGGAACTGAAGCCCAACCTGATCCCGCCCAACCAGTACGACGCGTTCCGCAACTTCGGCGAGAGCGTCGACAATCAGGACCGGCTGCGAATCACAGGCACGGTGGCAGCGGCGGCGGCCGCTCCGAGGGCGAGCCGCTAAAGCATCAACTCCTAGCGTTGACGGTTGACTAAGCGCGGAGGGCGGTAGCAGCTTCCTGCTCCCAGGGCTTGGGCTGGCGGCCCTCGTCGCGGAACCAGACGCGGTCGTAGATGTAGCGATCGCTGACCGAACCCAAGGCCTCGTTGTAGAGCGAAGGGATGCCGCAGGCATAGCGAAGCTCATTTTCGAAGCGGGCCAACGTGCTCAGCTCTTCCGGCCGGGCAGGCATTTCGGCATCGGCGGACTTGAAGAACTTTTGATAGCCGCGGTCGATGAGGCGTGCCAACTCGCCGTTGAGGACGCGTCCAGGCGCCACCGCGATCCCGGCGGATTTTCCGCCGGCACCGGGACCGAGGATGGCGGCGCATTCGTACTTACGCACGAGCAGGTTGCCGCCCGAAAGCGAAGTGCAGGTAAAGCCGAGGCCCGCGAGCTTCTGCTGAGCCTGCTCAAACGTGGGAGGAACGATTTTGCGCGCCATGAAGCAAAATTATACCTTGGTACAATTCAGAGATGTTAGGTCAGAGCCTGATTGACCGCATTGGCCATACTCCGCTGCTGGCGCTGGGGAAGGCGGAGTCGGGGGCCGAGCTGCTCGCCAAGGCGGAGTGGACCAACCCCGGCGGGAGTGTGAAGGACCGGGCGGCGTGGTCCATGCTGGAGGCGGCGGAGCGGAGCGGGGCGATGAACGCCTCGCGGACGCTGCTGGAGGCCACCAGCGGCAACACCGGCATTGCGCTGGCGATGCTGTGTGCGGCGCGCGGGTACAAGGTGCGGCTGTGTTTGCCGGAGAACATCAGCCCGGAGCGGCGGCGTATTTTGGCGGCGTACGGAGCCGAGATCACATTCACGGATCCGGCCGAGAGTTCCGATGGAGCGATCCGCAAGGCGCGGGAAATCATGGCCGCGGAACCGGACAAATACTGCTACACCGATCAGTACTCGAACCCAGCGAACTGGCGGGCCCATTACCGCACGACGGCGGAGGAGATCTGGCAGCAGACCGAGGGGCGGGTCACGCATTTCGCCGCGACCATGGGGACGAGCGGGACGTTCATCGGCACGGCGCGGCGGCTGAAGGAGCTGAACCCGGCGATCCGGTGCGTTTCGCTGCAGCCGGACGCCGCCTTCCATGGTCTGGAGGGGCTGAAGCACATGGCGAGCGCCATGGTGCCGGCGATTTACGATCCCAGCGTGGCGGACGAGGACTTGGGCATCTCGACCGAAGCGGCGTACGCGGCGGTGCGGTACTTGGCGCGCAAGCAAGGACTGCTGGTGGGGATCAGCGCGGGCGCGGCGTGGGCAGGGATCAACCTGGTAGCGCGGCGGGCGCCAGCGGGTGCGGTGGTGGTGACCGTATTTGCCGACAACGCCGACAAATATTTGAGCGAGCGATTTTGGCAGGAGGGGAAGTAATGGGGCTGTGGATGCCAGGGGCGCAGATGGAGGCGGTGCTGCGGCACGGCGAGGCGAGCTATCCCCATGAATGCTGCGGGCTGCTGCTGGGGCATCCGGCGGCCGACGCCAGGGCGCCGCGGCGGGTGGTCGAGGCGCATGCGATGCGCAACGCCAACGCCGCTTCGCCGCGCAACCGCTTTGATTTCGACCCCAAGGAGCATCTGGCGGCGCAGCGGCAGGCCCGGGAGCGGGGCTTGGAAGTCATCGGTTTTTATCACTCCCATCCCGATCATCCGGCCCGGCCATCGCAGTACGACCTCGACCACGCCGCCTGGCCGGGGTATTCTTATCTCATCGTCTCCATCATGGAGGGACGGGCGGCGAGCGGCGAAGCGGCGGCACGATCATTCGAGCTGGCCGAGGACCGCAGCCACTTTATCCAGGAGACGGTGGAGACTTCCGGGGTAGAGACTGAATCGGCGTGACCAATCGGTGTGACGGGCAACGGCGGCCGCGCATCGGAACACAGGAGGAAATCACTATCGCCATGGCCATCAAGGTGTTCATCCCGACGCCGCTGCGCGCCTATACCGACCGGAAGGTCGAGGTGGAGGCGCAAGGCCAGGACGTGGGCGAGGTGTTGGAGCATTTGATGCAAGCGCATCCGCAGTTGCGGGGACAGTTGATGAACCCGGACGGGCAGTTGCGCAGCTTCGTCAACGTCTACCTGAACGACGAGGATATTCGCTATACTGGGAGCGAGAAGACCCCAGTGAAAGCCAACGACACGCTGTCGATCGTCCCGTCCATTGCCGGCGGCTCCCCCGCCGCTGTCGCCAGCGGGCGATGTTGACCTGCCCTTCCCGCCCCTGGATCCCTGACAATTTTCTAGCAGCGTAGAACCCCGCCAGCGTGGTTGGGGTGGGAGGTATTTCTCCATGGCAACCGCAGTTGAACCAGCAGTGTTGAACAAAGAAGAAATCTTACGGTATAGCCGGCACCTGATCATTCCTGAAGTGGGGATGGAGGGGCAGCAGAAGCTCAAGCAGGCGCGCGTGCTGACGATTGGGGCGGGCGGGCTGGGCGCGCCGGTCGGATTATACTTGGCCGCCGCCGGCGTGGGGACCATCGGCATCGTGGATTTTGATGTGGTGGATTTCTCCAACCTGCAGCGGCAGGTGATCCACGCCACCGCCGACGTGGGGCGATCGAAGCTGGAATCGGCGCGGGAGAGCATCCTCGCCATCAACCCCAATGTCGAGGTCGTGGGCTATCACACCCGCTTGGACAGCAGTAACGCGCTGGAGATCTTCCGTGGCTACGACATGGTCATCGACGGCACGGACAACTTCCCTACCCGGTATCTGGTGAACGACGCCTGCGTGCTGAGCGGAATTCCCAACGTGTACGCCAGCATTTACCGGTTTGAAGGCCAGGCGTCGGTGCTGGGGCTGCCGGACGGCCCCTGCTACCGGTGCTGGTACCCGGAGCCGCCACCGCCAGGGCTGGTGCCGAGCTGCGCCGAAGGAGGCGTGCTCGGGGTCCTGCCGGGCATCATGGGAATGATCCAGGCCACCGAGGCGATCAAGCTCATCATCGGGATTGGCGAGCCGCTGAAGAACCGCGTGCTGCTCTTGGATGCCCTGAATATGAAGTTCCGGGAGCTGAAGCTGCGCAAGAATCCCAACTGCCCGGTGTGCGGCGACCATCCAACGGTGACGGCACTGATCGACTACCAGGAGTTTTGCGGCTTGGGACGCGGCGGCGTGGCGCCAGCAGCCGAGGCCGCATCTGAGGAAAGCGTGGAGATCACGGCGGGAGAGCTGAAGCAGGAGTTGGATGCCGGCAAGGATGTGTTCATCCTGGATGTGCGGGAGCCGTTTGAGTTCGCCATTGGACGCATTCCCAACTCGGTTCTGATCCCGCTAGGTGAGCTGCCGCGGCGGATGGAGGAGTTGGACCGGGAGCGGACGATCGTGGCCCACTGCAAGATGGGGGGCCGGTCGGCAAAAGCGGTGGAGATGCTGCGCGCGGCAGGGTTCCGGCATGTGCGCAATCTGACCGGGGGCATATTGGCCTGGTCGGACCAAGTGGACCCGTCCGTGCCAAAATACTAAAGTGGCTCGCCATTTTTAGCTGGGTCGCTCCCGCCGGTCGCTTGGCAGGGTATGCCCGCCCTGCTCGCGGCCCCTCCAAGCTGCCGCCATGAGCAGTTGTCAGCGAGCAGTTGGCGGCTAGGCGGTCGCCAATTGCTCCTCGTCGGTGTCGAAGTTGGAGTAGACGTGGGTGACGTCGTCCTGGTCGTCGAGGGCGTCGAGCAACTTCATGGCCTGCTCGGCTTCCTTGCCCTGCAGCTTGACGTAATTCTGCGGCACCATGGCGAGTTCGGCGTTGTCGGGCTCGAGGCTTTTGGCCTTCAGCGCGGCAACCACGGCATCGAAGGCCTCGGGCGGGGTGAGCACTTCCCAGGCCCCATCCTCAGCACGGAGGTCGTCGGCGCCGGCATCAAGCACGATGCTCATCAGGTCGTCTTCGCTGGCGGCTTGGCGGGGCAAGGAGATGGTGCCCAATTTTTTGAACATCCAAGCGACGCAGCCTGCCTCGCCCATGTTGCCGTGATTGCGGCTCATGAGGTGGCGGATTTCGCTCACCGTACGGTTGCGGTTGTCGGTCGTGATGTCCATCAGGACAGCGACGCCGCCGGGGCCGTAACCTTCGAGGGAGAACTCCTCGTAGATGGCGCCCGGGAGCTCGCCCGTGCCGCGCTGAATGGCGCGCTTGATGTTGTCGGCGGGCATGTTCTCCGCCTTGGCGGCGAGGACAGCGCTGCGCAAGCGGGGATTGGAATCGATGTCGCCGCCGCCGGCGCGGGCGGCGATGGCAATTTCCTTGATGAGGCGGGTAAAAATCTTGCCGCGTTTGGCGTCAGTGGCCGCCTTTTTATGCTTGATCGTCGCCCATTTGGAGTGCCCGGACATAGGGGTCAGTATAGCATTCAGGGGATCTTGAGGGCGAGGCGGAGCACCGGCTCCAGGCCTTGGGTGAGGCGGTATTGGGGAAGGTCGGCGAGGCGAACCCAGCGGGCTTGGACGGCGTCGGTGGCGGGAGCCAGAACGGGGGGAACGTTGCCTGCGGAAGCGTGGCGTGGACGGGCGCTGAAATCGACGATCACGTAGTGGAACTGGATGCGAGCGTCGGGGGCGATTTCGATGCGATCCACCGCAGTGAGGACGGGGCCGAGATCGATCTCCAAACCGGTTTCCTCGAAGACTTCCCGCGTGGCGGCGGCACGGGCGGTTTCGCCGAGTTCGATCAGGCCGCCGGGGACACTCCACCACCCGGCCCAGGGGGGCAGGCGGCGCTGAACTAACAACACGTGGTCGCGCAGCACCTGGTCCCGCCAAACGACCACCACCCCGACGCCGGCGAGGGGCTGGGCAGGGAATTCGCGGGTGGGCATGCCTTATGCTAGCGGAAGCGGCGCAAGAAGCCGAATCTGTGTATCTTAAACAAAGGAGCTGGGAGTCGAGTCGCCAGGAGGGCGCATGGTTTTCTGTCCCGCATGTGAGGCCGATATGGACTTGGACGAAGAACAACTGCAAGAAGGCGGAGTGGTGAGCTGCGGCGGCTGCGGCGTCCACTTCGAAGTCGTTAACCCCCACCCGCTCGAATTGGAGCGCCTCAGCGCCGATGCCGATGACGAAGATGAGGACGAGGACGAGGACGACGACGACGAGTTTGACGACGACGAGGAGGATGAAGACGAGGACGACGACGAGGATGAGGATGAAGACGAGCTGAGCTACGACGAAGAGGAAAACGACGGTTACGGCGACGGCGAGGACGAGGACGAATGAGAGGAGCTCAGTGCCGGCTGGTGCTGGCAGGGCTGCTGGTGGCGGGGCTCGGTGTGTGCGGAGTCGCGGCCAGTAGCCCCAAGCTGCTGGGACAAGACGTCCAGATCGCGCCGCCCAAGCTCGGCCGCAGCGTGCGCGGCACGGTGCTCAATGCCGTTCACCAACCGTTGGCCCAGGCCGTCGTTCATCTGGTCAACGCCGACAGCAAAGTGGAGCACACGGTCATTACGGGCAACGATGGCAGCTACAGTTTTTACGACCTGAAGAAGAACACGACCTACTCGGTGTATGCGGTCTGGAAGGGACACAAGAGCGCCAGCCGCACGGATTCCCAGTACAGCCCCGAGACCGACGTCCGGCTGGACCTCACGATTCCGGTGGCCTAGCGGTCGCGCTCCACACAACCCGCCCGCCCACGATCGTGTGAACAGCGGCGCCGCGCAAGCGCCATCCGGCGAAAGGGGAGTTGCGGCTTTTCGAGAGCCCGCGCGCGGGATCGTAAATCCACTCACGGCTGGGGTCGAAGACGGTAAGGTCGGCGAGGGCGCCGGCTTCGAGGCGGCCACCGCGTAAATTAAAAATGCGGGCCGGAGATGAACTCAGCGCATCGACGATGCGGGCCAGGGAGACGCGGCCGCTCTCGACGAGGCGGAGCACCAGCGGGAGGGCAGTTTCGAGGCCGATGATGCCGAAGGGAGCGCGGTCGAACTCCTGTTGCTTTTCGTGGCCGGCGTGGGGGGCGTGGTCGGTGGCGATGGCGTCAATGGTGCCGTCGGCGAGGGCGGCGATGACCGCCTCGCGGTCGGCAGCGCCGCGCAGCGGCGGGTTCATCTTGAAATTGGTATCGTAGTCAACCACATCTTCGTCGCAGAGGATAAGGTGATGGGGCGTCACCTCGGCGGTGACGCGCACGCCGCGCGCCTTGGCCGCGCGCACCAGGCGGGCGGATGCGGCGGTGGAGAGATGGGCGATGTGGATGTGGGCGCCCGATTCCTCGGCGAGAAGGATGTCGCGCGCCACCATGGCCGCCTCAGACGCGGAGCTGATGCCCCGCAGACCCAATTGCAGCGAACGGGCTCCGGCGTGCATGGAGCCGCCAGCGGAGAGGTTGAGATCCTCAGCGTGCTCGATCACCGGGACGCCATACATGGAAGCGTACTCGAGGGCGCGGCGCAGGATTTGAGCGTTCATCACCGGGCGGCCATCATCGCTGAAGCCGACGGCGCCGGCCTGGCACATGCCGCCGATGGCAGCGAGGCGTTCGCCGCGGCTGCCCTCGGTGATGGCGCCGATGGGGTAGACGCGGGCGTGGCCCAACTCGCGCGCCCGGCGGGCTATATGCTCGGTGGCGCCGGCGTTGTCGGTGACCGGCTGGGTGTTGGGCATGGCGCAGACGGCGGTGAATCCGCCGGCGGCGGCGGCGCGGGTGCCGGTCTCGATGGTTTCCTTGTACTCGAAGCCGGGCTCGCGCAGATGGACGTGCAGGTCGATGAAACCGGGAGCGATGATCAGGCCCGTGCAGTCGATGACGCCGGGGCCGGAGGCGGCGATGTCGGGGCCGAGACCGCGCACACGGTCGTCCTGCAGGACGACATCACCGACGCGGTCGAGGCTGAGCTGGGGATCGAAGAGGCGACCGTTTTTAAGGATGAGGTTCATGGCATACCAGCAGCTCGTGCAGAACCGCCATGCGGATCAGGACGCCGTTTTCCACCTGCTCGCGGATCACCGATTGGGGTGAATCGGCGACCTCGGCGCTGATCTCGACGCCGCGGATCATGGGTCCGGGATGCATGACGATGGCGTCGGGGCGGGCGGCGCGCATGCGGGCGGGGGTGACGGAGTAGCGGGCCACGTACTCGGCCTCGCTGGGGAAGAAGCTCTCCTTCATGCGTTCCATCTGGATGCGCAGCACCATGACGACGTCGGCGCCGTTCAAAGCGTCTTCGAGATCCCAACTGAGGCGAACGTGGTCGCCGTAAGCGGCGAATTCCGGAGGCAGCAAGGTGCGCGGGCCGCACAGGCGGACCTCGGCGCCCAAGCGGGAGAGCAATAGGAGATTGGAGCGGGCCACGCGGCTGTGGAGCACGTCGCCGATGATGGCGACGCGCAGGCCGGCAATCGTGCCGCGGTGGCGGCGGATGGTGAAGGCATCGAGCAGCGCCTGGGTGGGGTGCTCGTGCATGCCATCGCCGGCGTTGATGACGGGGACATCGACGTGGGCGGCGACGAGGTGAGGGGCGCCGCTGGAGCTATGGCGGACGACGATGCCGTCGATGGCCATGGCGCGCAGGGTGTAGACGGTATCGAGGAGGGATTCGCCTTTTTCGATGCTGCTCGAGCCGGGGGTGACGGAGACGGTTTCGGCGCCAAGGCGGCGGGCGGCGACTTCAAACGAGGTGCGAGTACGGGTGGAGGCCTCGTAGAATAGCAGCAGAAGGCGTTTGCCGGCGAGGGTGCGGGGCGGGGGCTGGCGCTGAAACTGGGCAGCGCGGTCAAGGATGGCTTCAATACGGGAAAGCGGGAGCGGCTCGATACCGAGGAGATGGGGGGCGTGCGGCTGATCCGGCAGTGGCATGAATCCGGTTGGCCCTAGGCAGGTTCCATGAGCAGCACTTTTTCGGCTGCGTCGATCTCCTGCAGCCTCAACTGGACGGTTTCGTGGGCAGCGGTGTGGACGTATTTGCCGACGAAGCTGGCCTCGATGGGCAACTCGCGGTGGCCGCGGTCAATGAGGGCGCAGAGTTGCACGCGGCGGGGACGGCCATGGTCGAAGAGGGCGTCGAGAGCGGCGCGGATGGTGCGCCCGGTGTAGAGCACGTCATCCACCAGGATGACGTTGAGGCCATTGATGTCGAAGTCGATCTGGGCGGGCTTGACCAGGGGTTTCGGCGCCTGGCGGGAACGGTCCCGCTGGTCGCTGGGGCGGGAAAGGTCGTCGCGGTAATAGGTGATATCAAGCGTACCGACCGGGACCGGCTTGCTCTCGATGCGTCCGGCCAGCGCGGCCAAGCGGCGGGCAAGCGGCTCACCGCGGCGCCGGATGCCAATCAAGGCCAGGTTGTCGACGCCGTTGTTTTTCTCGACGATCTCGTGGGCCAGGCGCACGAGGGTGCGTTCGATCTCGGAGGCGGACATGAGCTGGGCTTTTTCGCGCAGCGATGGCGCGGCGGGATCTGGCATGGCGTTGCTATTCTAACAGTTGGCGGCTTCCAGTTGCCAGTTGACGGCCGCGGAGTTGCCTGTATCGAAGGAGCCTGCATGATTGCCCGCTATACACGCCCTGTCATGGGCCGCATTTGGTCGGAAGAGAACCGTTTTCAAACCTGGCTCGAGGTCGAGCAGGCGGTGGCCGAGGCCGAGGCCGAACTGGGCATTATCCCGGTGGAGGCGGCGCGGGCGATCCGCGAGCGGGGGGCGTGCAACGCCGAACGCATCGCCACGATTGAAGCCGAGGTGCGGCACGACCTGATCGCCTTCACCACCAACGTGGCGGAATCGGTGGGGGAGGCGGCGCGGTACTTCCACTATGGCCTGACCTCGAGCGACACCGTCGACACGGCGCAGGCGCTGCAGATTGGGGCGGCGGCCAAGCTCTTAAAAGACGGATTGGAGCGGCTGGGGACGGTGCTGGCGCGGCGGGCGCGGGAGTTCGCGCACACGGTGCAAGTGGGGCGGACCCACGGCATCCACGCCGAGCCGACCACGTTTGGGCTGACGCTGGCGAACTGGTACGCCGAGAACCGGCGCAACCAGCGGCGGCTGGCAGCGGCGGCCGAGGACCTGCGGGTGGGCAAGATCAGCGGCGCGGTGGGAACGTTCGCGCATCTGGGCCCGGAGGTGGAGGCGCGCACCTGCAAGCGGCTGGGGCTGGAGGCGGCGCCCATCTCGAGCCAGATCATCCAGCGCGACCGCCACGCCGCGCTGGTGTGCACGTTGGCGGTGATCGCCTCCTCGCTGGATAAGATCGCGCTCGAGATCCGTCATCTGCAGCGGACCGAGGTGCGGGAAGCGGAGGAGTTTTTCTCGCCCAAGCAAAAGGGTTCATCGGCGATGCCGCACAAGCGCAACCCCATCACCTGCGAGCAGATCTGCGGGCTGGCGCGCCTGGTGCGCGGCAACGCACAGGCGGGGCTGGAGGATGTCGCGCTATGGCACGAGCGGGACATCAGCCATAGCTCGGTGGAGAGGGTCATCCTGCCCGACTCCTTCATCCTGCTGGATTACATGCTGGCCAAGACCACCGACCTGATCGACAAGCTGCTGGTGTACCCGGAGCAGATGCAGCGCAACCTCGAGATGACGCACGGGTTGGTGTTCAGCGGGCAGCTCCTGCTCGACCTGGTGGAATCGGGCGTCACGCGGGAGGACGCCTACCGGTGGGTGCAGCGGCACGCCATGGAGACGTGGCGCACGGGAAAAGACTTCCGCAAGCTGATTACCGGCGACCCCGAAATCAGCCGGCAGGTGGCGCCGCAGACGATCGCCGCCGCATTCGAGTTGGAGCGGCACCTGCGCCACGTGGACACAATTTTAGAGCGGGCGCTGGCGTCGTAGAGCGGCCACCACGGCGGCTGCATCACGCTGAAAGAGGCGGATACCGGCGAGGCCAGCAGCGCCGGCCCCCAGGCAGGAGGCGGCATTGGCGATGGTGATGCCTCCCAGGGCAAGGATGGGGATGGCGCTGGTGGCGGTGGCGGCGTGCAGGGCAGCTAAGCCCATGGGCGCACCGGATTTCGAGGGGGTGGCGAACACCGGACCCAAGACACAGAAATCGGCCCCGACGGCGGCGGCGGCCTGGGCAGGCGAGTGGCAGCTCTGGCCAATGATGAAGCCCGGGGGGCCGAGTGGGCGCAGGGTGGCGGGCGGGATGCCGTCGGCAGGGAGATGGACACCGTCGAGGCCGGCGGCGACGGCGATGTCCCAGCGGCCATTGAGCAAGAGGCGAGCGGAGGTATCGTGAGTGGCGGCGTGGAGGTCGCGGCAGAACTTGAAGAGAGCGCGGGCCGTGAGGTGCTTTTCGCGGATCTGGATCATGTCCACGCCAGCGGCGGCCGCGGCCACCAAGGCGTCAAGGCCGCTGGGGCCGGAGCCGGCGGAGATGGCGTAGAGCAGCGGAGGGGCGGCGTGTGGCTGCGCGGCGTCTAGAGGCGGAAGCCAGTGATTTCGCTGGCGGCAATCCATAAATTCATAAGACCGAGGCCACTGACGCCGCCGCGGAGGAAATCGCTGCGCAAGAAGTTACCCAGCCAGGGGTGTGCGGCCGGGGCTTGTGCGATCCAGAGGCTATGGTCCCAGAGGCGGGTCCAGGGGAGGGTGAGCAACAGCAGGCCCACCTCGATGCCCACGACGATCACCACGGCGCGGGCGCATTGTGGGCGCCAGTTGGGGCGGGGGGCAGATGCTGGAGCGGAATTGGGCACAAGCTCTATTGTGCAATATCAGTGGCGATTAGCAGTGGCGTCGGAGCCGGCGGGAATGCGGGCAAATCCCGTGGGGTCGAGGGTGCGGGCCGGATGGGCGTTGGAGACGTCCATAAACCATGATAGGCGGTTGGCCAGGGGAGGGGGCCGCAGGCTAATGGTAAAAAAAGACTTGACTTGGCAGCGGGGAATATGATGGTACACTTAGGATGCGTTTGCTCTTCTGCTCGATGCTGGTAGACCGTCCGGTACGAACCTGTTCCGTCCTGCCTATTCGCCTCAGATCAGCCAAGTCAAATAGCTCTCTGTTTGAAGGAAATCATTTGAAGAATATTTTTGTTGGAAACCTGTCGTTCCAAACGACGGAAGCCGACCTGCGGACGGCGTTCGAGGCATTCGGCGCGGTGAGCCGCGTCAGCATCATGACGGATCGGGACACTGGGCGTTCGCGTGGGTTTGCGTTCGTCGAGATGAACGATGATCAGCAAGGCGAGGACGCCATCGCGGCCCTCAACGGCAGCGAGATGGATGGCCGGGCGTTGAACGTGAACGTGGCGCGTCCGCGTCCGGAGCGTGTCGGCGGCGGCGGTGGTGGGCCCCGCGGCGGTGGTGGCGGCGGCCGTGGCTTCGGCGGCGGCGGCGGCGGTGGCCGCGGCGGCCGCGAGCAGCGCTGGTAAGCGGCTCGCAGCTTAAACTGGAAGTAACCCAAGGGCGCCTCCCGAGACAGGGAGGCGCCCTTGGTGTTTCAGTCGAGCCCCGCTCCGCTCGTGGCGCTGCCCAGCGGCCTCGAAAGGCCGCATTATTTCGGCGCCGGGCCGCGCACCACCTGGGCGAAGTCGGCAGTTCGGAGCTGGCGGGCGAAGGCGGCCTCGACCTGGGCGGCGTTCAGAACATCATAGATTTTCGCGGCCCGGAAAGGCTCGTCCAAGGGCAGCTCCAACTCCGCCCGCCCTAGCAACCCGCCGGCGAGGGCGCCCTCACTGGCCTCACTCAGGGGGATTTGCCGCAACAGCAGGGCTTTGGCCTGGTGCAGTTCTGCGGCGGACACGGGCTGGGTGCGCATCTGTTCCACATCGCGCAGAATCAACGCCCGCGCCTTGGCGACGTTGCCCGGGTCGCAGCCGTAGCTGATGGAGTAACTCGCGCGCGTCTTGGCGGCATTCAAACTCACGCTGACGTAGTAGACGTAGCCGTTGACCTGGCGCAAATCGTGATAAAGACGGGTGGCGTAGAAGCCGCCACCGAGCACGTGGTTGCCGAGCTGGAGCGGATAGTAGTCGGGACTGAAGCGGTTGAGGTCAAGCTGCTCGGCCAGCACGACCGAATCCTGCACTTGTTCGGGATCGGGCACGTTGGTGGCGGCGGCGTGGCTGATGGGCACGGCGGGAAGCGTCGTATTGGGCCGCGGCCCGGTCGCCTTCCAGCCGCCAAACCACTTTTCGATCACCTGCCGGGCTGCCTGGGGCGTAACGTCGCCGACCACGACGATGGTGGTCAGGTCGGGCCGGAAGGTAGCGTCGTAATACTGTTTCAACTCCGGCAGCGTAGCGTTGCCCACCGTGGCGGGCGTGGTTTGGCGCAGTTCGGGGTCACCGGTGGGAAGCAGGGCCAAACTGAGCGCCCGTCCGGCGCGGTAGCCGGGGCTGCGCAGATTACCGGCGACGAACTGTTCGGTTTGCTTTTTTTCCACGGCGAAGGCCGCAGCCGGCAGCGCGGGATGCAGTTCGTTGTCGGCGAGCAATTGCACGCCGCGGGAGAAGTCAGCTTTCAGCACCTGCAGGGAGAAGTGGTAGCCGGCGCTTTCGCTGGCGGCGATATCATCGAGCGCTTTCTGGAACGCCAGCCGGTCGAGGGTGGTGGTGCCGTAGGAGAAGAGACCATCGAGCAGGCTGGTGTCGCCGTCGTGGCCCGCGGGCGTCTGCAGGCCGGAGTTGTGTTTTACGGTACCGGTGACGTAGACGGTGGGGCTGATGGCTTCGGTCTCGACGATGAGGCGGAGGCCGTTGGGCAAGGTGGTGTCGCTGACCTTGAGGGTATCGGCGGGGACTTGCAGACGCCCCAGCGAGGCCGCGGCCCAGGCGGGGAGCGTAACCGGCTTGGTGGGCGCGCTGGTCACACTTTCGGCGCCGCCAAAGCCCTTCTGTGAGGCGGGCTGGCCGGAGGGCGCCGGGTTCAGGGTGGCGGTAATGGAATTATCCGGAACCAGGTATTGCTTGGCAACGCGGTTGACGTCGGCGACGGTGACGCGTTCGATAGCCTGAACGTCTTGATCGGGTGAGGTGCGGCCTTCGGCGGCGAGCGCGTTGGACCAGACGTTGGCCAGACCGGGGATGGAGTTGCGCTGGAATTCGGCGCCGGCCACTTCACTGCGCTTGGCCGCGTCCACCAAGGCGGCGGGCACGCCGTGGGCAGCATAGTTTTCGAGAATCGTGCGCATTTGCTGAATCGCAGGTGCGATGGGGGCGCTGCTGGGCTGCGCCACCAAGCCATAGGCGGCGCTGGCCTGGCGGTAGGTTTCGGCGAGTCCGAACTCGGCGTCGAGGGCTTGACCGGCGGGCACCATGGCGTAGAGGTTGCCGCGCTGGCTGTCGAGTACATCAGCCAGGATTTCGGCGGCGGCGTAGTCGGGCGAGTCGGTGCCGGGGAGGCGATAGGCGATAAAACCCAGCTTGTAGGGGAGATTGCTGGCGAGAGTGAACGACTCCGACTTCACCGGGCGCAGCGTCACCGCTGGACGCGGAGGCAAGAGATGGCTGGGGACAGTGCCATACCACTGCCGGATTTTGGCCAGGGTCGCAGACGGATCCACATCGCCGGCCACCATCAGGATCATATTGGAGGGCGTGTACCAGCGCGCGGCGAAGCTCTGAAGCATGGCGCTGGTCGTAGCCTCAAAGGAGGCGCGCGTCCCCAGCGGATCGTGGGCGTAGGGGGTGCCGGCGAACATGTCCTGATTGAGGCGGACGATGAACTTGTAGGTGGGATCGGAGAGATCGCGCGACACCTCCTGCTCGATGGCGCCGCGTTCCTCATCCCATTGCGCTTGGCTGTCGTCAATGCCTTGGACGCAGGCGGCCTGAGCGCGCAGGGCCACATCGAGATCGGCGGCGGGGACGGTGGCGTAGTACTGGGTGATGTTTTGCTCAGTATCGGCATTGTTGTCGCCGCCGAGTTCTGCGTAGATGGCCGCGGTCTGGTCCGCCGTCATGCCGGTGCAGCCGCGAAAGGCCATGTGCTCCTGCGCATGTGCCATGCCGGGAAACTGCGCCGAGGTCTCGTTGCCGCCGGCGAGAAGGTTGAGCTCGACGGTGGCCACCGGGGCGAGCGTGTCGCGCACGATGACGACGCGCAGGCCGTTGGGGAGCGTCGCCCGCAGCGGGGGCGGCGCTTGCGCGGCCTGGGCGAAGCCGCGCGCGGGGAACAGAACCGCAGCCAGGGCGGCGCAGAGCAGCAGGGCGGGCAGGCGAAGAGGGACGGCGGAGCGAGTTTTTTCGGCCATGCGGCAACATCCTAAGGGCCCGGTGGGGCCATTCTGGCGACTCCTCATTGTGTGTCAACTTCAACCTGCCCCCAAATGATGGAGTTCGGGATGGAGGTCTCTAGGCGCGGCTGTGGAATTCGCGGGTTTCGGTGGTGACCTTGACCTTTTCGCCTTCCTTGATAAACAGCGGGACGCGGATTTCGGCGCCGGTTTCGAGGCGGGCCAGCTTGGTCGCGCCGCCGCTGCCAGTGTCGCCGCGGACGGCGGGCTCGGAGTAGACCACGGTCAGCTCGACGTGGATCGGCAACTCGAGGCCGATGGGGTTGCCGTTGAATTTTTCGATCTGGACGATGGCGCCGTCCACCAGCATTTCCAGGCTGTCGCCCACCTGGTCCGGCGTGAGGGACAGGGTTTCAAAGCTCACCTGATCCAGGAAATAAGAACCCTCGGCCTCACTGTAGAGGTAGGCGGCGGGGACCTTTTCCAGGTCGGGCTCGCTGAATTTGTCGCCGGCTTTGAAGGTCTTCTCGCCGACGGCGTTAGTCAGCAGGTTGCGCAACTTGAGGCGCACCAGGGTCTGGCCGCCGCGGGCCGTGGGGGTGGAGATCTCCTTGTCCATGCAGACGTAAGGGGCACCTTCAAACTCCAGGAAAGATTTGCGTTTGATGTCGATTGCGTCGGTCAGAGCGGCCATCGGGGGTCCTCGCGAAAACGGGTTCTATTATAGCCGGGCATATAACTGGACCAAAGCTCGCCACCTCCGGCTTGGACGCGCCCACTCCGCTCATCGGAGTGTCTTGTCAGCGTAAACGCCGAACACGTGAAAGCTTTCCGAACGCCTTGTCGAAGGTGATGATTTCCTTGACGCCGGCGTCGAAGGAAATTTCTGCAATCAGATGGTCGGCAAGCCCGACCGTACCGTTTCGGGCCGCCTCCAGTGCCTTCCGCGCCACTCCCGGCGATTCTACGGTAACGCCTCGTGCCCGAAGCAGGCCATCCAGTGCGTTGAGCACCCTATCCCGCGCCCACCGGCCGCGAAGTACCCACGAGAGTTCCGCAAAGACAATGAGTGGGACGAACACTCCATCCGCGGAGCGCGCCTGCGCGAGCGCAAATCGCGCTCTCCTTGTTTGCGCCTGTTCATCATTGAGCAGGGCACGCGCCCAGACGTTGGTATCGGCCGTGAGCATTACCATTGCCTCCGCGCCTTCGCCTCATCCATTTTCTGAAAGGACATGGCGCCTTCCGGCCTGCCACCTTCGTCCGCCATCCGCCAAAGGTCCTCCAGGTCATACGCAACCCGCTCGAGCTGAACAGGTCCGGCCGCGGGTATGTTGAAACGGATGCGGCTGCCACTGTGGATGCCGAGGCGCCTGCGCAACTCACTGGGCAGAGTGACCTGCCCCTTGGATGTGACCTTTGCTTCGACGGTGGTGGAGGCACGATGAGAAGTCGCAGCCATACCAATGCTCTCCTCCTTACATTATATAATCATTTTCCTTACCACACGACCTGCTCGCGCACCTCCCGGGTGCGCAATGACGACCGCCTGCCCACGACGATGCGGCAGTGTCACACTACTGCTGAAGAGTCGCCGTCAGGATGCCGTTGGCGCACGAGTGTCCAACTGCACGGGCTGACAGGGCCATCACATTTCCAACGTCTGCGCTTCCCGACAGCCGATGCCGGCGAAGCACCCTAATCAGCGCACTCCCATGGTGGAGTGCGCGGCCGACTTCCTCGAGTCCAGGAACCCGCGGATGGCAGCTACAGAAGCCTCTGAAAGGGATGGGTCTTGCGCAATTGTCTTCAAAGACCTCTCGATGCCTATCAAGGACGGCGTAAGTTTGCTTTGTAGTTCGGATATGGCGTCCGATTAGGTCGGCGATGGACGCAATCACTCGCGGAATAGGCGCGATAGCGATCAGGATCAGCAGCGTGTACAATCCAGCCGTCAAGAGCGCGATCTGCACGGCATTGCCATAGGTTACGGGCCCGGGCTGGTGTGCGGCTTTGTAAAGTGCAAGCCCACCCCACGCGAACACCCCAACCTCAGCCAGAATGGCCAGGAGCCGTCGGACGTGCCGTTTTTGGTCCTCAACACTCGGGACCCACTTGAAGTAAAACTGCGCCGCGATTGTCGCAATGAAGATTGCAAACGGTACGACTACCGTAGTGATCCAAAACGACATCCCGCCCTCCGTGCTTCAAACGCGGAATGAGCTGAGGGACCGGACTGCATTCCCGATTCCAGTCCAATCATAGCGTGAGTGGCGCCGGGCTTTGCGAGAATGGGCAGTCAACTGGAACCTCTGTCAAATGCGGTGCCGGTCTTTCAGGGCGGGTCACTATCACCAGGTAACGGGAGCCGAAATGGCGCGCATGGGTTTTATCACGAGTGTTTGTGGGCGAAGGCGTGGCCGGAGCCGGACTTGAGGTAGCGCTCGAAGGCGAGGGCGCGGAGGGGATCGGGAAAGGCGGCGTAGGCGGTGAGGCGCCAGGGCTTGCTATGGGCGGTGGTGGGGAGTTTGCCGCGGTTGTGTTCGGCCAGGCGGGAGCGGAGGTCGTGGGTGACGCCGATGTAATGGTGGGAGGGGTGGGGATGGGACTGGAGGAGGTAGACGTAGTGCATTCGGGCAGGTTAGAGGCGGGGGTAGGGACAGGTAGACCGCAGATGGGGGGGAGTCTTCGAGGCATACGGACACGACACCCTGAGACCGCCCTGCTTCGCCGGGGCAATTGGGGGGATAGGCGGGGATTGAGGGACGGGCGGCTGGGGGGGACGGGGCAGAAACTTGGGGCTTCGCAGGGCACCATTTTCGCGCGCCGCGCGAAAATGGTGGAGGCGGTGGGAGTTGAACCCACGTCCGAAAGTGCTGCCGACAGGGAGAACTACGAGCGTATTTCGTTCCGATACTGCTCGCGCCGCACGGTCAGAACGAACAAGAGCCGCATGACGCTATCTCCTTGCCTCGTGAGAAGCTCTCGTCCATCCGCGCCGGAGCCCGCGCGGCGGACCAGCCTGCAAAAATGACGCCCACGCCGGACCTACAGGTGAATCCGGATGAACGACGCGAACCTAATTAGGCTGCGTATGCCAGTTGTTGAGTGTTGGCATTTTTAGGTTTCCATGCGGGTACAGGGGCATGGTGCCTGGCACGCCTCCCTATCTCATCCACTTCCGTCGAATCCGGGACGCCCCCAACTCGAAGAAGCTTCGCTTTTGATTATAACAGGCCAGTTGACAAGGGGGGCGGAGGGTCTTAGGCTGGTTGATCGGACAGCGAAAAAAAAGCGAAAGTGCAAGTGGAACATAAGGTCAAAAAAGAGCTGGAGATGCTGTTACGGCGGCGGGGCTTGGGAGCCACCCTGGACCGGCACCGCACGCAGGGCGCGAGCGCGCCGGCGGGGGCGTGGGATGAACTGCGGGGCGGCACCATCACCGAGATCGTGCCTGAAGCACGGGACGCGGCGGGGGTGACGAGCCTGGCTCTGTACCTCACGGCTCGGCATGGAGGGGACGAATGGCGGGCGTGGGTCGATCCACAGGACCGGTTCGATCCAGATTCGGCCGAACGGGCGGGGCTGAAACTCGACAACGTGCTGTGGTTGCGAGGCGGCACGGCGGAGATGGCGCTGGAAGGGGCGCAGCAGATCGTCCAAGCGGGGCGGTTCCGGGTGGTGGTGATCGATTTTCTGGAGCAGGAGAAGGCGGGGCGGCTGGCGCGTGCGGTGTGGTTCCGGCTGCTGCGGGCGGTGGAACGGGAGGGGCAGGCGAGCGTGCTGGTGCTGGGAACGCAGCCGCTCCCTGGCACCTTCGCGGAGCGGGTGCTGGCGGTGGGGTACGAGTCGACGCGGTGGGTGGGGAGCGGTTATGTGCGGTTAGCAGGGGTACGGATGCGGGTGCAGACGGTGGGGGCACGGCGAGGGCCGGAGAGCGAGCGGCGGGCGGCGGTGAGATCGGAGGAGTTCGTGGCATGAGCGGGTTTTTGGCAGCCTGGGTGCCAGCGTTTGCCTTACAGGCTGCGGGTGGATTGGGCCCGCATCCGGCGGCGGCGTGGGAGCGGCAGGGGGTGTTGGAGCTGGTGGTGAGCGCCAATCCCGGGGCGCGCGCGGCGGGGGTGCGCACGGGGATGGCGGTGGCGGAGGCGCAGGGGCGGTGTCCACAACTGCAGTTGTGGCGGCGGGATGCCAGGGGCGAGCAGACGCTGGCGGCGCGGCTATGGGAAGAAGCGGGGAGGATTTCGCCACGGGTGCAGGCGGTGGGTCCGGATTTGGTGGTGATCGATTGCACCGGCGTGGAACGTCTGCAGGGGACGGCAGAGGCGGCGGGAAGGCGGCTGGCGGAGGCGATGGCCCAGGGAGGATGGCGCGTGCGCCTCGGCACCGGCGCACACGCCACGGCGGCGCTGCTCGCGGTCAAAAGCGGGCTGGGGCGGATTGCGCCGGGCCAGGAGCAGGCCACGCTGGCGGCGCTGCCGGTGACGTATTTGCGTAATGGCATCTCCAAGCTGCCTGCAGATGAGGGCACGGAAGAAGTGCTGCGGGTGCTGGAGGGGTGGGGGGTGCGGACGCTGGGGGCGTTCGCCGCCCTGCCGGCGGCGGAGGTTGCGGCGCGGATGGGGGCGGTGGGCGTCCGGCTGCACAGCGCCGCACGGGGAGAGGCGGCGGAGCGGTTCGAGGCGGCGGCCGAGCCGGGGCGGGTTCTGGAATGCCATGAGGTTTTGGATCCGCCGATTAACGACGGGGAGAGAATGCGGGCGGCATTGGAGCGGGCGGTGGCGGGGCTGCGAGTGGAACTGGAACGGCAGGACCGGGTGGTGGAGCATGGCACGGTGCGGCTCCAACGCGACCGCGGGGGAGTGGCGGAATATGAGCGTTCGTTTGCGGTGCCGACGCGGGATGGCCGGGCACTGGTGGAGCAGTTGCTGCATGTAATCGAGCAGCAGCCGCCGGGGGGGTGGATCGAACGGTTGCAACTGCAATTGCGATTGACGCGGGCGCGGCGGGTGCAGGGGCATTTGTTCGCGACCGCAGTGGTGGAGAAGGAGAAGACGGCGCGGCTGCTGGAGCGGCTGGGGGCGATCTGGAATGGAGAAGGCGTGGGGACAGCGCAGAGGATGGATACGTATCGTTCGGGAGCCTTTGAGATGCGACCTTTTGCGCCCTCTGATCACGAGGTGGCGCGCCACTTTTCAGAAGAACGGGAGGACGCACCGCGATTGAGCCTCCGGCGGTTCCGTCCGCCCAAGCGGTGGCAGGCGGGGATGGGAGAGATTGTGCGGCGCGCGGGGCCATGGCGCAGCCGGGGAGGGTGGTGGCGAAAGGCGGGAGAAGGCTGGGCCGAGGACGAGTGGGACGCCGAGATCCGGTTTCCAGGGCGGAAGCAGAGCGGGTTGTACCGGCTACGGCATGACCTGGAGGGGGGAGGCTGGTACATTGCCGGTCAGTACGATTGATGGGTGGGTGGAGGAGATCACAACCATGTGCGGACGATTCACGTTGACGCGGCCGGTGGATGAGATCACGCGGCATTTTGGGACGGAGGCGGTCCAGGGAGCTAGCGGGCAAGCCCGCTACAACATCGCTCCGACGCAAAACATCTACGCGGTCCGCGGCAACGGCAGGAGAACGTTAAGCGAGCTGCGGTGGGGACTGATTCCAGGTTGGAGCCGGGACGGCAAGATGAAGTCGCTGCTCATCAACGCCCGGGCGGAGACGCTTACCGAGAAGCCGGCGTTTCGTGAGTGCGTGGCCACGCGGCGATGCCTGATACCCGCGGATGGGTTCTATGAATGGACCCACGCGCCCGGCGGGGGGAAGAAGCAGCCGTGGCATATCGGGCTCCAGGACAGTTCCCTGTTTGCGTTTGCCGGATTGTGGGACCGCTGGCAGGGGATCGAGAGCTGCACCATCATTACCACCCGTGCCAACGAAGCCGTGGCGAAGCTGCATGACCGGATGCCGGTGATTGTGCCGTCCGCCGGCTACGATGCCTGGCTGGAGGCCGCCGTGCGCGAGGCGCTGGCGCTGCTGCAGGCGTATCCGGCGGAGGAGATGCGGATGTATCCGGTCTCGGGGCTGGTGTCGGGAACGAAGAACGATGAGCCGGCGTGCCGGGAGCCGTTGCGGGTGAGCCAGGCGCCCCCACCATTGAGGTTCTGAGATGAGTGCTTACGTGGAGCTGCGGGCGCGGAGTGCTTTCAGCTTTCTCGAGGGGGCCAGCGCGCCGGAGACCGTGGCGGAGGTGGGTGCGGAACTGGGGATGGCGGCCATGGCGCTGGTGGACCGGGGCGGGGTGTACGGGGCGCCGCGGTTCCACAAAGCGATGCGGCAGCTGGGGCTGCGGCCCATTGTGGGAGCGGAAATTCCACTCGACGACGGCACGCGGCTACCGTTACTGGCGGAGAACCGCGCCGGGTACAACAACCTGTGCCGGCTGCTGAGCCAGATGCATCTGCGCGCGCGTCCCGCTTGCGGGCAGGCCGGGCCGGGGTCCCCATTCGCCCCAACCCGGCCTGCCCGCAAGGGGGAGGGGCGCTGCCGGTTGGAGGAAGTCGAGGAGTTCAGCCCGGGGTTGGTGTGCCTGACCGGGGGCGATAGTGGGCCGCTGGCGGCGGCGGTGGGGCGGGGCGAGGGCCGGGATGTGCTGGAACGGCTCACGCACTGGTTTGGGCGGGGGCAGGTGTACGTGGAGATCTCGCGGCATTACCTCGATCCGCAGGAGCGGCTGAACGCCCGCATGCGGGAACTGGCGGATGCGATGCAACTGCCGGTGGTGGCCACCAATGCAGTGCAGTACGCACGGCGGGAGGCGAAGCCGGTGGCGGATGTGTTCGCATGCCTGCGCCACCGGGTGCGGCTGGATACGGCGGGACGGCGGCTGGAGGCCAACGCCGAGCGCTTCCTGAAATCTCCGGCGGCGATGGCGCGGCTGTTCCGAGATTATCCGGCAGCGATCGCGCACACTGCCGAGGTGGCGGAGAAGCTGCAGTTCCAGCTCGATGATCTGGGCTACCGCTTTCCGCGGGCGGCGGTGCCGGAGGGGGAGACGGCGGCGGCGCATCTGCGGCAGCGGGTGGAGCGGGGGGCGATGCGGAGGTATGGGAGCAACAGGAAGGGGGGCAACGGAAGTCTGGCGGAGCGGGCGCGGCGGCAGATCGAGCGGGAGCTGCAATTAATCGAGAAGCTGGGGCTCGAGGGGTACTTCCTAATCGTGGATGACATTGTGGAGTTTTGCCGCCAGGAAGGGATTTTGGCGCAGGGGCGGGGCTCGGCGGCGAACAGCGCGGTGTGCTACAGCCTGGGTATTACCGCGGTTGATCCGGTGGGAATGGAACTGCTGTTTGAGCGGTTCCTGTCGGAGGAGCGGGGGGAGTGGCCGGATATCGACATCGATCTGCCGAGCGGGGCGCGGCGGGAGCGGGTGATTCAGCACCTGTACGAGCGCTACGGGCCGCACGGGGCGGCGATGACGGCGAACGTGATCACCTACCGGGGGCGGAGCGCGGCACGGGAAATGGGCAAGGTGCTGGACCTGGCCGACGAGACGGTTGCCCGGCTGCTGCACGCGATCGCGCGGATGGAAGCGGGCGCGACGCAGGCGGAGGCACTGAGCAACGCCGGGGTGGATGCGCAGCATCCGCGGGTACGGCATTTTTTGAATCTGTGCCGGGCGGTGCAGGATTTGCCGCGGCACCTGGGGCAGCACTCGGGAGGGATGATTTTCTCGGACTCCCGGCTGGACAGCATTGTTCCACTAGAGAACGCGAGCATGGACGATCGGGTGGTGGTGCAGTGGGACAAGGATGATTGCGCCGACTTGGGGATTATCAAAGTCGACCTGCTGGGGCTGGGGATGATGGCGGTACTGCAGGACGCGATGGAGCAGTTGCGGCCTCCGGGGGTAGCGGTTAACTCGGCCGAGGCGCTGGATTTGGCGCAGTTCCCTGCCGAGGATCCGGCGGTGTACGCGATGCTGCGGCGGGCGGACACGATTGGGGTGTTCCAGGTGGAGAGCCGGGCGCAGATGGCGACGCTGCCGCGGCTGCAGCCGCGGACGTTTTACGATCTGGTGGTGGAGGTGGGGTTGATCCGTCCGGGCCCGGTGGCGGGAAAGATGGTGCATCCGTATCTGGAGCGGCGGGCGGGGCGGCAGGCGGTGAGTTATCCGCACCCGGTGCTAGAGCCGATTCTGAAGCGGACCCTGGGGGTGCCGCTGTTTCAGGAACAGCTATTGCGGATGGCGATGGCAGCGGCGGGGTTCAGCGGCGGGGAGGCGGAGGAGCTGCGGCGGGCGTTTGGGTTCAAGCGGGCGGAAGCGAAGATGAGCACGGTGGAAGCGAAGCTGCGCGCCGGGATGGCGGGGCGCGGGATCACGGGGGAGGCGGCGGAGACGATTGCGGGGTTTGTGACATCGTTCGCGCTGTACGGGTTTCCGGAGTCGCACGCGGCGAGCTTCGCGCTGCTGGTGTATGCGTCGGCGTATTTGAAGGTCCACCATCCGGCGGAGTTTTACGCGGCGTTGCTGAACAACCAGCCCATGGGGTTTTATTCGCCCGCCACGCTGGTGCAGGATGCGCAGCGGCACGGGGTCGAGATGCTGCCAGTGGCGGTGGAGGATTCCGATTGGGAGTGCACCGTGGTGGGGCGGCGGCCGCCGGTGGTGCGGCTGGGGTTGCGGTACGCGGTGGGGTTGGGGCAGGAAAGCGGGGAGCGGATTGCGGCGGAGCGGCGGCGGGGGCGGTTCACGTCGCTGGACGATCTCCGGCGGCGGACGGGGATGCATAAGAGCGAAGCGCGGCTGCTGGGGGAGTTGGGGGGGCTGCCGGGCGCGGAGCGACGGGAGGCGCTGTGGCAAGTGGAGCGGGCGTGGCGGCCGGCGGGGCCATTGTATGAGGAAGATGCGGCAGCAAGCGCCAGCCCCTTAACCGCGATGAGCACCAAGGAGATGATGCAGGCGGATTTCCAGCGCTCGGGGCTGACGCTAGGGCCGCATCCGTTCGCCCTGCGGCGGCGGGAGTTGGAGCGGCAAGGCGTGCGGACGGCAGCCGAGATCCGGGCCATGAGTTCAGGGCGGCGGGTGGCGGTAGCGGGGATGGTGCTGGCCCGGCAGCGTCCGGGAACGGCCAAGGGCATCGTCTTCATGAGCCTGGAGGACGAGAGCGGGATCGCCAACATCATCGTGCCCAGCCGGACGTTCGAGGAACAGCGGTGGGTGTGCGTATCGGAGCGGGCGCTGTGGGTGGAGGGGGTGCTGCAGAACCGCGAGGGGGTGGTGCACGTCAAAGCGGAACGGATTTTACCGGTGCCGGATTCCGAGGCGCTGCCGCTCGGGAGCGCTTACGATTTTCATTAAGTGGCTCGCCACTTTTCGCTGGGTCGCTGCCGCAGGTCGCTTGAGGGCGGGCCTCGGCCGCCTCGATGCGACTATGATACGAACTGCGCCGTGCTGCTCTCAGAACAAGAACTCCGTAACGCGCTGGAGCCGTTGCTGGACCGGCTGCTGGTGGAGCGGTTCAAATACTTCCAGCTCCAGCTTGAGGCACGGCTGCAAAGCATGATGGATGCCGCGCGGGCGGAGGCGCCCGCAGCGGCGAGCGGCGGCGAGCTGAATGCGGGGCTGGAACGGCTGCTGAAAGCCACGGATCCGAACCAAGTCTTTGAGGGGCTGTTTGCGGGCTCGGCGGAGCTGGCCGGAGAGGTGCGGGCCCTGCTTGTGCGCTACGAGGAAACGATCACCGTCTGGCGGCAAGAAGGTTTGGAGCTTCCCGAGCGGTTTACCGCAACCGAACAAAGCACGGTGTTGAAAGCGGGGGCGGGGCGGACGAGCGGGACGCATCCGGTACGGGTACGGGGGCAGATCGTCGGGATGCTGCACTGGCAAGCGGCGGAGGCCCCCACCGCGGATCGCTTGCAGCAACTCGATCTCATGCTGCACGCCGCCGGGTTGGCGTTGCTCGGATGGGGGCTAGCCGAAGCAGGGATGCCGGAACGCCAAACTGGACGCCAAGAGCCTTCAGCAGCGGTTTCGGAGGAGCAGGAACGGGCGCAAGCGTTCGCGCGCGTGCTGGCGGAGGATCTGGAACTGTACCTGCGGCGGGAACGACGGGCGGATATCGGCGAAGCGGGCCGGCTCGAGGATGCTTGGGAACGGTTCCAGCCGGAGCTGGAACGGTGCCGGCGGTTTTACCTGGAACGGTATCCGAACGAGGCGGCGATCGGCGAGGAGGTCTTTCGGGAAGCGATCGCAAAACTGCAGGCGAGGAGGCCCCCACTTGCAATCTAAAGGGCGAAGTGATGAACTAGGATTACGCAGGAAAGGAGGTGGTCCAGTGGAGAAATCTGGCAGTAGTTCGGAAAGAAATTGGACTTGCGAGGTGGCTGAGGCTTAGGCCTTCGTACCCCGTGGATCAGGGTCGCGGAAGCTGCGGCCAATCTCATCAGTCCACCGACAGAAAAGCCGATGGAAAAGCGAGGCCCCGGTTGCACCGGGGCCTCGTTGCATGTGTCCAAGCGTTGTCGGAGCACGGTCGGGCGTGGTACATTGGGGTTCTCCCCAGCGGGAGTAACTCAGTGGTAGAGTGCGACCTTGCCAAGGTCGAAGTCGCGGGTTCGAATCCCGTCTCCCGCTCCAAAAATCCTTCAGAAATCAGTGCTTGCCACCACAGAGATGATGTGATAAACATCTGCCTGTGAGAACACTCGCCTCACGGGGAACCCAATGCATGCGCGTATCTGCGGCGCATTGGCGGTGCTGGACCTGGTGTTGCGCCGGGGGGCGCCGGTGATGGGACGGCAGCCGCCAGCGCCAGCTCCCAATGACCAGAGTTTAAGGCAGTGGCTGCATCTGCCGCGGCGCACCGGCAAAATCGCGGCTCGCCACTTTCCAAAGGAAACGGCGCCGGAGGCGGCACCCCAGGTGGCGAAGCCGGCGAGCACGGTGGCTCGCTACTTTTCGCTGGGTCGCTCCCGCTGGTCGCTTGAGGGCGGGCTTCGATTGGCGGCGCACGAGCGGCACTGCCGCTCGTTGCCCCGCTCTGCTCGTGGCATCTCCAAGCTGCCTTCAGGAGAGCACGCGGAGACGTCGCGGTGGGTGGTGCCACTGCGGATTTAGAATTGGTTTTGCTGTCGCGACCGCGGAGAAAGATTTCCACGGTTTCTTGCTTTCGACTGAGCTAGTAACTGCAGCGGAGTGAGAACGATGCGGAGCACAAAGATTTTATTGTTCGATCATTCCACCATGCGGATGCCCTTTCTGAGCGAAGTGCTGCAGAACGCAGGCGAGGTGGTGGAGTTCAAGGAGATGTCCAAGGCGATGACGGCGATCACGCGCGGCTTGGACGTTGATGTCGCGGTGCTGCATTACCGGCTGGCGCTGACGCCGCTCATCCAGGCGATCCGGAGGGTACAGCCAGGGGCGAAGATTGTGGGATTTGGATCGCCGCGGCCGGACCCGCCATTGGGGGTCGATCAGTACCTCAGCCAGCCGATCTTGAGCGCGGAACTGCGCCGGGCGGTCGAGCGGGCGAGCGCCAAACAACCGAATTAGGTGGCCAGTGGCTCGCGATTTAGGCGGCCGGGGGCAAATATTCCGCCAAGAAGTTGGCGAGCAGATGTTTGCCGGCCGGGGTGAGGATGCTCTCGGGATGGAACTGGACGCCTTCGACCGGGAGTTCGCGGTGGCGGACGGCCATGATGACGCCGTCGGGGGAACGGGCGCTGACCTCGAGGCAGGCGGGCAGGGACTCGGGCGCAATTACCAGGGAGTGGTAGCGGGTGGCTGAAAAGGGCTGCGGCAAGCCGGCAAAGATGGTGCGGCCGTCGTGCTCGATGGGGCTGGTCTTGCCATGCATGAGAACGGGGGCGCGCACAATGCGGGCGCCGAAGGCCTGGCCGATGCTCTGGTGTCCAAGGCAAACCCCGAGAATGGGGATGCGGCCGGCAAAGTGGCGGACGGCGGGGACGCTGACGCCGGCTTGGTCAGGAGTGCAGGGGCCAGGAGAAATGACGAGGGCGGCCGGGCGCAAGGCCTCGATTTCGGCCAGCGAGAGGGCGTCGTTACGGCGGACTTCGACGTGCTGACCGAGCTCGCCCAAATACTGGGCAAGGTTGAAGGTGAAGGAGTCGTAGTTGTCGAGGAGAAAGATCATGGCGGCCAGAGCCTCCGGCTAGAGGCCGGCGCGGGCGCGCTCGATGGCGCGCATCATGGCGCCGGCCTTGGCGACGCTTTCCAAGTATTCCTTTTCGGGGATGGAATCGGCCACGATGCCCGCCCCGGACTGGATGTGTGCCATGCCGCGGCGGAAGGTGACGGCGCGGATGAGGATACAAGCGCTCAGGTTGCCGGAGTAATCGAAGTTGAGGACGCTACCGCCGTAGGTGGCGCGGCGGGTGGGTTCGAGTTCTTCAATGATTTCCATGGCCCGCACCTTGGGGGCGCCGGAGAGGGTGCCGGCGGGGAAACAGGCTGCCAAGGCATCGAACATATCACGGTCGGGATGCAGCTCGGCGCTGACCTCAGAGACCAGATGCTGCACGTGGGAGTACTTCTCGACGGTCATGAGGGCGGGCACGGTGACCGAGCCCACGGTGGCCACGCGGCCGATATCATTGCGGCCGAGATCGACGAGCATGATGTGCTCGGCGCGCTCCTTCTCGTCGGCGAGGAGCTCGCGGGCGAGCTCGACATCCAGAGCGTCTGTAGCGCCGCGAGGGCGCGTGCCGGCGATGGGGCGGTAGGCGAGCTGGCGCTGGTTGACCTGCACGAGCAGCTCGGGCGAGGCGCCGGCGATGGCGACGCGGTCGAGCTGGAGGAAGAACATGTACGGGGAGGGGTTGATGGCGCGCAGGGCGCGGTAGACCTGGAACGGCGCCACGCCGGTGGCAACGTCGAAGCGCTGCGAGATCACCACCTGGAAGGCATCGCCGGCGTGGATATACTCCTTGGTGCGCTGGACGGCAGCTTCAAACTGCGGACGCTCCCAATTGGGGAACACCGGCATAGGACCGGCTTCGGTCACTGCGCGCGGGAGTTGGGGAGCCCGGCGGAGACGTGCGGCCATGGCATCGAGGTCGGCGGTGGCCTGAAGGTACTCAGCCTTGAGGTCGGGACGGTCTCCGTCTTGGGAACCGGCGTGGACACAGGCGACGAGGGTGAGCTGGCGGCGGACGTGATCGAAGATGATCTGGCGAGAGTAGAACATGAGCAACGCCTCGTCGAGGCCGAGGTCGTTGCGGGCGGAGGTGGGCAGATGCTCGAAGGAGCGCACCATGTCGTAGCCGAGGTACCCGACGGCGCCGGCGAGAAAGGGCGGCATGTCGGGCAGGGGGGCGATGCGGCGGCGCTGGACTTCGGCGCGGGCGAGTTCGAACAGGCTGCCCGCAACTACCGGCTCCCAGCGGGAGGGCTGGGCAGAACGCAGGTTGCGGCGCACAGCCAGACGGCCATTGCGCTGGCGGAGGATGAAATCGGGATCGACGCTCAGATAGGAGTAGCGGCCGAGCTTTTCGCCACCCTCGACGCTTTCCAGCAAGTAAGAGTACTTGGAATGGCGGCCGCGCAGGCAGTTCAGATAGGCGGCGACCGGGGTATCGAGGTCGGCGAGCAGGGTGCGGACAATAGGGATCAGGGTGTAATCGGCCGCCAGTCGCTGCACGTCATCCAGCGAAAGCGTTGACGGGTGGGGTGACATAGGCGAGTTTTCATTGTAGCCCAGCGAAACCGCACCAGGTGGCTCGCCACTTTTCGCCGGGCCGTCCCGCTGGTCGGCGGAGGCGACGCGTACAATGGAAGCAACATGCCAGCTGGAGCGCCCATGGCGAGCAACCCCGTGCGCAGCGACGAGTTTGCAGAGATACGGGCGGCAGCGGGATGGACATGGCGGCAGCGGGCGACGCTGGCGGCGGCGCGGTGGCTGGGGCCGGCGCTGCTGCGCACGTTGGGGTGCATGTGGCGACTTGAGCTGCCCGACGGTCTGCCTCCACATGCGCTGGACAGCCCGCCGCCGGCGGCGATCTATGTGTTTTGGCATCGCTGCCTGCTACCAATTGCGTGGAAGGCACGGGGACAGGGCTACGGCGTCCTCATCAGCCAGCATTACGATGGCGAGATCGTGGCGCAGGTCGCCGAGGGACTGGGGTATCGGCTGTTCCGGGGATCGAGCACGCGGGGCGGGCGGGAAGCGATGGAGGCGATGACGGCGGCGCTGCAAGGCGGGCGGCCGATGGCGCTGACGGTGGATGGTCCACGGGGGCCGCGGTTTCAGGCCAAGGCCGGCGCCATTCAACTGGCGCGGGTGACGGGGCTGCCGATCTACGCGCTGCAAGCAGCACCGCAGCGCAGTTGGACGCTCAGAAGCTGGGACGGGTTTCAAATACCCAAGCCGGGGAGCCGGATTCGCGGCTATTGGGCTGGTCCGATGTATGTATCCCGGAGAGCCGGACCGGAGGAGATGGAACTCCGGCGGCAGGAGATGGAAGCAACCTTGAACCGGCTGCGCAAGGCCGGAGAAGCCGAGATGAAGGAGGAGAGCGCGTGAAATTAGGCATGGTGGGACTGGGCCGCATGGGCGGCAACATGACAGAACGGCTGCTGCAAGGCGGCCACCAAGTGGTGGTCTATGATCCGGCGGCGGCGGCGGTGCAACAGGCGGCGCAGCGGGGCGCGACGGCGTCGGGCGGGCTGGCCGAGTTGGTGAAGCAACTACCCACGCCGCGGGTGGTGTGGATGATGGTGCCGTCGGGGGCGATCACCACCAACACCGTCAATCAACTGCTGGAATTGCTGGCGCCCGACGATGTGCTCATCGATGGCGGCAACTCCTATTACAAGGATTCGGTGGTGCATGCCGGGCTGGCCAGCACAAAGCAGGTGCACTTTTTGGATGCGGGCACGAGCGGCGGGGTGTGGGGATTGAAGGTCGGATACTGCCTCATGGTAGGCGGCGAGAAAGCCGTCTTCGAGCGCGTGTCGCCGATCCTGAAGACGCTGGCGCCGCCAGATGGTTTCCTCTACACCGGGCCTGCCGGGTCAGGGCATTTCGTGAAGATGGTGCATAACGGGATCGAGTACGGGATGCTGCAGGCGTACGGCGAGGGTTTTGAAATCCTGGAGAAATCGGAGTACCCCGTGGATTTGGGGGCGGTCGCGCATTTGTGGAACCAGGGGAGCGTGATCCGGTCGTGGCTGTGCGAGTTGGCGGAGCGCGCCTTCGCCCGGGAGCCGCACTTGGAGAGTTTGCGCGGGTACGTCGACGACTCCGGCGAGGGGCGGTGGACGGTGCAGGCGGCGATCGACGAGAACGTGCCCGCGCCGGTACTGACGCTCTCGCTGCTGGCGCGGCTGCGTTCACGGCAGGAGGAGTCGTTCAGCGCCAAAGTAATTGCGGCGCTGCGTAATGAGTTTGGCGGACACGCGGTGAAGAAGGAAGGCGCGAAGTGAATGTAGATTGGGTGCGGCGGCCACGACCGGAGGAGGTGACGGCAGAGTTTTGCCAACGTCTGCATGATCTGACGGCGCGGCTGCCGGGGACGTGCCCGGTGGCGCTGACGGGCGGGGAGTCGGCGGCGGTGTTCTACGACGCCTGGGCGGCCTCGGGAGTGGCGGGGGCACTGCGCTTTTATTGGAGCGATGAACGCCTGGTGCCGGCGAACGATCCGGACAGCAACGTCAAGTTGGCCGTCGATCACCTGCTGCGGCCGGCGCAGGTGGAGGAGAAGCATATGCATCCGCCCGCCACCAGCCTGGGGCCGGCGGCGTGCGCGGCGGCGTATGCGGACGAGATTCGGCGCCAGGTCCCGGGAGGACGGGGGAGCACGCCGCAGTTTCCGCTGATCATTTTGGGCTTGGGCGAGGATGGGCATACGGGATCGCTGTTTCCCGGACGGGACCCGTATGAAGACGACGCATTGCTGGTGCGGGCGGTGGAGGCGGCGCCAGATCATCCACATGCGCGCATCACCTTTACGCCGCGGCTGATCAACGCCGCGCGCGAGGTGTGGTTCGTCATCACAGGGGCCTCGAAAGATTGGGCAGTGGAGCAACTCGAGCAGCGCCAAGCTCCGGTGACCCAAGTTCCGTCGCTGGTTGTGGATCCGAACCAGACACGGATCACGGTGTTCCGGGCTTAGTTGTGGCAGAGGGTTAGGTATAATTTTGCCATGTCCAACGTACCTGCATACGCGGCTGCAACGGCCAAGTCACGGCTGGCCCCGTTTTCCATTGAGCGGCGGGCGCCCGGGCCCAAGGATGTGGCCATCGAGATTCTCTACTGCGGGGTGTGCCACTCCGACGTGCACCAAACCCGGGATGAGTGGGGCGGGGCGATTTTCCCCATGGTGCCCGGGCACGAGATCACGGGGCGGGTCACGGCCGTAGGGGGGCAGGTGACGAAGTTCCGGCCGGGCGATTTCGCCGGAGTCGGCGTGCTGGTGGACTCCTGCCGCAAGTGCGGCAATTGCCGCGAGGGGTTGGAACAGTTCTGCGACAAGGAGGCGGTGCAGACCTACAACTCGCGCGATAAGGCCGGGGCAGTGATGTATGGCGGCTACTCGAAAAGCATCGTGGTCGATGAAGCGTTCGTCCTGAAGATCCGCCACCCCGAGGCACAACTGGCGGGCGTGGCACCGCTGCTATGCGCGGGGATCACCACCTATTCGCCCCTGCGGCGCTGGGGCGCCGGACCGGGAAAAAAGGTGGGGGTGGTGGGTCTGGGCGGATTGGGGCATATGGGGCTGAAGCTGGCGCACGCCATGGGCGCGGAGGTGGTGCAGTTCACAACCTCGAAGAACAAGGTGGAGGACGCGCGCCGGCTGGGAGCGGATGCGGTGGTGCTATCGAGCGACGCGGGGGCGATGCAAGCGCAACACCGGAGCTTCGATTTCATTCTCGACACGGCGGCGGCGAACCACGACATCAACGCCCTGCTGGGCCTGCTGAAGCGGGACGGAACCCTGGCGCTGGTGGGAGTACCGAGCACGCCCTATACGGTCGCGGCCGGGCCGCTGATCATGGGGCGGCGGTCGCTGGCGGGGTCGGCGATCGGCGGACTGGCGGAGACGCAGGAGATGCTGGACTACTGCGCGGCGCATAAGATTGTGAGCGATATCGAGATGACGCCGATTCAGGCGGTCAATGAAGCCTATGAGCGCGTGGTGCGGGGCGACGTGAAGTACCGCTTCGTGATCGATTTGGCGAGCTTGAGTTAGGAGCCACTTCTTGGACGCACACAGCACGGCGGGCGAGGCACTGCGGCGGCTGACGGCGCGGGAACACCTGAGCCGGGAGCAGGCGCGGCGGCTGCTGCAGGAGATCTTCGCCGGCCACGCCAGCGAAGCCGCGATCGCCGGCGTGCTGGTGGCATTGGCGATGAAGGGTGAGACGGTGGACGAGATCGTCGGCTTCGCCGAAGCCATGCGGGCGGCGGTGGTCGATATCGGTCTGGACCAAGGCAAGGGCGCCGGCGCTGGCGCGTATGTGGACACCTGCGGCACGGGCGGCAGCGCGCGCAATTGCTTCAACATTTCCACGGCGGCGGCGTTTGTGGCGGCGGGTGCGGGCGCGGCGGTGGCGAAACACGGCAACCGAACCAACACCAGCGTGAGCGGCTCAGCCGATGTGCTGGAGGCGTGCGGGGTGAATCTGGCCTTACCGGCGGAGCGGCTGGGGCCCTGCTTGCGCGCCATCGGGGTGGTGTTTTTATATGCGCCGCTGCTGCACGGGGCCATGCATCGGGTGATCCCGGCGCGGCGGGCGCTGGGCATCCGCACGATTTTCAATTTATTGGGACCGCTGACGAACCCAGCGGGGGCGCGGGCGCAGGTCGTCGGGGTGCCATCGGCGGGGCTGATACCGGTAATGGCGGAGGCGCTGCTGCGGTTGGGGACCCGGCATAGTTTCGTGGTGCGCAGCGAGGACGGCCTGGGTGAGTTCTCGACCACGGCCACGACTTGGGTGGCGGAGATCCAGCACGGCGAGATACGGGAGTACCGGCTGGACGCCCGCAAACTGGGATTGCCGCGGGCGCAGATTGCCGATCTCACCTGCAGCAGCCGCGAGGATGCGGCGGCGGCGCTGGCGGCGGTGCTGGAGGGGGAGGCGGGAGCGCGGCGGGATATCACCTGCCTCAATGCCGCTGCGGCGCTGGTGGCGGCGGGGCGGGCTAGCGACATGGATCAGGGATTGGAGCTGGCGCGCGCCGCGATCGACTCGGGAGCAGCGCGGGAGAAGCTGGCAGCGTTGGTGCGCTATACCAAGGAGCAGAGCGGGGCCGACGTGCCCGCGCGCGAGACTGCGGGGAACGCGACCGGCAGATAGCGCAGGTGGAAGGCGAGCATGTCCAGAATGTCCGGGCCGCTACAACGCGTGGTGGTGTTGGGAGCCGGGACGATGGGCGCACGGCTCGCTGCCCATTGTGCCAACTGCGGGCTGCATACCACGCTGCTGGACCTCAACCTCGAGGCGGCCCAAGCCGGCGTCCAGGCAGCGAGCAAGAGCCGGCCGGGTGCATTTTTCCTCCCGGAGTTGGCGCAGCACATTCACTTGGGGAGCTTTGACGCCGACGGCGGGGCCATCGGGTGCGCGGACTGGGTGATCGAAGCCATCGTCGAAGACCTGGGAGCGAAGCGGGCGCTGCTGGCGCGGGTGGCGCCGCAGCTCGCCTCGGAAGCCGTCCTCAGCACCAACACCAGTGGCCTGCCGGTGCGGGAGGTGGGAGCGGAGCTGCCGGCGGCGGTGCAAGGGCGGTGGCTGGGAACGCATTTCTTCAATCCCCCGCGGTATATGAGGCTGGTCGAGGTGATCGACGGCGCGGCCACCGACCCGGAGCGGAAGGCCTGGCTGCTGCGTACGCTTGAGGTGCGGCTGGGCAAAGGCGTCGTGCAGGCGCGGGATACACCCAATTTCATCGCCAACCGGATTGGACTGTTTGCCCTGCTGAACGTGCTGCGGCTGATGCAGGAGATGCGGTTGAGCGTGGAGGAGGTCGATGCGCTCACCGGGCCGGTGATGGGGCTGCCGAAATCGGCGACGTTCCGCACGCTGGATTTGATCGGCGTGGATACGCTGGCGCGGGTGATCGAGAACTCGCATCAAAACCTGGCAGGCGATGAGCGGCGGGAGATTTTCAAAGTGCCGGGATTCGTGCAGGCCATGGTGGAGCGGGGCTGGCTGGGAGAAAAGACGGGACAGGGGTTTTATCGACGGCGCGGAGACGAGATTCTGACGCTCGATCTGAACACGCTGACATATCAACCGCGGCGCAAGGCTTCCCTGCCCTTTGATCGACTGCAGGCGGCGTATGCCCAAAGTCCGCTGGTGCGCCAGCATTTGCAGGACCTGTTTGCGTATGCGCATGCGCGGGTGGGGGAGATCACCGATGCCCCCGATGACATCGACCGCGCGATGCGGTGGGGGTACAACTGGCGGTGGGGGCCGTTCGAGCTGGAGCAGATGATCGAGAGCGGCCGGGCACCGGAACGGCCCCTGGGCAAGAGGGTACGGCACAACCCCGGCTGTTCCCTGCTGGAGTTGGGCGGCGGAATCGGTTGCCTGGAGTTTCACACCAAGATGAACGCGATCGGCGGCGATACGGTGGCGATGGTCACGGAAACGCTGGCCGATAGCGATTCGGCGTGGGACGGGTTTGTGATCAGCAATGGCGCGGAGAACTTTTCCGTAGGCGCCGATCTGCTGTACCTGCTGGCGATTATTCGAGACGAAGAGTGGGATGAAGCGGAGGCGGCGGTGCGGCATTTCCAAGCCATGACGCTCGCCATCAAGCGCTCGCCACGTCCGGTGGTGGTAGCGCCGTTTGGGTTGACGCTGGGGGGCGGTTGCGAGGTGATGCTGCACGGGGCGCGGGTGGTGGCGCACGCGGAGTTGTACGCCGGCTTGGTCGAAGTGGGAGTAGGGTTGATTCCGGCCGGAGGCGGGACGAAGGAGATGGCGCTGCGGCTGGACGCGAAAGCGGCGTTTGAGACGATCGCGATGGCGCAGGTGTCGACGTCGGCGGCGGAGGCGAAGGCGCTGGGATTCCTGCGGCACGGGGATGGCGTGATCGCCAACCGGGAGCGGGTGCTGGAGGCGGCGCAGCGCACGGCGCGAGATTTGGCCGACGCCGGGTATGCGCCGCCGGCGGAGGCGCACTTGAGCGCGCCGGGGCCGTCGGTGGAGGCGACGCTGCGGCTGGGAGCGTATTTGATGCGGGAAGCCGAACAAATCACGGAGTACGAGCGCGGGATCGCGGACCGGCTGGCGCACGTGATCTGCGGCGGGGGTGCGCCAGCGGGGATGGCGGTGAGCGAGGAGCGGCTGCTGGAGCTGGAGCGGGAGGCATTTTTAAGCTTGTGCGGCGAGGTGAAGACGCAGGACCGCATGGCGCACATGCTGAAGACCGGCAAAACGTTGAGGAATTGAGATGGGCAGGGCCTTCATCATTGCCGCGGTGCGGACGCCGGTGGGGCGGGCGCCACGGGGCGTGTTCCGGGCGACGCGACCGGACGAGCTGGCGGCGATTGCACTGCAGGCGGCGGTGGAGCGCGCCGGGGTGCCCGCGGGGGCGGTGGAGGACGTGATCTTGGGCTGTGCCATGCCGGAGGCGGAGCAGGGCTTGAACGTAGCGCGGATCGCGGCGCTGCGCGCGGGATTTCCGGTGACCACGGCGGGGGCGACGGTGAACCGGTTTTGTGCCTCCGGGATCGAGGCGGTGGCGGTGGCGGCGCAGCGGATCGAAACGGGGATGGGAGCGGGCGCCAGCGTGATCGTGGCAGGCGGAGCGGAGAGCATGAGCCTGGTGCCGAGTTCGGGGCATACGCCCCGCATCAACCCCTGGCTAATGGAGCATCATCCGGACACGTACCTGAGCATGGGATTGACGGCGGAGCGGGTGGCACAGAAGTACGAGATCAGCCGCGAGGACGCGGACGCGTTCGCGCTGGAGAGTCACCGCAAGGCGATCGCGGCGCAGGATGCGGGAGCCTTTGACGACGAACTGGTAGTGGTGGAGACGCGCGTGCCCGATACGGCAACGGCGTGCGGATGGACTGCGGTGCGGGTCAGCCAGGACGAAGGGCCGCGGCGCGACACGACGCTGGAGGCCCTGCGCGGGCTCAAGGCGGCATTCCATGCCCATGGCACGGTCACGGCGGGCAACTCCTCGCAGCGCAGCGACGGCGCAGCGGCGGCGCTATTGGCCAGCGAAGAGTATGTGAGGGAGCACGGGTTGGAACCGGTCGCGCGGCTCGCGGCGTATGCGACGGCCGGAGTAGAACCAGGTTTGATGGGCATGGGGCCGGTGGCGGCGATCCCGCGGGCGCTGCGCCGGGCCGGCATCGGGCTGAACGATATCGATTCCATTGAATTGAACGAGGCGTTTGCGGCGCAGGCGCTGGCGGTGATCCGGGAGGCGGGGTTGGACCCGGAGCGGGTGAACCGGCGCGGGGGCGCGATCGCCCTGGGACATCCGTTGGGATGCACGGGAGCGAAGCTGTTGGCGACGCTGTTGCGCATCCTGCAGCAACGCCACGCGCGGTGGGGGCTGATCACGATGTGCGTGGGCGGCGGGCAGGGGGCGGCGGCGGTGATTGAAAATCTGCGGAGTTGATGCGATATGGACAGCGAGAACGACATCGGCGGCGGGTTTGTGCTGGGCGCGCCCACGGCAACGTTCACGCCCGAGGGGTTCAGCGAGCAACAGCGCCTCATGGCGCAAACGGCTGAAGGGTTTGCCCAGGATGTGGTGGTGCCGGCGTCGGAGATCATCGAGCGGCAGGACCTTGGGGAACTACGGCGGCTGATGCGCCAGGCAGGGGAGTTGGGGCTCACGGCGGTGGACATTCCGGAGGCGTACGGGGGGCTGGGGCTGGATTTGGTGGCATCGGCGATTGTGGCCGATCACTTGGCGGTGCAGGGGTCGTTTTCGGTAACGTTTGGGGCGCATGCGGGGATCGCAACGCTACCGCTGGTTTATTTCGGAAGCGAGGAGCAGAAGCGGCGGTATCTGCCCAAGCTGGCGACGGCGGAGTGGATCGGCGCGTATGCCCTCAGCGAGGCGGGGGCGGGTTCGGACGCATTGGCGCTGCGGGCGGAGGGGCGGCTGGCGCCAGATGGAACGCATTACCTGCTGAGCGGCGAGAAGATGTGGATCAGCAACGCGGGCATCGCCGACCTGTTCACGGTTTTCGCGCGCACCGGGGACAAGATCTCCGCCTTTCTGGTCGAAGCCGGATTTCCTGGGGTGGCGACGGGAGCGGAGGAGCACAAGATGGGCATTCAGGGCTCGTCCACGCGTCCGCTGCTGCTGCGGGAGGCGCAAGTACCGGTGGAGAACGTCCTGGGCGGGGTGGGCGAGGGCGGCCACGTTGCGTTTCAGATTTTGAACGCCGGGCGCTTCAAGCTGGGAGCGGCGTGCATTGGGGGGGCGCGGAATACCATCCGGGAGGCGGTGCGCTACGCCGCGGAGCGGCACGCGTTCGGGAAGCCCATCGCCCAGATGGGGTTGGTGCAGCAGATGATCGCCGATATGGTGCTGGCGCTGTACGCCAGCGAGTCGGCGGTGTACCGAACGGCGGGGTTGATGGCGGCGCATAGCGGACTGGATGAGTTCGCGGCGGAGTGCTCAATTGTCAAGATTGACGCCAGCGAGATGCTGGACGGCGTGGTGGACCGGGCGGTGCAGATCCACGGAGGCAATGGGTTCGTGCGGGGTAACCGAGCCGAGCAGGCCTATCGGGATAGCCGGGTGAACCGGATCTTCGAGGGCACCAACGAGATCAACCGCCTGCTGCTGAGCGGAATGCTGCTGCGGCGGGCGCAGAAGGGGCGGCTAGGTCTGATGGCGGCGGTGCAAGCCGCATTGGCGGAGTTGATGTCCGGCACCGCCACGACGGAGCCGCAGGAGCAAGCGCGCAAGGCGGCGCTGCTGATCATGGGACTGGCGTGGCAGAAGTTCGGCGAAGGGCTGGTGCAGGAAGAGGAGGCGCTGGCGGCGATTGCGGACCTGTTGATTGGCGTCTACCGGATGCAATCGGTCGAGGCGCGGGCACCGGGGAGCACGGCGGCGACAGTGATCGCCAGCGAAGCATTGGACACGATCGAGGTACAAGCGCGGCGGGCATTGGCGATGCTCAGCGAAGGCGACGCGCTGCGCACGCAGTTGGCGTGGCTGAGGCGGCTGTTGAAGCGGGAGGCGGTGAACGTCATCGCGCTGCGGCGGGCGGTAGCAGAGCAGGCGATCGAGCGGGGCGGGTATCCGTTTTAAACCGGACAGGGGGCCGTAGCAGGCGGGGCGGCGGCGCGCAGGCGCTCGTAAACCGCCCAGCCGGAGCCAAATTCGGGAAGGTTGCTGGGGGCGGCTTGGAGCCGGTGGAGCAATTCGGGCTCGAGATGGAGTTGCAGGGCCTCGCCCGCAAGTTCGACCGCGCGAGCGGCGTAGGCGAGGACCTGAGTCGCCTCGATTCCCGAGATATCGTTGAAAAACCAGCCGCAACTCGTGTACATGAGCATGGCGTAGCGCTGCATTTCGAGCAGGCGCCAGACGAGCATGCGCTCCTCAGGCACAAGCGGACGGCGGGCGTGGCGCGCGAGAAAAGTATCAAAGACGGCAGGACGGGGAGAGAGCACGACGTCGATGTAGTCGTTGCGAGCGGACCAGGGGTCCCAGAGCAGGCGCTGAGCAACCTGACCGAAAGGGGGCACCAACTGATCGCGCAGCCAATCGAGCGCGGCCCGCAAGGGCGCGCGCCAGGCCTGGTGCCAGTCCGCCGGGGCGCCAGCGTTGCAGCCGCAGTCGGAACGCCACCGCTCGACACCATGCACGCAACTCCAGGAGGAGTTCTCAAAGATCTTGACCTCGTCGCCGGGAGGATGGGTGGCGAGGTAGGCGCGGTAGGTGGTGAGGACAGCTTCGGCCGCATGGGGCTGGGCGGAGAGATAGCGCACAGCGGCGGCGAGGGCCATTTCACCAAAGCGGTGATGGTGCCCATAACTCTCGCCGTCAGTGGCAACGCTCACGATTTGAGGCTGCTGGCGCCGGGGATCGAAGCTGCGCAGGAGGCGGCGGGCGAACTCCTCACCATCGCGCAGAGCGCCTTCAAAGGCGACGGCCTGGGCGAGGGCGGCGTCGTAGAAGAACACGGTGATGGTCCGTTCGGAGGGGAGGCGGACTTGATAGGCGGTACGAGGATCGATGCGGCCGCCGGAGACATCGCGCCACTGCCGGGAACCGAAGCGGCGGACGCGGTGGGCCTGGCGGGGAGCCAGGATGGTGAACTGGATGCCAGCGGCGGCGAGCGCATCGAGGACGTCCAGGTTGGCAGCGGTCTCCGGGAGCCACATGCCTTCGGCGTCACGCTGAAAGCGGTAGCGAAAATCGCGGCTGCCCCAGAGGATTTGGGTGGCCCGGTCGCGCGCGTTCGCGAGCGGCATGATCATGTGATTGTAGGCTTGGGCGATGGCGCCGCGGGAGGAGCGATCCGCATCCAGAATGGCCGCGTAGGCGGCGGGGGCGGCGGTTTCCAACCAGGACAGGAGGGTGGGACCGAAGTCGAAGCTGATGTGAGCGTAATTGTTGCTGGTGGCGATCAGGTTGCCATGCTCATCCAGAATGCGGGCGGCAGTGTTGGAGGTATAGCACTCGGCGGCAATGCGTTCGTTCCAGTCATGGAAGGGCTGAGCCGAGGGCTGCGGTTCAATCACCCCCGACCAGGGGCTTTCCCGCGGCGGCTGGTAGAAGTGGCCGTGGAGACATAGGAACCGCTGCGCCAGGGCCATCTACCGCGGGCTCCGAAAGAAGACACAGGCCAGCGGCGGAAGGCTGATGGATACAGAGTCGGGCTGGCCGTGCCATGGCTGGCCGGTGGTGGCGACACCGCCGAAGTTGCCGACGCCGCTCCCGCCGTAGAGCTCGGCATCGCTGTTCAACAGTTCCTGCCAAAACCCCGCAAGGGGCACGCCGACACGGAAATCGAGGCGCGGTACGGGGGTCAGGTTGCAGACGACCAGAACACTGTCCGACGCTCCGGAGGGGCCGAGGCGCAGCCAGCTAATCGTGCTCTGCAGGGCGTCAGCGCAGTCGATCCATTGAAACCCGCGGGGATCAAAATCGAGGACATGAAGGGCCGGGGTGGAACGGTAGAGGCGGTTCAGGTCCGAGGTCCAGCGCAGCATGCCGGCGTGCACCGGATATTGCAGGAGGTGCCATTCGAGGCTGGAGTCGTGGTTCCACTCGTTGCCTTGGCCAAACTCGTCGCCCATGAAAAGGAGCTTCTTACCGCACTGGCCAAATTGGAGACCGAGCAGGACGCGGAGGTTGGCGAACCGCTGCCACTCATCGCCGGGCATTTTTGACAAGAGCGAGGCCTTGCCGTGGACCACCTCGTCATGGGAGAGGGGCAGGACGAAATTCTCGTGCCAGGCGTAGAGCTGGCGGAAGGTGAGCTCGCCGTGGTGGAAGCGGCGGTGAATGGGGTCGTGGGACATGAAGGCTAGGATGTCGTGCATCCAACCCATATCCCACTTCATGCCAAAGCCGAGTCCGCCGACGTAGGTGGGGCGGGAGACCATGGGCCAAGAGGTGGATTCTTCGGCGATGGTTTGGACATCCGGGTAGTTGGCGTAGACATCCTCGTTGAACTGGCGGAGAAAGCTGATGGCGTCGAGGTTTTCGCGGCCGCCGAAGGAGTTGGGGATCCACTCGCCCGGCTGGCGAGAGTAGTCCAGGTAGAGCATCGAGGCCACGGCATCGACGCGCAGACCGTCGGCGTGGTAGAGGTCGAGCCAAAAGAGCGCATTGCTGAGCAGGAAGCTGCGGACCTCGTGGCGGCCGTAGTTGAAGATGCAGGAGTGCCAATCGGGGTGAAAACCTTGGCGGGGATCGGCATGCTCGAACAGGTGGGTACCGTCGAATTCGGCCAAGCCGTGGGGATCGTTGGGGAAGTGGGACGGAACCCAATCGAGGATGACGCCAAAGCCGTGCTGGTGGAGTTGGTCGACCAGGAACATCAGATCCTGGGGCGAGCCGAAACGGCTGGTAGGAGCAAAGTAACCAGTGACTTGGTAGCCCCAGGAGCCGAAGAAGGGGTGCTCCATCAGGGGCAGGAATTCGACGTGGGTAAAACCGGAGGCTTGGAGGTGGTCGATGAGGCGGGGAGCGAGTTCACGGTAGGTGAGGGAGCGGTTGCCTTCCTCGACGACGCGCATCCAGGAGCCGAGGTGAAGCTCGTAAATCGACAGGGGGGCGGCGGCCGAATTGGCCTGATGCCGCGATTGCATCCACTCGCGATCGGACCAGTCATAGTGCAGGTCAGCAACGACGGAAGCGGTGCGGGGTGGCACTTCGGCGCTGAAGGCGAAGGGATCGGCCTTTTGCAACCATGTGGTGGTGCCGCGGGGCCGGATCGCGAACTTGTAGATGGCACCGGAGCCGACGCCGGCGACGGCGCCGGCCCAAATACCAGAGTCCGCCTGGGGATGGAGAGGCGCGGCGAGAGGATTCCAGGAGTTAAAATCTCCGATGACACCGACCTGCTCCGCATTGGGGGCCCAAACGGCAAAATGGGTGCTGGCGGGCGAACCCGCGGCAACGGGCTGAATGTGGGCTCCAAGCTTCTGGTAGAGACGAAGGTGGCGGCCTTCGCGGAACCAATGCAGATCAACGTCGGTCAGTTGCCATGCCGACGGCAGAGGCGCGGATGGCGACGAGCGTTTAGGAAGCATTCAACTTGCACCTTATCACCTTCCCATGGAAACCGGAGAGTGGCGGCGCGGCGTGGGTATACTAAACAGGGAAACATGGCGATATCGGCAGTCATCGTAGACGACGAGAAGCTGGCGCGGGAGGAGCTGCGGTTCCTGTTGGGCAGCTTCCCGGAGGTCGAGGTGGTCGCCACCGGGCAAAATGGGGTGGAGGCGGTGAAGCTGGTGAAGCAGCATCAGCCGGACGTGCTGTTTTTGGATGCGCAGATGCCCGGGCTCGATGGATTCGCCACGGTCAAGATGTTGGAGAGCAAACATCTGCCGGTACCGTTTCTGGTGTTTGCGACGGCGCACGATCAGTACGCGCTGCAGGCGTTCGACGTGAACGCGGTGGATTACCTGCTGAAGCCGTTCGACCAGGAGCGTTTGGCCAAGACGGTGGAAAAGGTGAAGCGCCATCTGCAAGCAGGCGAATCGGTCGAGGGCAAGATCGACCGGGTGATCCGGATTCTGGACAACCGGAACGCGCCAGCGATGACGAAAGTGTTGGTGCGGACGAACGGACGGCAGATCTTGCTGGATCCGCGGGAGATTGTGTTCGCGCGGGTGGAAGATGGTGTGATCACCATCGCTACCAAGCAGTTGGAGGGACAGGCCAGCTTTCGCACCATCGAGGAGCTGCAAGCCGCGCTGGATGCGCCGTGTTTTTGGAGAGCGCACCGTTCGTATCTGATCAACTTGAATCATATTCGGGAGGTTGTGCCCTGGTTCAACAGCAGCTTTCAACTGCGCATGGACGACAAGAAGCAGAGCGAAGTGCCGGTGAGCCGGGCGCAGAGCCGGCACCTACGGGAGCTGTACAAGCTGTAATCCGGGGCGGCTCCGGCCGCATACCGTCATGCCACTAAAAGTGGAATCAGCTAGTGCCACGGCCGGCCTGGAGCCGGCACTGTCCCCTGAGCGGATCGTGGCTCTTTACCGTGTGATGCGGCTCTCGCGGCGGCTCGACGACCGGGAGATCCTGCTGAAGCGGCAGCAGAAGATTTTTTTTCAAATCAGCGCCGCCGGACACGAGGCGGTGCAGGCGGCTGCGGGAGACCAACTGCGGCCTGGGTACGATTGGTTATATCCGTATTACCGGGACCGGACGCTGTGCCTGCGGATGGGAGTGAGCGTGGAGTCGATGCTGCTGCAAGGCGTGGGGGCAGCAGCGGACCCAGCTTCGGGCGGACGGCAGATGCCATCGCACTGGAGCGATGCGGAGCGGCACATTGTCAGCAGTTCCAGCCCCACGGGCACGCAGTTTCTGCAGGCGGTGGGGTGCGCCGACGGCGGCCGATATCTGCAGCGGCATCCGGAGGTGCAGGAGTGGCTGCAGCACAACCCGCATCCGCAAGCGGCGCCGTTTGAGCAGGACGAAGTGGTCCTGGTCAGCGCGGGGGAAGGCGCCACCAGCGAAGGCGAGTTTTGGGAAGCCATCAACGGCGCCTGCCGGGAGCGGCTGCCGGTAGTATTTCTGATTCAGGACAATGGGTACGCGATTTCAGTTCCAGCAGAGATGCAAGCGGCGGGGGTGCCAATCTCGGAGCAGGTCGAGCGGTTTCCGCACCTGCGGGTGGAGGCGTGTGACGGCTGCGACCTGATCGCCAGCTATGGGGCGATGGCGCGCGCGATTCGGCATTGCCGCGCGGGAGCGGGGCCAGCGCTGGTGCATGCACAGGTCGTGCGGTTGTACTCGCATTCGTTCTCCGAGGACCAGCGGCAGTACCGGCACGCGGACGAGTTGGAAGCAGACGCCGCGCGCGATCCACTGGCACGGTTGCGGCAACGCATGCTGGACGAGGGGTGGGCGACCGAAACTACAATCGCGGGGATCGAGGCCGAGATCGAAGCCACGATTGCGACGGCCACCGAGACGGCACTGGCGTCGCCGCCGCCCTCACCGGCGACACTGCTGGAGCACGTTTACTCTTCCGACGTCGATCCCACTTCAGACTCGTTTGTGCGAACGGCGGCGCCCTCCGGCTCACCCATGACCATGGTGGACCTGATCAACACCACGCTGCAGGAGGAGATGGAGCGCGATCCCCGGGTGCTGGTGTTTGGCGAGGACGTCGCGGACGGCTCACGCGTCGAGAGCTTGAAGAGCGTCATGGGCAAAGGCGGCGTGTTCAAGGTGACGGCGGGGTTGCAGCGGCAGTTTGGCGACCGCGTCTTCAATACCTCCATCGCCGAAGCAGCGATCGTGGGACGGGCGACGGGGATGGCGACGCGGGGGCTGAAACCAGTGCCCGAAATCCAGTTTTTCGACTACATCTGGCCGGCGATGATGCAGATCCGGGATGAGCTGGCGGTGCTGCGCTGGCGATCGATGGGGGCGTTTGCGGCACCGCTGGTGCTGCGGATCCCGATCGGCGGTTACCTGACGGGTGGGGCGATTTACCACAGCCAGTCGGGCGAGTCGATTTTCACCCATATCCCCGGGCTACGGGTGATCATGCCGGCCACCGCCGTGGATGCGTGCGGCCTGCTGCGGACGGCGCTGCGCAGCGAGGATCCGGTGCTGTTTCTCGAGCACAAGCGCCTGTACCGGGAGCCGTTCAACCGGGGCGCGCATCCGGGGAAGGATTTCTGCATTCCGTTCGGCCGGGCGGCAGTGGCGCGGACGGGAACGGATCTGACCGTGATCACGTATGGCGCGCTGGTGCAGCGGGCGCTGCAGGCAGCCGAGCGGCTGGCGCGTGAAGGCGGAGCAGAGGTCGAAGTGCTGGACTTGCGGTCGCTGGCGCCCTATGACTGGGAAGCGATTGCGGCATCGGTCAAGAAGACATCGCGGGTGCTGGTCGCCCACGAGGACACGCTGAGTTGGGGCTATGGAGCGGAGATCGCGGCCCGCATCGGTGAGGAGTTGTTCGAGGATCTCGACGCTCCGGTGCGGCGCGTTGCCGCCCAGGATGTGTACTGCCCCTATCAGCCCGGGCTGGAAGAGGCCACGCTACCGCAAACCGCGGACCTGCACCGCGCCATGGGCGAGCTGCTGCGCTACTAAGCGTTTACCGCAGGTGGCGGAACAGCTCGTGCAAGGCGCGCTGAGCGCTGAAGCGGCGAATGCGATCACGATCGCCGTGCAGAGCCAGATGGAGGTGTTTCGGTGGCTGGCCGGCCGCGGCCAGGCCGATATAGACCATGCCCACCGGCTTGGACGGAGTTGCGCCGGAAGGGCCGGCGATGCCGGTGACGGCGAGTCCCCAATCGGCGGCGAAGCGGCGGCGTACACCTTCGGCCATGGCTTCTGCGCAGGCGGCGCTGACGGCGCCGTCGGAATCCAGCAACTCAGGGGAGACGCCCAAGAGGTCGACCTTCGCGGAGTTGCTGTAGCTGATTACGCCTCCCAGGAAAAACTCGGAGGCGCCGGGTGAATCCGTCAAGCGTGCGCCCAATAAACCGCCGGTGCAGCTCTCTGCCACGGCGAGGGTCTGGCCGCGGGCGGCGAGGCGCCGGCCCACGGCGCTGGCGAGCGGCTCGCTTTGATGGCTAATGACCACATCGCCGAGGGCGGCGATGAGCTGGCGTTCGACTTGTTGAGCGAGGCCGTCAGCGAGCGCTTGCGCGGCGGCGAGGGTGGAGGCGGAAGCACGAAAATGCAGCTCGATTTGGGGTTCGCCGGTGGCCAGGATGGTGGTTTCCGGATTGTCGCAGACGCGGTACAAGGGCGCCGCCACGGCGTCCACATCGGATTCGGAGACCGAAGCGAGACAGAGAACCGAGGTGAAGAAGGCGTGCGGCGGGGCGAGGGCGCGCAGGCGGGGGCGGAGGGCGTTGTGGAAGACATGGCGCATTTCCCGCGGCGGTCCAGGGAGCAGAGCGAGCCAGCCGGAGGGCGTGGGACACCACTGGCCGGGGGCGGTCCCGGTCGTGTTGGGGAGCCACTCGGCAGAGGCCAAGCGGTCGGCTTGGCGTAGATTCGCTGGCGGCATGGCACGCTGGCGCTGGGCAAAGAAATTGCGGATCCAGGCCTCGGCCACGGGATCCCGCAGCAGTGAACAGCCAAGCGCCAAGGCCGCTGCATCGCGGGTGCGGTCGTCTTCGGTGGGGCCAAGTCCGCCGGTACAGATGACGAGCGGCACACGTGCCGTGGCCGCGGCTATGGAGGCGGCGAGATCAGCGGTACGGTCCGGCAGCACGTGCTTGGCAACGACCTCCATGCCCAGCGCCGCCAACTCGCGGGTGAGTTCCAGAGAGTTGGTGTCGAGGCGGGTGGCGCCCAGCAGCTCGGTGCCGATCGCCAGGATTTCGGCCTTCATGCGCGGGGTTGAGGCGGCAATGACAACCCTGGAGTCGGCCACGCCAAGTTGTAGAGCGCGTTGTTGGTCGCAAGAATCAATGCCGGCCGGGCACCAGGAGAGAAGGCCAAGCCCACGAGGTTATTACCACTCACAACACAGGCGGCATCTCCGGCGGGTGTGATGCGAATAATGCCGCGCCGGCCGCGATAGGAGGCCGCGATCAAAAGCCCGCCCTGGGCATCAAAAGCCAGGCCTTGCGGGCGGCCGAGGCCGCGGAAGAACGATTCCACCACGCCGGTCGGGCTAATCCGCCAGATCGCGTCGTAGCTGGAGGTGCTGGGCCCGGAGACATAGAGGAAGCGGTCGGGGCCAAACGCCAGATGGTAGGCGGCGATACTGGGTTCGAGGGTAGCAAAGACGAAAGTTTTGCCTTCCCGGTCGATTTTGAAGATGGTGCCACTGCGGTCGCCGACGTAGAGCTCGTCGTTCTGATCGAAGGCGATGCCGGTGGCGACACCAAGGCTCTCGGCATACACGCTGGTGGTGCCATTGGCAGCGACGCGGTAGACGGAGCCGTCGAACCGGCTCGAGGCAAAGAGAGTACCGGAGCGGTCGAAGGCCAGACCGCTGGGGTTGGTAATGGCGCTGCTCCAAGCCTTGAGGGAATAGTTGGCGTCGAGCCGAAAGAGACTGACGGGGGTTTTCTGGCCGCGGCTGCCGCTGAGGGTCACGACGATGTTGCCCTCGGGATCGAAGGCAGGGTTGCACACCGGGTGCAGATTTTCCGCAATAAGCACGGCGACTTCGAGATTGAGCGGGGAGAGCAGAGGCGGACCGGAGGCCAGCGCCATCTCCACCGGGCCGGAAACGGCCCCTTCCGGAACACGGGCCATGAGCAGGCGGTTGGAGGCGAGGAGGACGGGGGCGGCGGCGCCGGCGATCCGAACCTCAGGCACGGGACCGGGGGGAAATAGGGATTCCCCCAACAAGCCAATGTCGCCGCCCGGCAGGGCGGCGAGTGGATCCAGACCATGAAGCGAGGCTGACGGCACGATTTCCCCTGTCCCCGCGCGCAGCGCACGAGGCCTTCTCGTCCAGCATAGCAAAGGCGCAGGTCCAGCCCCAGTGCTCCTACGTCTCCGCGCTGCTTTTCCGAGCTACCAGCACTGCACCCGCCAGGTGGCTCGCAATATTTCGCTGGGCCGCTCCCGCAGCGTGGCGGCGCACGAGCGGCACTGCCGCTCGTTGCCCCGCTGTGCTCGTGGCATCTCCAAGCTGCCTCCATCGGATGGGCCGCGGTGGAAGTTGATGACGTGCAACGCACCCCAGAGCGGGGCGCTGCGGTCGCCCAAGGTGGCAGGGGGAACGGCGCGTTCGAGGAGGCGGGCGAGGAGGGCGGAGCGGAGCGTCGTCCACGGCGCCCGGCGGCGGCGGTGCAGCCAAGGCAACCACCAGGCACAGCGGTCGACCAGTGCTGGCGGCAAGGGGCGCGTGCGGGGGGCGCGGTCGAGTTCGAGATAGAGTTTCACAAGGCACAGCGCCGTGCGGTGAGTGGGGGGCGGCGGAGCGCACTTCATAGATAGTTAGACATGCGCCAGCAGGGCCGAGGCGGCGGCGATTCCGCAACATCGCTGTTACAGCAAACGGCCGCGATTGCAGCGGTTTCGTGGCAGAAATGTGAGCTGCCCGCACGCCAACCTGCGGGGCAACGCCGGCGTCTATACGGTCGTAACCAACAACACAGGCGCAGCCAGTAAGTGGGCGCGCAGACAGATTAAGTCCATGACGAACGGCAAGGGGCCGGCGGCATGGCCCGGGCAGCCCGCCGGATTCGAGGGTGCGAAATTTGGTTCGCCACTTTTCGCTGGGCCGCTGCCGCTGCCACCCCTGCGCTGCGCGCTGGGGACCCCGGCGGCCGACACCGCTGGGGATGCGCGGGTCGGCGTGGCCGACACCGCTGGGGATGCGCGGGTCGGCGTGGCGGCGCACGAGCGGCACTGCCTCTCGTTGCCCCGCTCTGCTCGGGGCGATTCCAAGCTGCCTCAACCGCCATGATGGCCGGCGTTTACCGGAACAGGGTCGAGTCCAACATGTCCATGGGACGCATTGAAATAGAGGAACAGCCGGGCGTCTATGTGTCCGGCACGCGCGCCCGCTGGCTGCTGCAGGGGCGGCGGGCGAACCTCACCAGCTCGGGGAAGCTGCACCTGTTGAGCGCGGGCACGGGCGCCACGCACGCGAAGGAACCCCGCCAGGATCGAACCCAATGGAGCGGGTATTCCAGCTCCGGGGCACGCAACTACAGCGGGACGCACTGGCTCGCCGGTTTTCACATGAACGGCGACGCGATCAATCACGGATAGC
>JANWJU010000082.1 GCA_025451775.1 Terriglobales bacterium
AGGTTCTTGATGTAGAAGAGGTCGTACTCCAGCTTTTCGCGGGCATCCTCCACACTGGCGCCGTAATCGCGGCTCACCTGGGCCCAGCCGGTAATGCCCGGCGCCACGCTGTGCCGCAGTTCGTAATAGGGGATATCACGGCGGAACTCCTCGACAAAACGTGGCCGTTCCGGCCGCGGGCCGACGATGCTCATTGTGCCCTGCAGCACGTTGAACAACTGCGGCAACTCGTCAAGGCGCAGCGTGCGCAGCCAGCGTCCCACGCGCGTGATGCGGGGGTCCTGCGCCTGCGCCCACACCGGTCCAGTCCCACTTTCGGCATCGGTGCGCATGGAGCGGAACTTGAAAATATCGAAAGGCCGCCCGTGCAATCCCACCCGCTGCTGGCGATAGATGACCGGGCCGGGCGAATCGAGCTTGATGGCGATGGCGGCCAGCAGCAGCACCGGACTGAGCACGATCAGGCCGAGCAGCGCCGCCGTCGCGCTGCTGGCGCGCTTGTAAAAGCGCATGCGCCCGGACTTGTAGAAGCTGTCGGAGAGGAACAGCCAACTGGGGCGGATGTGATCCAGGGGAATGCGGCCGGTCACGCGTTCGAACAGCGTCGGGGCTTCCTCGATGCAAATGCCCGCCGCCCAGGCCCCCATCAGCGGCTGCGCGGGCAGCGCCCGGGCGCGATCCTCCAACGCCAGCACCACTCGGCTGGGGCGGTGGCGGGCGATCACGCCCGACACGTCGGCCAGCTCGCCCAGGACAGGAATGCCGGGAACGCCGGGAATGCCGGCGCTAGCGCCCGCGCCTGACGACTCGAGTTCGCCCATGCCGGTCTCCGCGACCATGCCCACCAGCGTTAGCCCCAATTGGGGGTGCTCGAGGAGTTCGTGCACCAGCGCCAGGGCGCGTTCGCCGGCCCCCAGCACCAACACCCGTTCGTTCGAGGGGTAGACACGCTGAGCCCAACGCAGGGCGGCGTCCATGGCCCGGCGCCAGCCCACCAGCAGGAGCAGGATGGCGATCACCGATCCCACCACCAGACTCGTGCTCAACCGCACCTGCGGCAGCAGCCAATAAACCAGGGCCAGCATCAGGGAGGCCAGACCCAGCGCCTGCAGCATCCGCGCCACCACTTCGCTGGCGGTGGAGCGGCCCTCGGGCGCGTAAAGATCGCCATAGTGCAGGCACACTTGGCAAATCAGGGTGATCAGCACCACCTTGGGCAGCACCTGCAGCAGCGGCGCGGTGGAGGGGCCGAATTGCGAGTCCAACGTCACCGCCGTGGTCAGCGCCAGCAGAATGAGCAGGCTTTCGCTGATCAGCAGCACCGCCCACCGGCGCGGGAAGTACTGGTTGAGCACCTTGATCAAGCGGGCTCCTTGACGTCCGCGGGCTCCGCCGGAGTGGCGGGGGCGTCGTAATAGCCGCTACCGTAGCCCCGGCGCGGCTTCTCTTGCGCACCGTTAAGGACGCTGCCCAGCAGCCGCGGACGCAGCATCTCCGCCGCCCGCGCGATCTCCTCGGTGGGGGCGGTATCGGCCCGCACCACCAGCAGCGCGGCGTCGGCCAAGCGCGCCAGGATGCGGCTATCCGCCACCGGCCCCACCGGCGCGCCGTCCAGCAGCACCAGGTCGTAGCTCTGGCGCGCGTGCTGCAGCAACTCGACCATGCCTTGGCCGGACAACAACTCCGGCGCCACGTCCTGGGTCGGGCGCGTGGGCAGGATGCTCAGCCAGGGCGTGAAATTGAACAGCACCTCGGCCAGACTGGCATCGCCTTTCAGGTAATCGCCGAGGCCGGCGAGCGGGGCCGGGCGCACGCTCGCGCTCAAGCCGGCGCGGCGCAAGTCGGCGTCAATCAGCAACACCCGGTGTTCCCCAAGCGCGCTGATCTGCAGCGCCAGGTTGGCGGCCACCATGGTTTTGCCTTCGCCCGGGGTGGCACTGGTAATCAGGACGGTGCGGAGATCGCGGCTGTGCATCGCTTCCAGCAGGCGGCTGCGCAGGATGCGGTACTGCTCTTTGGCCATACCCGAGGGCACGGCGGCGGCGCCGAGGCTGGCGGCATCCCACTCCACCCCCGCCCGTAGTTCAGCGGGAGCCTCCCCCGCCACAGCGGCGGTGGGCTGGATGGCCGACGCCGCAGGTGTCGCCAGCGGATAGCCGGCGAGATCGCGCTGCGCGGCCTCCTCCCAGGTCCGGACCGGCGCGGGCGGCCCACCCGGCGCGGCGGGGGCCTGGTTGGGAACCTTGTCGGGCGCCTCGTCGGCGACAGCCGCGGGGTTCTGCTCGGCGCGTTCTAAAGCTGTAAAAAACAATCCCATGAAGGTCGTTAGCTCTCTCGATACGGTGCGGCTAATCCCCGCTGGGGGCGAAGCCGGCGTAGCGGGCGCACCCGCTGGCAAAGCGCTGCAAGACTCCGGGCAGCCGCGATCCACGGCCGGAAACGGGCGCCACCGGCGGCGCTGTCGCCGGGATGGCCGCTACCGCCGTTGCGGCTGCTGCGGGTGTCGGGACCGCCGCCATAGGGGGCCGCATCTCCAATTTGACGGCCACGCGATCCACCAGCGCGCGGTTCACCTGGGGCGCCTGGGCGGCGAAGCCAGCCAGCAGGCAGTGATCGGCGATGACGTTGATCACCCGGGGCACGCCCGCCGAGAGCTGGTGAATACGGTCCACCGCCGGCGCCTCGAACAAGCCACGCTGGGCTCCGGCGCGCTCCAGGCGCGCGCTCAGGTAGGCTTGCACCTCGGGACCGCTCAGCGCCTCCAAGTGACAGCGCACCGCCACCCGCTGATGCAACGCCCGGCCGTTCGCCAAGCGCAGGTGCTCGGCCAACTCGGGCTGGCCCGACAGCATGATCTGCAAAAGCTTGTGGCCACGATGCTCAAGATTGGTCAGCAGCCGCACCTGCTCCAGCACCATGGGGTTCAAGTCCTGGGCCTCGTCGATGATCAGCAGCACGCACTCGCCGGCGGCGTGGCGCTCCTGCAGGTAGGTCTGCAAGGCGGCCAGGTTGGCGCTCAGGCCATCGCCCGCGGCGAGTCCAAAGCCGCGCACGATGGCCTGCAGCGCCGCTTCCGGCGTGGCATGCAGCGGGCTGTCGAGGGATTGGGCGTGAACGCCGCCCGGCAGCATCTCCAGCACGGCGGCCAGCACGGTGGTCTTGCCGGTGCCGGGCTCGCCCAGCAGCAGCGACACGCCCTTACGCTCGCGCAAGCTGTAGAGCAGGCCGGCCATCGCCTCCTTGTGGCCCTCGCCGAAGTACAAGAACCGCGGATCGCTCACCAAGGTGAACGGATATTCGCGCAGCTGATAATAGTCAAGATACATGGCGTGCTACTGGCGCCCTCCGGCCGTGAGTCTTAATTTCCGGGACGTCCGCGGCCGTCCCGGCTGAATGTCGGGCAGCACCGCCAACATGGGCACCTGCGTGTAGAACAGGACATCGGCTTCCGAGCGGATCACCGGATCCCGCATTTCCACCACCCCCGCCAGGCCCACGCCCAGCAGCAAGCCGCCCAGCACCCCCATGGCGTCGATCCGCCCCAGATTGGGGCTGATGGGATTCTGCGGCAGGCTGGCAGGGTCCACGATGCGGAACTCCTCGCCTTCGGCCTGCTGTTCCATGGCGGCCGCCATGGAGGCCGCGTCCTTCTTCTGCCGCAGGGCGTCATCGTTGGCTTTGGCGGCGTTATAAGCGGTGGTCAAATTCGTTAACTTTTCTTCAACCTCGGGCAGACGCTCGATGCGCGCCTGCATTTGCGCGATCTTGGCCTGGGTGGCGGCCTGGTTCTTGGTGCGCTGCTGGATTTCCTCGTCGAGCAACGCGATCTGCCCCCGCACTTGGGGCGACAATTGGGGCGTGCCGGCGGAGTTCGCCTTCGCCTTGGCGGGCGCGGGTGAGGCGGGGGCGGGGGCTTTCACCTGCGACTCCAGCGCCTGGACCTGCGCTTTGAGCCGGATCACGTCCGGATGTTCGGGCGTGTACATCTGCTCGGCCACGGCGAGATCGGATTGGGCTTTATGCAGCGCCTGCTCGGCGGCGCTGGGCGGCGCCGGCGAGGTATACGCGCTGGCGACGCCGTCCACGGCCTGGTTCAGGGAGGTGAGGTAGGTCTTCTGCTGCTGCGCCTGCGCCAACGCCTCGGCGTCGGCCTGCGTCACTGACTGCAACTGGCCCATCACCTGCAGGTTGGCGCCTTCCTGTTCCGGGAGGCTGCCCATGTAGGTGCTCTTGAGCTCGCGCAACTGCGTCTCCACACTCTGCAATTGCTGATCGGCGTCGGCCAGGCGGCTGTCAATGAACGCCTCGGTGCCCTGCGCCTGCTGGGCGCGGACCTTGAGGTTCTCGGAGATGAACAGCGCCGACAGATCGCGCGTGACCTGCTGCAGTAGCACCGGGTCGCTGCCCTGGTAGGTGATTCTGAAAGCCGTCACCTGGATCGGGCGCTGATCCGGGTCAAAGATCGGGGTGACTTGAATGTCGTTTTGCAGCTGCGCCACCTGGCCGTCGAGGCTCAGGCTGGAACCGCGGTACAGACCATATTTCTGGACGATCTGGCTGAGCTGGGTGCGGCTCAGGATCTGCTCTTCAATGGACTCCAGCCGTTGGGACACGTTGCCACTCACGGTGGGTTTCACGAAGTCGGCGGGCACCTTTTGGGGCTCGACCAAAATCAGCGCCTCCGACTGGTACACCTTGGGGAGTTTGCGGGCGCCGGCGACGACCAGGCCGGAAATCAGCACGGCCGGCGCCACGATCCAGATCCAACGCCGGCGGGCGATCTGGAGGTATTCGAGCGGGCTGGTAATGGGGCGGCGAGACATGGCGTGGGCGCGGGTTAGCGCGATCCTCCTGACTGGTAGCTCAGGCCAAAGCTGACGTGGGCGCGGCGTAGCGGCACGGAGCCGCCGCCGGCGGTGGGCAGGAATTGGCTGTTGAAGTTGAAACCAGTCTGCAGCGACCAATCCGTGGCGATGCGGTAATTGATCTGTCCGGCCAGGTAGGTGCCGCCCTGTCCGGCGCCGGCCGCGCCGGTGACCGCGGCATACTGGCTGTAGCCTGCGCTGGCGCTGGCCGACCAGGACGATCCCCACCGCACGCTATATTGCAGGCCCAACAGCTGCGTCGTGACCCCGCCCGGGACCATGCTGGCCTGCTCGGATCGATCCCAGGTCACGCCGTACTGGGTGCGGCCGCGCTGCATGGTCAGACCGGCGTTGGCGGTGTAGCTCGTGCCGGGCAGCGCGCCGATGCCCGCCGCCGTATCCAGACTGCGGTTCCAGGCGGGGCCGCCGCCCACCGACAACATCATGCCGGCGCCCAGCTGCTGCTGGACGGAGGCCTGCAGGCTGCTGTAGAGAAGCGTGCGCGCCGGGTTGCTGTACCACATCGGGCTGGCGTTGGCGCTCAGCGCCACCGATCGGCGCTCGGTCAACTTGTGCGACCAGCTCACTCCGGCGCCGGCGGAGTGGGAACGCGAGTCCGCGGCCTGCAGCGTCAGCGGATTGCCGGGAGCCAGACTGGCCAGCAATTGAACATCCTGGCTGAAGACCTGCAGGCCCACCGTACCGCTGGCCGACCAACTCGAGCGTGGGCTGTACTGGTGAGTGAAACTCAGCGATGAGGTCCCACTGGTCAGCACCGTCGCCAGCGCCAGCGACAGGCTGCCCGCGGCCGCACCGGCAGCTCCGCCGCCGATCCCCAGCGACTGGCTGGCGCGCTCCGGCATGTGCTGCACGCTCGACAACCACGTCAACGTGCTGTGCTGCCAAGCGTAGGTCCAGGATTGCTCATAGGACTCCGCTACATAGTTCAACGCCGAGTGGCTGGCATAGACCGCGCCTTGCGGGCTAAAGCTGACGGAGAAGCTGCTGCGCGGGCCAACCCAGTTGCGCCCCAAGCTGAATTGGTACTGCGTGTTGGCCGCCCCCTGCGGATTGGTGGCCGATAGCAGCACGTTCGTATCAAATCCCTGCATCACCTGCGCCGAGGTCTGCCAGCCGCCCGCCGGCGCGGCCGCCGGGGCCTGCGCCCACAGGCGCACTCCCAACCCCAGCGCCGCCAGCGCACCCCAGCGGCCGATGGAACCGAAATGGCTCACGGCACCACCACGATGTCATTCGGTTTGAGCAGGATGTTCTCCTCCGGACGAAGCCCGCGGCTGACGTCGTCGTAGTTGAAGGGGTAGCGCCACTCGACACCGTCGACCTTGCGGATGACGTAGATTTTTGCCGGGTGGGCGAAATCGCGCAGACCGCCCGCCTGGGCGATGGCATCCAGCACGGTGGTGGGCTGATTCAGGGCGAAGCTGCCGGGATGGTTCACCATCTCCAGGATGTTGTAGCGGCGGCTTTGCGCGTCCTGCACCATCACCGTAACCGCGGGATGATCGATGTATTTTGTGAGGCGCTCGGTGATCTCCGCCGCCAACTGTTCGGTGGTCAACCCTTGCGCCTTCAGCTCGCCGGCCAAGGGCAGGGTGAGGCGGCCGTCGGGACGGACCGGCAGCGCCCGGCTGATCTCGGGCTCTTTCCACACATCAATGGCCAGCACGTCGCCCGGGCCGATCTCATATTCCGGATCGTCGCTGGCGGCGCCAGTGGCGTTGGCGGACGCAGGACTGGAGCTGTTGGAGCCGGCTTGAGCCGATGCTGGCGGGGGGGCGGTGCGGGAGCCCGCCGGCGTCTCCGCTCCAGCGGCGCCGGCCGCGGCGCGGTGCGTGACGCCCGCTTGCTGAGCGCTCGCCGGCGCCACTCCCAGCCCTAGCGCCAAGGCCGCCGCCAACCATAGAGAGTCCAATCGATTCATGCTGGAAACCATGCTGCAATCATCCTGACTACTCAATCTCACCAGGGGCGGGATTGGGGGTCCGCTTCGACGGCAATTCGAGTCTTTTGATCTTATAGAGCAGCGCGCGATAGCTGATCTGCAAGGAGCGGGAGGCGTGCCGCCGGCTCCAATTGTGCTTTTGCAGGGTGCGCGCGATCACGACGCGTTCGAGCTTCTCGACCGTTTGCCGGGTGATTTCCTTCAGCGACAGGTCGGAATCCTGGTCATAGTCCAGCCCCAACTCCTGCTGGCTGCGGGGCGCCATTTCTCGCGTGATGACGTCCTCAGTTCCCAAAATCACCAGGCGCTTGATGAGGTTCTGCAACTGGCGCACGTTGCCGGGCCAGGAGTACTCGCACAACTGGCGGAGTGAGGCGCCGGAGACCGGCGGTACCGGACGCTGATAACGCTCGCTATAAAGGCCGAGGAAGTATTGCACCAGCCCGGGGATATCCTCGGCGCGCTGGCGCAGCGGCGGCAGCACGATGACCAGGGCGGAGATGCGGTAGTACAGGTCACGCCGGAACAGGCCGCGCTCGACATCGCGCTCAAGGTCACGGTTGGTGGCACACACGATCCGCGCTTGAATCATGCGCTCGGTGTTGGCGCCGATGCGGGCGAAATGGCCATCCTGCAGGAGTTGCAGCAGCTTGGCCTGAAGATCCAGGGCAAAATCGCCAATTTCGTCCAGGAACAGGGTGCCGCCGTCGGCCATCTCCACCCGGCCGGGTTTGGTCTGGCCGGCTCCGGTGAACGCCCCCGGCTCGTAACCGAACAGTTCACTCTCCACCAGATTGGCGGGCAGCGAGGGACAGTTGACTTGCACGAACGGAGCGTCTTTCCAGGGCGATTGCGCGTGCAGAGCGCGCGCGATCAACTGCTTGCCGGTCCCACTCTCGCCGTGCACCAGCGCCGGAATGCGGGTGCTCGCCACCCGGCTCAGCATCAGCCGGACACGCGCCATGGCCTCGCTGACGCCGAACAGGATTTCGTCGGCGGGCAGCTCGTCTTCGGCGGGAAACCTCGGACCGACACTCGGCGGTATGACTGGATGTGACAGGTGCGTTGTCCTCGTTCTGGGCTGTTCTACGCAACCCGATGGCCACCTCCAGACTTGGGGCGATTATGAGCAATAAAATGCAGCAAACGCCGGCCTGTCAGACGATTGCGCCCGTCAGCGGCGCGAATTGCCGCGCAAATAAAGGCCGGAAAAGGACTTCCGGCCGGAGGTTTAATTCCCCTTTCAGGGGAAATTTTTTTCCTTCGCCACCCGCGCCAGCCGTGGATTGTGCAATCGATTGCGCACTTCGATCCCCCACGGCCCTGGCCCGGCCTCGCCACCGGCGCGAGGGCGGTTAGGCCGGCCAGGAACATGACGCGGCTGTCCTATCTCGCCTCGCGGCGGTCAAGCGGCCTGAAGCTTGTGGCCGTGCCCCGGCTCCGTGGCCGGTCGAGTGGAGGCCGGTATGCCGAGCGGCGGCGGGAGCCTAGGGCGCCGCCGCCTCCAGACGGGCGCGGGCTTGCCCGGCTTCCGGCGCGGCGAGATGAAGCGCCAGCGCCTGCCGCAGTTCGCTGGCGCCCGCGGGTTTCTGGCCGGCGGCGAGTTGAGTCATGCCGAGATGAAAATGGTACATCGCCGTCTGCGGCGACGCTTGCACGCACTGCTGCAGGACCGGTAACGCCGCCTGGTAACTGCCGAGTTTGTAATACACCCAACCCAAGGTATCCTCGACCGGCGTGTCATGCGGGTCCGCTTGCGCCGCCCGCTGCGCCCAGGCCAGGGCGTCGGTGAGATTCTGGTTCTGCTCCGCCTCCACCCAGGCCAAGTTGGCGGCGGCGAGCGGGAAATCGGGCTGGGCGCTGAGCGCGCGCCGGTAGTACTGTTCCGCTGGGCCCCACTGCCGCTGCTCAAGGTACATATTGCCCACGGCGGTGAGCAGCGGCGCAAACTCCGGCTGCTGATGCAACGCCTGCTGGTACCAGTAGACGGCCTGGTCCCAGTTCTTGTTCTGCTGCTGGATGCGTCCCAGATCCAGCTCGGCCTGCAGGTATCCGGGCTGCAGCTGCAGCGCGTGATGGAGCTGCTCGATTGCCGCCTCGTCCTGATGGCGGGCCAGCTCGAACGTGGCCATCAGCCACGGCCCGCCGGCATCGTGGGGATGCGCCGCCATATAAGTGGCGATCTCCTTTTGGGCGGCCGCCCAATCCTTGCGTTGAGCATCGAGATGCACGATATCGCCGGCGATGGCGATCGAGTCCGGCTGCATCTGCAACGCTTGGCGGTACTGCTGCAAGGCCAGCGGGTACTTCCCCGCGGCTTCGGCGGCTTGTCCCAGCAGGATATGATCGCCGGGCTGGGTGGACGCGGCGAGTCCGGCGGCGCTGAACTCGCCCACCGCCTGGGCAGCATCGCCGCTTTGCAGCTCGACCTCGCCGAGCAGCCGGTCGGCGGCGGCCGCGTTGCCGCTCGCTTGGCCGTAGAGTTGGGCGTAGTGCCGGGCGGCCGCGGTCTGGCCCCCCTGCAGCGACATGCGGCACAGCAGTTCGAGACAGGCGGGATCGTTGGGGACCAGCTTATAGGCCAGCTCCGCATCGTGCGTGCCCAGGTCCAGGTGTCCGTCCCGCCACTCCGCCATGGCCAAGGTGTAGAGGACTGGCGCCGAGTTGGCATGCTGCTGCGCCATTTGCCGCAGTTCGGGCAGCGTCTCTGCCGCCTGTCCCTGGGCGATCTGCGCCTGCGCCCGCGCCAGCAACGCGGAGGGGTCATCGGGATGCTGTTTCAGCACGGCCTGGCTGAGCGCCTGCGCCGGCTGCCATTGCGCGGTTTGCACATAGGCGTCGAGCAGCGCCTCCTGCAGACCGGTGTTGGCCGGGGCGCTCGCGAGCGCCGCCTGTTCGGCAGCGATGGCGGCTTTCCAGTCGCCATGCTGCGCCTCAAACCGGCCCACCGCCAGCGCCGCGGCGGCCGAATGCGGCGCGCGGCGGAGCAGGCTGGCCACATCCTGCTCCGCCGCCTGGGGATGCGCCGGGGCAAAGTCCATGCCCGCTTTGGCCATCCACAACGTGATGGAATCGGGATTGGCAGCCAAGCCGCGCTGCAGCGTGGCTTGCGCCTGCGGCGTCTGCCCTTGGGCTTGCTGCAGGCTGGCGAGATCGGCGTAGGCGAGCGCGGCGTGGGGATCGACTTGCAGCGCCCGTTGCAAATCCTGAACCGCGGCCGCGGTTTGATGCTGGCCGGCCTCGGCCAGGGCGAGGTTGATCCACGCCTCCGGGTCCTGGGGCCGCAGTTGCGCCACCCGCTGGAACTCCCGCAGGCTGCCTTGGGCATCGTGATTCGAGGCATCGATCACCGCCAGCAACTGATGGGCAGCGGCGTTGCCCGCCTCGGTTCCCAGCACGGTGTCGGCCGCCTGCCGCGCCTTATCCCACTCCCGATTGCGGACATAGAGCCGGCCCAGATCCAGCCACGCCCCGGCATTTTGCGGATCCAGCTCGACAATCTCCCGCAGCGCCGCGTAGGCGGAGGTCCAGTGCTGCTGCTTCAGCTCCAAATCGGCGAGGGCGCGGTAGGCGGCGATGGAACGCGGCTCCAACTGCAGCGCCCGCCGGATCTCGATCTCGGCCGAGGCGTCCTTGCCTTGGCGCTGATAGGTTTGGCTCTCCGCCAGCAGATCGCTCGCGGCTTGTTGTGGATTATGCGCGCACCCGGCGCTCAACAGGCCCAGGCCGGCGGCGGTGAGCATCAACACAGACCCAAGAAACTTCATGGCGTCTCCTGCTTTCTTGAACTGCTTGTACCTCAATCGGGAATGAACTCCGGCAACCGTGGCATGACGAGGCGGATAAAGGCGGCTCCGCGCGCCGCCGCGCGGGCGCGGTCGCCGTCCATGGGAATGGCCACCCGCACCAGCGCGGCATCGCTGCGCCGCCGCCGCAACCCATCCCACACCTGATAGAACTTGCTCCAGTACTCGCTGCGAATCGCTCGCCCCTGCTGTTGGTACCAGTAGAGGATCAGCTCGCGCTGGTTGCCGCGCGCCACCAGGTAGGAATTGACGGTCATCGAGTCCGCCCCGCCCGGCCACGCTCCCGCCAGCCTCATGGACCCGCTCTGCAGCGGCTCCCAGCCGGAACCGGGCAGGCAATTCTTGGGGGAGTGAATGTCGTCGCCGAACGTCTGTTGCGGGTAGTAAGCGATGTAGAGTCCCACCACCTGCTGGTCCCGGCCAAAGTAGACGCGGTTGAGGTAGTCGTGCAGATCCAGCGCCTCCAGGGTTGCCGGCGGCAGGGGCGTGGCGCTGCCCTGCCAGGAACCCAAGCTCATGGGAAATTCCTCGAGTGGCGGTACCCGCGGCGGCGGTGACGGCCGCAGGAAGGCGCTCATGCCCAACGCCGCCCCCAGCAACAGCGCCGCGAGCGCCCAGGAGCGCCAGCCCGGCGCCATGTTGCCCGAGACGATGCCCTTAGGCATGGCCTCCTCTCGCGGCGTGGGCGGGCCACGCCCGCAACCCGCGCTGCAGCAGGACCAGCCCGAGGACGGCGACGGCAAACACCTGCATCCCGGTGAGCATGTGCCACACGCCCTCGCTGGCGCCGGTGCCGAACCGGAAGGTCAGCAGAATGGTGAGCGCGATGCGAATGGCGTTGCTCACCACCGCCAGCGGCGGCATCGCCGCCACCAGCACCACGCGCCGCCACGGCACCGGCTCCAGCAGATACCCGTAACCGGTGGCCAGCGCCAAAAGCGCCAACAACGAGCGGATGCCGCTGCACGCGGCCACCACGTCGAGCACCGACCCGGGCAGAACGATCAGATTGCCCTCGCGCAAGATCGGCAACCGCGTCCAGGCCACCATGCCCACCCCCGCACGCGTGGCAATGGCTTTCAGCGGGATGGTGGCCAAGTTGTAGATCAACGTCGGCCACGGGATCATGAAGCCCAGAAAGGCCAGGGGAAACGCCAGCCCGCGCAGCCACGCCCAGCCCAGCAGGGCGACAATCAATCCCGCCAACATGATCAGCAGCGACACCCGCGTCAGCAGCAGCTCCGACCCCAACCGGCCGACCAGCAACATCGCCACCGCCAGCGCCGCCAGCCCCCAGCCGCCGGCGGCCGGCTGGCGCGGGAGCTCGCGTAAGCAGCTGCGCCGCCGGTACACCAGCCAAGCGCAAAACAACGGCACCAGAAAGCCGTAGGAGTAGTTCTCGTCCGTCCACCATTGCGCCGCCAGACGGAGGAGCACCGGCCCGTAGAGCACCATCAGCGCCACCACCACCGCCCCCAGGCCCGCCCACTCGCCGCCCCCGAGCGGCGCGGCGAGCGGGCGCTGGGCGCGGGTGTCGTCACCAGACAGGTCCAACGCGAGGTTCTTCATGCGTCTGCTTCTCCTTCTCCCCTAGCACGCCCGCGGCCACTGCCCCCGTGTTCTGGATCACCGCCATTCGCAAGGTGTTTTTCGCCACCTCTGCAGCCGCGTGCATGGCGTGTGCATCGGCATGACGCGCAGCCGCCTGCACACCCTATGGAGCGCCAAGGCTGCGCGGCCGCAACAGAAAACAGGTGTGCAGTCCCAAGTGCCGCCAGGGAAAGCTCCCCGCCCAGCGCTGCTCGAACCGGAACACCCAGTCGTTGATCCGCGCCGGCCCGCGCCCCGGGCCGAAACGGTACTCCAGCCGCTCGAACAACGGCGGATGCAGGCGGATGGCGCGCTGCTCGATCACCTCGGCGTACTCGGCCAGCAGCCGCCGCAGCCGGAAGGCAAACTGGGTATGGTCGACCGGCTGGCGGGTGAGATAGCGCCGGCACCGTTCCCAGCCGCAGTCGGCCAGCAGTTTCAGCGGCAAAAAGAAGTTACAGTAACTGGGCGAGGTCAGCACCACCATCGCCCCGGGGGTGGCCACGCGGCAGATCTCGCTGAGCAGCGCACGCTGCTCCGGGATGTGCTCCAACACCTCCAGGCAGAAGACCACGTCAAAGCTCCCCTCCGCAAAAGGGAGCCGGCAGGCATCGGCACGCACGGGCAGGCACGCGGGGAGTTCACGCGGAAACTGGCGCAACGCGCTTTCGGCCAGATCCAGGCCGACATAGGCAGCGCCGCTGGCGGTGAGGTGGGGCGCCAGCCAGCCATAGCCGCAGCCGATCTCGAGCACGCGCCGGCCCTGCAGTTCGAGCCGCGGCAGCACGTTCTGCCGCACCGCCCGGTACCACATCTTGCTGAAGCGCACCCCCGGGCCCGCGGCCTCGCCGGCGGG
>JANWJU010000083.1 GCA_025451775.1 Terriglobales bacterium
CACCTACCTCGCCGAGTGCGAGGCCATCCGCCGCGCCGGCGGCGTGCCCATGATCTTCCCCTCGGCCTACACCGCGCAGCTCGACGACCGCGGCCAGATCGACTTCTTCGCCGCCATCGCGCACACCACCGACCGCTTCCTCGCCTTCGAGCTGGGCACCATGTTCAACCCCAACGGGCGCATGTACTCCGCGCCCGTCCTGCGCGCCTTGATGGATTTGCCCCAGTGCCTCGGCCTCAAGCACTCCTCGCTCGACCGCGCCACCGAGCGCCAGCGCTTGGCCCTGCGCGATCAAGTCCGCCCCGGTTTCGCCATCTACTCCGGCAACGACCTCGCCATGGATATGATCGAGTACGGCAGCGACTACCTGCTCGGCCTCTCCACCTTCGCCCCGGAAGCCTTTGCCGCCCGCGACCGCGCTTGGGCTGAGGACAGCGCTGAGTACCTCGACCTCCGGGACGCCATCCAGTACCTGGGCTGGGCCGCATTCCGCGCCCCGGTACCGGCTTACAAACATTCGGCGGCCATCTTCCTCAAGCTGACCGGCGGCCTCGATAGCGACGCCATCCACCCCCGCGCCCCCCGCCGCGAGGCCTGGGACGTCCCCCTGCTCGCCGACGCCGCCCGCCGCCTGGAGGATGCACTGGCCGTAGTGCCGCGTTTTCCCTGAAGGCCTCCAACCTGGCGCCGCGCAGCACTGGCTTGGGGCCACGGGGCCCCAAGCCAGCGCGAGCACAAGCGGGACGTGCGGCGGTGCGAGCGTCTCAGTCGAGCACGCGCTGGGGCCCGCGCCTACATTCGATAGACAGCGCCCGGAACCGGTGATATAGCTAAGGCGTCAATGCAAGGCGAGCAAGGAGGCTGCCATGCAGTTTACCGGCCTGTCCCTTCTAACCTGGCTGATCGTAGCCTGGGGCGTCGTCCTCTCGATCCTGGTGCTGCTGATGATCTATCGCGGCATGATCGGCATGCATCAGGAAGATCAACTGTTTCTCAGCGCGGGCGAGCACCACTTCGAAGCTGAGTCCGCCGTGGCCGCGGCGCGCGTGGCAAAGCTGCGGCCCTACATCCTGTCCACGGGCGTGCTCGCGGCGCTGCTCACGGCCTCGGTGATCGCGGTCGTGGTGATGCAGGCGATGCAGACGTTCTAAATTTGGGCGCGAGCGCCCGGGCTTCGCCCGCCCGCTTCTGCTCGCGGCGGAGCGGGGGCCCCGCCGCCCCGCCCCGCCGCTGCGCTCCTGGGCGCGGGCACCCGGGCTTCCCCTTGCCCCGCCCCGACAACGTGAGCTATGCCTGGGCTTCGGTTCCCGCGCCGGCTTCGGGTAGTTCGCCCTCGGCGGCTTGGCGCTGCACCTCGACCGTGATCTCGGCCACCACGCCCTTGAACAGGTGCAGCGGCACGCGATGGTCGCCCAGCTTCTTGATGGGGTCGGGGAGCTCGATCTGCCGGCGCTCGATGTCGAAGCCACGCTCCTTGAGGGCGTGGGTCACGTCCATCGAGGTCACCGAGCCGAACAGCGTGTCGTGCTCGCCGGCGCGGCGCTCGAACACCAGCCGCACGCCGGCGAACTGCGCCGCCAGCGCCTGCGCGGCCTCGCGGTCGCGCGCCTCTTTGCGCGTGGACGAGGCGCGCATCTGCTCGATGTTGCGCAGGTTGGCGGGCGTGGCTTCAATGGCCTTGCGCAGGGGCAGCAAGAAATTGCGCCCGTAGCCGTCAGCCACCTTGACCACATCGCCTTTGCGCCCCAGCGTGGACATGTCTTCCTTGAGGATGATTTGCATGGCTAAATCTCCGCCGCAAACGGCAGCATGGCGATCTGGCGGGCCTGCTTGATGGCCCGCGTCAGCTTGCGCTGGTGCTGCGTGCAGGCGCCGCTGATGCGGCGGGGAATGATCTTGCCGCGCTCGGCCACGAACTGCTGCAGCAGGTGGTAATCCTTGTAATCGATTTTGTCGATGCGCTCGACGCAGAATTTGCAGACTTTGCGGCGGCGCACAAATTGCCGTTTCGGTCCGCGCGCTCCGCCAGAGGCCGGGGCCCCCGGCCGTTTGCCTTCGCTCATGATCGTTGCCTCGTAGTTTCCCTATGGATTAACGCCAATTAACCTTGTTCGTCGTCGTCGCGGCCATCTTCGGCCGCGGCCGAGGCGGCCATTTCGGCTTCCACCGACGGCGCCGGCGGCGCCGGCACGGCGCGGCGCTTCAGGCGCGCCTCCCGCCGCCGCGTGTCCTTGTCCAAGCGCTTGGCCAGCTCGTCGGTACGCACCGCCAGGTACTTGATCACCGGCTCGGAGACGCGCAGCCGGCGTTGCAGCTCGCCAATGGCTTCCGCTCCCGCCTCCAGATCAAACAACACGTAGTTGCCTTCGCGGAACCCGCGCACCCGATAGGCGAGCCGATGGCGTCCCAGCCGGTCCAGCTTGCGCATCTGGGCGCCGGCGCCCAGCGCCGCCGACTCCAGCCCGGCGACCAACTGGTCCGACTCCTCGTCGGCCAAGTCGGGCCGCAGAATAAACATCACTTCGTAAGTACGGTTCATAAGTCCTCTCTATAACGCGGGCGCCCGGCTGTCGCCGCCCGCTTGGCCGCCGGCTCGTCGTGGGGCCCCTGCGCCCCACTCGTGCGCCGGCGGCGCTTTCCCCGCCGCTAGACGGCGGCGTTATATCGTGTCATTGCCGCTCCCATGCCTTCGGCCAGCACCATCTCGATCGCGTCGGCGGCGCGGGCCACTACCTCCAGCGCCAACTCCCGCTCCGCCTTGCCCCAGGGGCTCAGCACAAACTTCACCCGGTCGGTCACCGGATGCGGCGGGCCAATTCCCAACCGCAGCCGGACAAACTCGGTCGTTCCCAACGCCTCGACGATCGAGCGCAAGCCGTTATGGCTGCCGGCCGATCCCCGTTCCTTCAGCCGCAACGTGCCCAGCGGCAAATCCAGCTCGTCACACACCACCAAAAGGTCCGCCACCTCTTGCTTGCTGAGCAGCTGGCGGATGGCCACCCCGCTCAGGTTCATGTAGGTCTGCGGTTGGGCCAGCCACAGTGGCCGCTCCCCCAACCGGCCGCGCCCGGTGAGGGCTTGGCACTCCCGCGTCTTCAGCCGCGCTCCAGCGCGGCGGGCCAGCTCCTCGACCAGCAAAAAACCGAAGTTATGCGGCGTCCAGTCGTACTCGGCGCCGGGGTTGCCGAGGCCCACCACCAAAAATGGCCGTTCCGCGGACGGTGCCCCCACGCGCTCCCGCGGGTCGCGCTCCCCTTGGCCGCTGGCATCGGGACCCAGGCCCACCTACTTCTTCTTCTCCTTGGCCTCCTTGCCGCCTTCCTTGCCGCCTTCCTTGCCTGCGGCTTCTTCGGTCTCCGCCTTGCCCTTCTTGATCACCTCGGGTTCAGCGGCGGTGGGCGCCGCCTCAGCCGCCACCGGCTCCTCGACTGCCTTCACCGCCACCACATGCGCGACGACGCGATCGGGTTCGGTCAGGAAACGGCGGTTGCCCTCCAGCTTGAGGTCGCTCACGCGCAGATTCTGGCCAATCGAAAGCGCGCTGACATCCACCACGATGTGCTCGGGAATCTCCCCTGGCAGGCACTCGATTTCGACCTCGCGGGTCACCACTTCGAGGATGCCGCCCTCCAGCTTGACCCCCACCGCTTCGCCCCGCACTTGCACAGGGACGTGGACCCGCATCGCCTTGTCCAGCGCGATGCGCTTCAAATCCACGTGCAGCAGGCGCCCCTTCAGCGGGTCCCGCTGCCAGTCCACCAGCATGGCGGCGGTGGATTCGCCACCCCCCACCTGGAGGTTGAAGATGGTGTTGTGGCCCGACTCGGAACGCAGGATGCGGCCCACATGGGCCGGATCCAGGCTCAACGCCACCGGGGCTTGGCCCGCGCCATAGAGCGTGGCCGGAATGCGGCCCGCGCCGCGCAGCCGCCGCGCTGGACCTTTGCCGCGTTCCTCGCGCGTCTCCGCCGCCAATGCAGTTTCAATACCCATAACCGTGAATGCTCCCCATTAAACGAACGATCCATTAAACGAACAATAAACTGACCGAGGTTTCCTCGTGAATCGAGCGGATCGCCGCCGCCATCAGCCCGGCGATGCTCAGCACCTGAATGCGCGCCCGCTCCTGCAGCGCCGGCGCCAGCGGAATCGAGTTGGTCACCACCACCCGCTCCAGCGGACTCTGCGCGATGCGCTCCACCGCCGGACCGCTCAACACGGCGTGGGAGGCGCACGCCAGCACCCGCCGCGCTCCCGCCTTGACCATGGCTTCGGCGGTCTTGACCAGCGTGCCGGCGGTATCAACAATATCGTCCAAAATCACCGCCGTGCGCCCGTCCACGTCGCCGATGACGTTCATCACCTCGCTCACGTCCATGGCCACGCGCCGTTTGTCCACGATGGCCAGGGCGGCGTCCAGTTTCTTGGCGAAGAAGCGGGCGCGCTCGACACCCCCGGCGTCGGGCGACACGATGGTGAGATCGGGCAGGTCCATGCGCCGGAAACGGTCGACCAACACCGGCGAGGCGAATAAATGGTCGACCGGAATGTTGAAAAAACCCTGAATCTGCGGGGCGTGCAAGTCCATCAACAGGGCGCGGTGGGCGCCGGCGGTGGTGAGCAGGTCGGCCACCAACTTGGAGGAGATGGGTACGCGCGGCTTGTCCTTGCGGTCCTGGCGGGCGTAGCCGAAGTAGGGGATGACGGCGGTGATGCGCCGTGCCGAGGCGCGCTTCAGCGCGTCAATCATCAGCAGCAGCTCCATTAAATGGTTGTCCACCGGATCACACGTCGGCTGGACCACGAACACGTCGGCGCCGCGGACGTTCTCCAGGATCTGCACGTAATTCTCGCCATCGCTGAACCGCTCCAAATGGATCTGGCCCATTTGCAGCCCGAGTTGCTCACAGATCTCCGCCGTGAGCGCCGGATTGGCGGTGCCGCCGAACAGCTTCAGCTTCTCGTCCAACCTTGCCTTGCGCGGTGCGCGCGCCGCGGGCTCGGGCAGGTTCTCCATTTTTATCGGTCCGGTGGCCACAGTGTCCGTGTTCCTAATAGCAAAAAGCTAATAGCTCTCAGCTTTCTTCCAAAACTGGCTGGGGCGTTAGGATTCGAACCTAAATACCATGCGTCAAAGGCATGTGTCCTGCCATTGGACGACGCCCCAATCGCGTGTTCACCCCGTCATCCGCACCAATCCGCGAGCAAACGCGCGCCGTCCCACGCAGCGGACGGACCACACTCGGTCGCGGCTAAACCCGGCGGCAGCGGCTTGCGCCCCGGCGGCCTCCCGAAAGAGGCCGTACTGGGCCGCACCACTGCCGCTCAGGCTTACCCAAAACGCCTGTCTGCGGCACAATTGTCGGTGAATGCGCGGAAAGTCCGGGGAAAGAGAGAACACTTCCGGTTGGAAGTCGTTCTCTATTCCGGCATGGACTCTCGGCCCTTCCAGCGCTGGCACGCCAGCGTGGATTCGGCCGCGGTTCGCTCCCGAAGGAGAGAACGCCGGCAACACCTGCCAAAGCAGGCTGCAGAACCTCATCATTGTATCTGAGGCCGCGTCGGTGGTCAACGGGTGGGTCAACTTGTGGCTGTCGTCCCAGCGCGCGAACGCCTCCGCCGTTGAGATCGCGGCATGCGCCCCCAAGGCGGGCAACACCACCAACCCCGGCCAGGGCCCGACATCCGGCAGTGGATACACCTCCTCGCCCCGCCCCAAACCCAGCACGGTGCCGCCCAGCATCAGCGCCGGAACGTCGGAGCCGAGTTGGGCGGCGGCGGCCAAGCGCGTGCGCCACGCCGGCGGACGCGGGGCGGCGTCTCCCGCGTAGGCGGCCAGCGCCCGCAGCACCGCCGCCGCGTCCGCCGACCCGCCGCCCAAGCCGGCGCCCAACGGAATGCGCTTGTGCACTCTGATATGGATGGCGCCGCGCACGCCGAACGCCTTCGCGCCCAGCGCCGCGGCCCGGTACGCCAAATTGGCCGCACCCGCCGGAGCCTCGAGGCCCGTCGTCTCCAGCGTGATGGCGTCCGTCATGCCGCGGCGGCGGGGCGCGATGTCCACCTCGACCCGGTCGGCGAGGGTAATGGTCTGGAACACCGTCCGCAGTTCGTGGTAGCCGTCCGCGCGCCGGCCGATAATCTTCAGCCCGAGGTTGAGCTTGGCGTGGGCGCGGATGCGGTAGCGCGCATTTCTCATAGCGTAACGGGGGGTTTTCGGCGAAAATGTCCAGATGGAATCCATCGCCAGTGTACACGCGCGCGAGATACTTGACTCTCGCGGCAACCCTACCGTCGAAGCCGATGTTGTACTGCGCTCGGGCGCGCGCGGCCGTGCCGCCGTCCCCAGCGGCGCCTCCACCGGCGAACACGAGGCGGTTGAGCTGCGCGATGGCGATGCCAAGCGCTTCCTGGGCAAGGGCGTGACCAAGGCGGTGGCCAACGTCAATAATGTCATCGCCCCCGCCCTGAAAGACGCCGACGCCTCCGACCAAGCCGCCCTCGATAAGCAGCTGATCGCACTGGACGGCACCCCCAACAAGGGCAAGCTGGGCGCCAACGCCATTCTGGCCGTGTCCATGGCTGCCGCCCGCGCCCACGCCAACGCAAAAAACCTGCCGCTTTATAAGTCCCTCGGCGGCGACGCGGCCCGCACCCTGCCGGTGCCGATGATGAACATCCTCAACGGCGGCGCCCACGCCGACAACAACGTCGACTTCCAGGAGTTCATGGTCATGCCGCTGGGCGCGGCCAGCTTCCACGAAGCGCTGCGCTGGGGCGTCGAGGTGTTCCACACCCTCAAGGGCGTGCTCAAAAAGCGCGGCTGCGTCACCGCCGTCGGCGACGAGGGCGGTTTCGCCCCCAGCCTCAAGAGCAACGACGAGGCCATGGAGGTGGTGCTCGAGGCCATCACCAAGGCCGGCTTCAAACCCGGCGAGCAGATCGCCGTCGCGCTCGACCCCGCCTCCAGCGAGTTCTACGACGCCGCCGCCCAACGCTACGTCTTCAAGAAATCCGACAAGCGCTCGCTCACCTCCGAGCAGATGTCGGCGTACTGGATGGACTGGGCCCGTCAGTACCCCATCGTCTCCCTCGAGGACGGCCTCGCCGAGGACGACTGGAACGGCTGGCAGGCGCTCACCGCGCTCGCCGGCGCCAAGCTGCAACTCGTCGGCGACGACATCTTCGTCACCAACCCCCAACGCCTGCAGCGCGCCATCGACCTCAAGGTCGGCAACTCCATCCTCATCAAGCTCAACCAGATCGGTACCGTCACCGAAACCCTGGAGGCCATCCGCCTCGCCACCCGACACGGCTACACCTCTGTCATCTCCCACCGCTCCGGCGAGACCGAGGACGCTTTCATCGCCGACCTCGCCGTGGCCACCAACGCCGGCCAGATCAAGACCGGCTCCGCCAGCCGCACCGACCGCGTGGCGAAATACAACCAACTGCTGCGCATCGAAGAGGAACTGGGCGCCACCGCCCGCTTCCCCGGCCGCAAGGCCCTGGCGTCATGATTTTAGGCGGGCGCCCGGCTGACGCCGCCCGCTTAGCCGCCAGTGCGTCGCGGGGGCCCCATCGCCCCGCTCGTGCGCCGGCGGCCAACTAGCAACTGCTCACTAACCACTAACAACTAGCAACTAAAAACCAGCAACTCATCCCATGCTCGTTCTCACCATTCTCGACGGTTGGGGCTATGCGCCTCCCGGTCCGGGCAACGCCATCGCGCTGGCCCGCAAGCCGGTGTACGACCGCATGCTGCGCCAGTACCCCAACACCCTCATCCAAACTTCGGGCCCCTTCGTCGGTTTGCCCGAGGGGCAGATGGGCAACAGCGAGGTCGGCCATCTCAACATCGGCGCCGGCCGCGTGGTGAGCATGGATATCACCCGCCTCGACCTGGCCATCGCCGACGGCAGCTTCTTCCGCAACCCCGAGCTGCTGGCCGCCATGCACCACGCCCGCCAGGGCCGGCAGTTGCATCTGCTGGGCTTGTGCAGCGACGGTGGCGTGCACTCCCACCTCAACCACCTCTACGCCCTGCTGCGCATGGCCAAGGCCGAAGGCGTCGCGCGCGTCTTTCTCCACGCCTTCACCGATGGCCGCGATACCGCGCCCCACTCCGGCCGCACCTACCTCGAACAGATCGAGCAGAAGATGCGCGAGTACGGCGTGGGCGCGATCGCCACCGTCTCTGGCCGCTACTACGCCATGGACCGCGACCTGCGCTGGCCGCGCGTGCAACTCGCTGAATCCGCCATGACGCACGGCGCCGGCCCGCGCGCCGCCTCCGCTTCCGACGTGCTGCGCGACTCCTATGAGAAGGGTGTCACCGACGAGTTCGTCGTCCCCACCGTCATCACCGGCAAGGGCAGTGAGCCGGTCGCCACCATTGGTGATGGCGATGCCGTGATTTTTTTCAACTACCGCGCCGACCGTGCCCGCCAGATGACGCGCGCCTTGACCCGCACCGGCGCCCCCAGCCCGGAACTGGAAGCCGCGATTCCCGCGTCCAGCGTCCCCAAGGACCTGCACTACGTCTGCCTGACCCGTTACGATCCCACCTTCACGCTGCCCATCGTCCTGCCGCCGCAGCCGCTCGATCACATCCTGGCGCAGATCCTGGGCGAGCGCGGCTTGCGCAACCTGCGCGTCGCCGAAACCGAGAAGTATGCCCACGTGACCTACTTCTTCAACGGCGGCATCGAGAAGGCCTTCCCCGGCGAGGAGCGCTCGATGGTGGCCTCGCCCAAGGTCGCCACCTATGACCTGCAGCCGGAGATGTCGGCCGCGGGCGTGGCCGAAACCGTCGTCCAGGCCATTGAAAAATCCAGCTTCGATCTCGTGGTGGTGAACTTCGCCAACGCCGATATGGTCGGCCACTCCGGCCAGATCGTACCCACCATCAAGGCGGTCGAGACCGTGGATGCGTGCCTGGGCCAGATCGAAGCCGCGCTGCGCCGCAAGGGCGGCGCCATGATCATCACCGCCGACCACGGCAACGCCGAAATGATGATCGATCCCGCAAGCGGCGGGCCCCACACCTACCACACCACCAACCCCGTGCCCTTCATCCTTCTCGGCGAGCGCGCCGCCGGCCGCGAAGTCCGGCTCCGCACCGATGGCTCACTGCGCGACATCGCCCCCACCGTGCTCGGCATGCTCGATGTGCCCGAACCTCCCGACATGACCGGCCGCGACCTTAGGATATAAGCCCTAAAATAGAGACATGGACAAGCCTGATATCCGGGAAAAAGGCGGCGAACACGCCATTGACGGCAAAAGCGTGCGCCAGTACAGCGACCGCCGGCTGTTCATGCAGCTTCTCGCCTTTGGCGCCTGCCGCATTGCTCCCGGCCTGATCCGCGCCCTCGAACAGGCGGAGATCGAAGGCGTGCTCTACGCCGACGTCAACGATCCCCAAGGCGTGGCGCTGCTCACCTGGAGCCCTGACCCCGAGTTCTTCGCCACCGATTTGCGCGGGCTGCTGCAGCACCGGCCCTTCGAGGAGCTGACGCTCAAGCCCGAGTACACCATGCTGGGCCGCACCTACGCCATCGGCCACGAGCCCGACCTCGACGACTGGTTGATCGACAAGCCCCGCCGCTCGGCCACCGAGCCCAGCGCCCCCTGGGCGGTGTGGTACCCGCTGCGCCGCGCTGGCAGCTTCCAGCTCCTGCCGCCGGAGGAGCTGACGGCGGTGCTGCGCGAGCACAGCGTCATCGGCCACGCCTTCGGCTCCGCCGGCTACGCCCAGGACATCCGCCTCGCCTGCGCCGGCCTGGACAAAAACGACAACGACTTCGTCATCGGCCTCGTCGGCCGCGAGCTCTACCCGCTCTCCGCCTGCGTGCAAGCCATGCGCAAGACCCGCCAAACGGCCAGCTACATCGAGAAGATGGGCCCCTTCTTCGTCGGCCGCACCCTCTGGCAGAAGCTCCGCACCCCCAAGCTGTAAATCCCGTCTGACAGTACCGCGACACAGATTGTCAACCTGTGCTCCGCTGCGATGGAGACGAGAGTTGGGTTCGACTGCAGTTTCGCGAGGCACCGCCGCGCCGCCCATAAATAATGTAACTGGCCGCCGTCGCGGCTCGCCCTTACGCTGTGCGGCGATGACATGGGGCTGGTGTGACCCGTCTACTCCGGGCCAGCACGGCCGTAGCTGAACGGCTCAAGACCGGTGCTCTTCCATGGCGCGGATAGGCCCCTACCGGCAGTAGCACTGTGGTATAACAGTCATACCATCATGCGTTTCCACTTCGATGAGCGGAAAAGCGAATGGTTGCGAGCGCACCCAAAGCGCGGGATTGGCTTTGAGGAAGCTCAGGAGATCTTTCGTCATCCCTACTATCTGGACTAACGCACCGATTTGCCCGAGCAGTGCCGCGCCATCGGCTGGGCTAGCGGCAGGCTCTACACCCTCATCTTCGAGGTGAGGCACGACGCCGAAGGCGAGTATTACCACCTGACCACACTTTGGAAAGCCACGCGGGAGGAGCAACGGTTATATGAACAGAGCGCCTAAAAAGGACGGTCCCGAATCAGCCGAGGCAATTGCGCGCCTGGCCGACAAGGGTGAAGACATTTCGCGCTTCTTCACGAACGCCGGCCGCATGATGGCACCCATACAGCGGGTGAACGTGGATTTCGCCGCGCCCATGTTGGAGGAACTGGACCGAGCCGCCGAAGAACTGAACATCAGCCGCCAGGCCGTGATCAAGACATTAGTCCGCCAAGGGCTCGATCACCACTACATGGCGCGGGAGCATCGCCCGGCTGCGAAGCGGCGATAGGTTTCGAAACCAGGCTCAGGCCAGCGCAGAAGCTCCGCACCCCAAAGGTAGCGGCGGCGGGTGCGCCACGGCCTATACCGGCGCGGCAGCAGAAAGGGCGGACGATGCCCGCCCTAACGCCAGCTTCCCGCGCCACGGTGGCGTTTGCGGTCAGTAACTGTGCGGGCCCAGTCGCACCTTGCCGCGGAAGACCCGGTGCACGTAGACGGTATAGACCGCGACCACGCATAGCGCCAGGACGTTGGCGATCCAGGCGACCAGCATGCCGTGCGCGCCGGAGGCGGAGTTGGTGATCGTCAAGCTGAAATCGGGGCTCACGGTTGAAGGCAGCAGCACCGGATAGAGCGTCGCCGCCGCCGAGCCCAGCAGCCCGATAATCACCAGCGTCGATCCCGCAAAGCTGCGGCCGTCATGGCCACGCTTATCGCCGCGCCAGCTCGTCGCAAAGCCCGCCAGCGCCAGCAATGGAAAAATCCACCCAGCCGGGTGAACGCCGAAGCTCGCCAGCACATCACGCCGCAACCTCAGCGTGGCGGCGGTCGCGGCCAGCGCCAAAATCAGCGCCGCCCACCAAAACGCGCGCGACCAGCGCCGCGCGCGCGCTTCCAACACGCCTTCGGCCTTGGTGCCCATCAGATTGAGGCCGTGCCAGGTGAGCACCGCCACGCTCAGCAGCCCCGCCAGCAGGGCGTAGGGGTTCAGCATCAGCGTGAAGCTGCCCCGAAAATAGCCGTCGGCCCCAATCGGCAGGCCGCGCACGACGTTGCCCAGCGCCACTCCCAGCAGCAGGGCTAGCAAAAGGCTGGCGATCCAAAACGCCGCATCCCAAAACGCGCTCCACATGCCGTGCGCAATCTGCCCGCGGAACTCAATGGCGATGCCGCGCAGCACCAGCAGCCACAGCACCACGATCAAGGCGAGATAGAAGCCGCTGAAGGCGGCGGCATAGAGCCGTGGAAACGCCACCACCATCATGCCGCCGGCAGCGATCAGCCACACCTCGTTGCCGTTCCATACCGGCCCGATGGCGTTCAACTGCACTCGGCGTTCATGATCGTCGCGCCCCAGCCACAGGTGCAGCGCGCCCACGCCCAGGTCATAGCCGTCGAGCACGGCGTACACGGTGAGCATGCCGGCCAAGGTCCAGAACCAGACGGCGCTCACGCCGCCACCTCCTCATCTTCCGGCCCTTGCGCGATGATGCGGCCGACGAGCAGCAGATAGAGCAGCGCCAGCAACAGGTACAGTCCAGCAAAGCCCAGCAGCGTGAACACCGTCTCGCCCGCGGACACATTCGGCGACGCGCCGGCGGCGGTGCGCAGCAGGCCATAGATCACCCACGGCTGGCGGCCCACCTCGGCCACCGTCCAACCGGCCTCGTTGGCGATCAGGGGAAAGGGCACGGCCAGCATCAGCATCCACAAGTACCAGCGCTGGTCGAATAAATGCCGGCGCCAGTACAGCGCGGCGCCCAGCAGCATCAGCGCGATGAAGATGGTCCCCAGCCCCACCATGATGTGATAGGCGTAGTAGGTCACCTCCACCGGCGGCCAGTCCGTCCGCGGCACCTGATTGAGCCCCGTCACCTTGGCGCCGAAGCTGCCGTAGGCCAGAAAGCTCAGGGCTTTAGGTACGACCACGGGATCGAGCAGCGTGCCGTTCTGCGTATCCGGCATGCCCAGGATGGCCAGCGGCGCGCCGGTTTCACTGTTGAAGACGCCCTCCATGGCGGCCAGCTTCACCGGTTGCATCTGGGTGACGTTGTGACCCACCCCATCGCCGGTGGGAAACAACTGCAGAAGCGATAGCACCAGCCCGGCCAGCACGCCCGCCGTCACCGCCTGCCGCGCGAAGTTCCGGTGCCGGTCCAGCAGCAGATAAAATGCACCCACGCCGGCCACGATAAAGGCCCCCGCCACCAGCGCGCCGCAGATCACGTGCGCATACTGCCAGCCCACATAAGGGTTCAGCAAGACCGCCCAGAACGAGGTGAGCTGCAAACGGCCATCGGGGCCAACCGTGTAGCCGACCGGATGCTGCATCCAGGCGTTGACGGCGGTGATGAAATAGCCCGACAACAGCGAGCCCATCGAGATCGCCAGGGCGCTCATCCAATGCACCCAGCGCGGCACCCGGCCGCGGCCAAACAAAAACAGGCCCAGAAACCCCGACTCCAGAAAGAAGGCGAAGGTGCCTTCCATGGGCAGGGTGAGGCCGAAGACGCCGCCGGCAAAGCCGGAAAACTGGCTCCAATTGGTGCCGAACTGGAACTCCATGGGGATGCCGGTCACCACCCCCACGGCAAAGTTCACCGCGAAGATCTTGGTCCAAAAGCGCGCGGCCACCCCGTAGCGTTCCTCGCCGGTAAAAAACTCCAGCGTGGCGAAGTACGCGATGAACACCCCCAGCCCCATCGTGATGATGGGAAACAGGTAGTGAAACATCAACGTGAAGGCAAACTGCAGCCGGTCGGCGAAGACCACGCTGGACGGCAGAGCTTGAGCCGGAATAGGCAAATTGACAACCACCTAATTGAGTTTCACCAGCGTCAGCAGGTAGACGAGGACGCCTGCCCCGAGGAAGCCACCACCCACGATCAAGCTGCCCGCCAGGCGGAGACGTACGGCAGACGTGCTCATGGCTTGGGGCTCCAGAACTTCTGTTGGCTGAGTTGGCTGACGTCGTGCACCATGTCGTGGCAACCGCTGGAAACGCAGGAGAGCTGACCGCTGACCAACAGGCTCATCATAGCGCTGTGCGTGGGGTCGTCCTCGAAGCTGCGCGCCCCGGCGTGGCAATGCAGGCCGGTCTGGTTCTTGAAGGGCTGGTGCAGGTGGATGGGGTTCATTGGGGTCCCGAAGTACTCCACCCTGGCGTGGCGCAGTCTTTGCATGCCGGCGTGGGGCGGCGCAACGCTTCAGTGGCCGGGCGTGGGGGGTAGCGAGCGGATGTAGGCGGCAAGCTCGGCCGCTTGCTGCGGGCTCAGGTCGGTCAGTGGCATGCCTCCCTGCTGCATCTGAATGCTGTGGTGCAGCAGCAGGTTCTCGATCACGTTCGCCGGCAGCAGCGAGGCGGTGCCGGCCAGCGGCGGCGCCGCTATCGATCCCGTCAGACCGCCGACGCCATGGCAGGCGGAGCAGGAGTAGGTCTGGAAAATGTCCCGGCCAGCGATCGCCGCTTGGCTCAGCGGTTTCGGAGGTTCCGGCGGCGTGGCCGCGGCGCCGGCGGCGGGAGCGTGGGCGCCGGCGGCGGCCGCCGCCGGCGCTGGCGGCGGCGAGGCGCTCAGGCTGATCACGTAACTGATCAGTTGTTGGAGTTGCGCCTCCGGCAAGGTGACCGCCGGCATGCCGCCGGCGCGCATGCCGGCGTTGGGGTTGCGGAGCAGCGCGTGTATCTGCGTGCGCGTGAAGATCTTGCCCACCTTCTGCAGCGAGGGGGCAAAGTGTGTGCCCACCGCGCCCGGGCCATGGCAGGCGATGCAGCCGTTCTCCAGGAACAAAGACTCGCCCGCTATCATCGGCGTCCGCCCGGCGGCGGCAGGCGGCTGTTGGGAAGCCGTCGCTGCCGTCGCGGGGGGCGTCGCGGGTGCGGGTGGCGCCGGCGCCCCAGAAGCCGTGGACACCGCGGGCGTGCTTGGGACGGCGGCGGAGACGCCGGGCGCCGGCAGCGAGCGCAGGTAGGCGACAACGGCGTTCAGGCTGGGCGCATCGCCGCTGAAGGCGGGCATGCCGCCGGCGCGCATGCGCGCGTTGGGTGAGCGAATCAGCGCCGCCAACTGCTGGTCGCTCAGCAGGCGGATCAGCCCGGGAAGCGCGGGCACGAGGGCGGTGCCGCCGCCGGCGGGACCATGGCAGGCGATGCAGGCGTGCTCCTGGAATATGAGCTGGCCGGTAGCCAGTTCGGCGCTGGCGGCGCTGCCCGCGGACGCGGCCAAGGGCGCCATGCCGGCGGCCGCGGTCGCCGGCGCGGTCTCGGCGATCGCCGCCGCCACTTGCGGCGCGGCGTTGTAGGTCGGCGGCACGGTGGCGGCAGTAGTGCCGATCACGCCGAGATAGGTCAGCAGCGCGTCCATGTTATCGCTGGAAAGCTGGAACGCCGGCATACCTCCGGCATGCATGGCGGCGTTGGGGTGGTGCAGCAACGCGGTGATTTGGGCCGCGGTAAGCTTCGCGGTGATGCCGGCGAGCGAAGGCGCGCGCGCGGTGCCCATGCCGAGGTCGCCGTGGCATGCGAAACAGCCGTTTTCCTGGAATACGCCGCGACCTTGCGCCACCAGCGGGCTGATCGGCCCCGGGGGGGCCGGCAACAACGTGGCCGTCGCACCGCCGCCGCCGCCGGGCGACTCCATCAGCGGCGTGAAAGGCGCGGCGGTATAGGCCCGTTCTTCGGCCGCCTGCAGCGCAAGCTGGGCGGCGACGCTGGGATCGTGCAGATCATCGTAGCGGCTGCGAGCGCCCAGGTAGAGTATGCCCGCCATGACAATCGAGACCGCCAGCAGCGGCAAGGGACGCCGCCAGGGCCGCCGTTCCAGACCGCGATCGAGGAAGGGCAGCAGAAAGAAGCCAGCGGCCAGCAGCCCAGGCACCCCCACGACCGCCAAGGCGACGTAGGGGCCTTCCCACATCTTGAGCCACTCAAACAGCGGCAGGTAATACCAATCCGGGCGCGGCAGAAAGTTGGCGGCGGCCGGGTTGGCGCTCGGCCCCAGGCCGATGGGATGGAAGTAAGCCAGCGCGCCCAGCGCCGCGATCAGCAGCAGCGCGAACCCCATATCCATCACCACCTGCCATGGATAGAAGCTTCCCGGCGGCAGCTTGGGATCCACTGGGCTTGCGTTCATTGGCCCGGCCGGGCCAGCCTTGCGGAAAAGCGCCACGTGGATGGCGATCAGGAGCATCATCCCCGCCGGCAGCAGGAACACGTGGGCGACGTAGAAGCGCGACAGCGTTAGCGTCCCCAGCGTGTCGCCGCCGCGCAGGAAGCGCGTGAGCCAGCTGCCGATCAGCGGCACCTCGCCGATGACGTTGGTGCCGACCGCGGTGGCGAAGTAAGCCTTCTGGTCCCACGGCAGCAGATAGCCGGTGAACCCCATGCCCAGCACCAGAAGGGCGGTCAACGCGCCCGAGATCCACAACAGCTCGCGCCGCCCCTTGTAGGAGCCGTACAGGAAGGTCTGCACAAAGTGCAGCGCCAGCACGATGATCATCGCACTGGCGCCATAGGAGTGCAGGCTGC
>JANWJU010000084.1 GCA_025451775.1 Terriglobales bacterium
CCGCTACTCGGTGCTGATCCTGGGGGAGAGCGGCACGGGCAAGGAGGTGGTGGCGCGGGCGCTGCATTATACCGGCGCGGAGCGGGACCGGCCCTTTCTGCCGGTGGACTGCGGCGCGTTGGTGCCCTCGCTGGTGGAGAGCGAATTATTCGGCCATGTGCGCGGCGCCTTCACCGGCGCCAGCCAGAACCACCAGGGGCTACTGGAGGTGGCCTCGGGGGGCACGGTGTTTCTGGATGAGATCGGGGAGTTGCCGCTGGACGTGCAGGTGAAGTTGCTGCGCGCCCTGCAGGAGTGGGAGATCCGGCCGGTGTGAGGCACGCGGCGGATCAAGATTGATGTGCGCATCGTGGCGGCCACCAACCGCGACCTGCAGGCGGCGGTGGCCAACGGCAGTTTTCGCAAGGACCTGTTCTTCCGCCTGAACGTGGTGAGCATCAAGCTGCCGCCGCTGCGCGAGCGCAGCCTCGACATTCCCATCCTGGTGGAGCATTTTCTGGAGCGGGCCACGCCGCCCGGGGCGCTGCCGCGGCGCTTCAGCGAGGCGGCGATGGAGCGTATGCTCGGCTACGACTGGCCGGGCAATGTGCGCGAGCTGGAGAACTGCATCGAGCGCACCCTGGCGCTGGCGGGCGGGGCGCGACTGGAGGTGGAGGATCTGCCCAGCCCGCTGCAGCAGGCGCGGCCGCCGCGCTTTGCCCCCGGGATGGCGGGGCCGGTGCGGCCGCTGGCGGAGCTGGAGCGGGAGGCCATCTTCGAGGCGCTGGCCCAGGTCAAAGGGGACAAGATTCTGGCCGCCCGCCTGCTGGGGATCGGCAAGACCACCCTCTACCGCAAATTGAAGGAGTACAGCGGCGGCGCGGCGGTGGCCCGGGCGGCCTCCGGATCGGCGTCGCTGGCGGCGGGCGGAGGTGTGCAGTGAAGCAGCGCATTCTGCTGATTAGCACCGATGGCGATCTGGCCGCACGCGTGGCCCGCGCGCTGCCGGCGGCGGCGGCGGTGGAACTGGTCACCGCCGCCGCACTGCCCGCGGCGGCGCGGAGTGAGGAGGATTGTCTGCTGGCCCTGTTCGATGTACGCGCCGCCGGGGCCGTGGAAGCAACCCCCGCGGCGCTGCAGGTGGTGGCGGTGCCGGTCCCCACGCTCTGGCTGGGAGAGCCGCCGCGGCTGGCGGCGGGCGTTCCGGCGCGTGAGATGCTGCCCGGCCCCATTGTGGATTATCTCGATCGCGGCCTGCCGGTCTCCAAGCTGGCCTTCATTCTCGATCAGCATCTGACCGCCGAGCGGCTGCGGCGGCGGCGTCTGCCCGGCCGCGCCGTGACCCCACCGGCCTCGAGCGGCGAGCTGCGGGCGCAGATCAACAACGATCTGACCGCCATACTCGGCAATGCGGAGTTGGCGTCCACCTGGCTGCGCAGCGGCGCGCGGCGCATGCCGCCGCCGGTGTCGCTGCGCCTGGAGCGGATTCTCGAAGTCGCTGTCCACCTGCGGCAGTTGATCGCCGCCTCGCCCTGGGGACCCGAATCCGGCCCGCAGGCGCAGCGCCCGGTGGTGGTCCCCGACTCCGGCGTACAGGCGGCATAATGGAGGCGTGACCCCCGAGCCCGTTCCCGCCCCTCCCGACGACGCTTCCCACTGGAAAGCAGCGCTGCTCACCGTGCGTACCCAGATCGCCGACTATGAGCGGGAAGGCACCTCCACCCCGGGAAAGCTCAAGCGCGCCGCGCGGCTGCGCACCGCGCGTCTGGCGCTGCGCGACTTTGCCGCGAGCCACGCCCAGCCGGTGACAGAATTCAAGCAGCTGGTGAACGACATCGAAACCGCGGAGAAGGACGACAACTGGCGGCGCATTGCCGAACTGGTGCGCCAGCTTCTGGCCCGCGTGGATGGCTGGGTCGGACACAAGGATTAACGGGCGCCGGGCCCGGCGCGGCTTTGCCGCCGTCCTGGGTGCGCTCGATCCGCGCCGGTTGATGCGCGAGCGCGCCCACGAGGGGCCGCAACCGGCGGGCGGGCGCACGGCGGTGCTGGCGGTGGGGAAGGCGGCGGCGGGCATGCTGGCGGGCTGGCTGGAGGCGGTCGCACCGGCGCCCGGGCCGGAGGTGGAGATCGTTCTGGTCACTCCGCAGGGCGCACCCGAGTTGCCGCCGGAACTGAGAGCCCGCTACCGCGAGCGGCTGAGCATTATTACCGCCGGGCATCCGCAGCCCGACGCCCGCAGCCTGGAGGCAGGCGAGGCGCTGCTGGCGGCGGCCGATCGCCTGCGCCGCCCGGACGACCTGCTGGTGGCGCTTGTGTCCGGCGGCGGTTCGGCGCTGGCGGAAGCGCCCGACAGCGGCGGCGTGGCCGGGATGCAGCGGCGTAACCAGGCGCTGATCGCCGCGGGAGCGCCCATCGGCGACATCAACCTCATTCGTCGTTACCACTCACGCCTCAAGGGCGGGCGTCTGGCCGCGGCTGCCGCCGGGGCGCGACAATCGAGTTGGATTCTCTCCGACATGCCGACGGGCGAGTGGCAGCAGGTCGCCTCCGGTCCCACCACCCGCGATACCGCGACGCCTGCCGACTATGCCACCGCGCTGCGGCGCTGGCTCCCCGGCGAGCGGCCGGCCGCGGCCGCGGCGGCTCCCTGGCCGGACGATTCTTGCTTTGACGGCGCCGAATGGCGACTGCTGGCCGACAACCATGCCGCCTGCGCCGCTCTGGCGGAGAGCCTGCGGGCCGCCGGTTACGGCCCGGTCGAGATTGATCACGGCGGCGACGAGATGGAGTGGCCCGCCGCCGTGTTGTATCTGGCCAGCCGATGGCGGAAACTGTGCGCGGCGTCGCCGCGCGCCGCGCTGGTCGCGGGGGGCGAGGTGCGGGTGCGCCTGCCGCGAGGGGCGGGGACGGGCGGCCGCAACCAGCAACTGGCGCTGGCGGTGGCGTTGGCGCTGGAAGGCGAGCCGTTTACCTTCTTCTCCGCCGGCACCGACGGGGTGGACGGCAACAGCACCGCCGCCGGCGCCTGCGTCAGCGGCGCCACCGCGGCACGCATCCGCGCGGCTGGACTGGACCCGGCAGAGCATCTGCGCCGCTGCGACGCCACCCCGGCCCTGGCCGCCGCCGGCGCCCTGGTGGAGACCGGTCCCACCGGGAATAATCTCCGCGACCTGCGTCTATTTCTTCCGGGTGCGTAGTTTCTGCCGGCCCACTGTCGCTGACTCCAAAGGAGTTACCAAAGGACTTCGACTGGCTCACCGATTGCACACACGGGGGCAGGAGGGAACCATGCGCGCTTTAGCCGTAGTGGTAGTCATGGCGATGGGTGCCGGACTGGCGGCCCAGACGCCGGCCGCACTCTCGGCCGGCACCAAAGTAGAGGCCCAACTGCAATCGCAGCTGGATGCCCGGCGGGCTCATGTCGGCGACCGGGTCACCGCGGTCACCACCGCCGCGGTCAAGGATCACGGCAAGCTGGTTTTACCCAAAGGGAGCCGGCTTAGCGGTCATGTCACTTCGGTGGTTGCCGCCGACAGCCCACAGGCGTCCTCTGAAGTCGGAATTCTGTTCGACCAGGCGACGGCGGCTGACGGCAAGGCCATGCCCGTGCACCTGGACGTCGCCAGTGTGACCCAAGCCGCGGCCGAGGCCGATGCGATGCCCGCGATGCCCATGTCGCCGGCGGAGATGTCGCCCCCGATGCCGGCGGCGGGAGCGGCTGCCGGGGGCGGCTTGGGGCTGGGCGGTGCGGTGCTGGCGCCGGTCGGCGGAGCTGCCGCCGGCCTGGGCAGCGCGGCAGCCGTGGCCGCACCTATGACTCCGCGGGCCATTCCCCAGCCGGTGGTCATCGGCGCCGATGGCGCGGTGGGCGCGGGCAGCGTCCTGAGCGTGCCCCACGGCAACCTGATGCTGGCCTCCGGCACGCGCCTGCGGCTGGTGGCTGCCGGGGGCGGCCGCTAAGCTACGGTGCGGCGCTTCGTTCTGCCGCGCGTCCCGCTAATGCTCGTTTGGGCTTGGGGCGGCCTTGATTCCAGGGGCCCCAAGCCCGAACTGCGCCTCGCCGGGGGTGCGCCGTCGCGAATTTCGCACGCCTGGCCCCGGCCGGCCACAATGCTATACTGGCCACGGTCGCATTCGCGGCCGCTCCCCGAGGTGGTGAGTGTAGCTCAGCTTGGTAGAGCGCTGGATTGTGGCTCCAGTGGTCGAGGGTTCGAATCCCTCCACTCACCCCAACTCCCGCCATGGTTCGCAGTGGATACTCCACTGCCTGGCTTGGGTCGCTCCCTACGGTCTCTTAGCGCCATTGCTTCGCTCCCCGGCAGCGGGTGCCCGCTCCGCTCAGGGCGCTTCCGAGCTGCCGCGATTGGCCCCGCAGCGGCGTACACCATGCCGCTCCCGGCCCAGCACGACGGTCACCCCAAGAACGGCGGCCGGGGGCCCGGCGTGCATCTAGGGCAGGGCTGCGCTCAGACGGGCGCGAGCCTGCTCGGTTTCCGGCGCCGGGAGATGCAGCGCCAAAGCCTGGCGCAGCTGGCTGGCGCCGGCGGGTTTCTGGCCGGCGGCGAGTTGAGTCATGCCGAGATGAAAATGGTACATCGCCGTCTGTGGGGATGCCTGCACGCACTGTTGCAGGACCGGTAACGCCGCCTGGTAACTGCCGAGCTTGTAGTACACCCAGCCCAACGTATCCTCAATGGACATTTCATGCGGGTCTGCCTGAGCGGCGCGCTGCGCCCAAGCCAGGGCGTCGGTAAGATTTTGATTTTGTTCCGCCTCCACCCAGGCCAGATTGGCGGCGGCGAGCGGAAAATGGGGCTGGGCTTCGAGCGCGCGCCGGTAGTACTGTTCCGCCTGACCCCACTGCCGTTGTTCGAGGTACATATTGCCCACGGCGGTGAGCAACGGCACAAACTTCGGCTGCTGACGCAAAGCCTGCTGGTACCAGTAGACGGCCTGATCCCAATTCTTTTCCTGCTGCTGGATCCGCCCCAGATCCAGCTCCGCCTGCAGATATCCGGGCTGCATCTTGAGAGCCTGGCGCAGTTGCCCGATGGCCGCGTCGTCCTGATGGCGGGCCATGGCGAGCGTGGCCCGCAGCCACGGCCCGCCGGCGTCGCGGGGATGCGCGGCCGAAAAATCCGCGATTTCCTTTTGCGCGGCCGCCCAATTCTGTTGCTGCACGTCGAGATGGACGAGGTCGCCGGCGATGGCGATGGAGTCGGGTTGCATCTGCATCGCGGTGCGATATTGCTGCAGGGCCAGCGGATAGTTTTGGGCGGCTTCGGCAGCCTGTCCCAGCAGCAGGTGGTCGGCGGTCTGGGTGGACTGGCTGAACCCGGCCGCGGTGAAGTCGCGCAGTGCCTGGGCGGCATCGCCGCCCTGCAGCTCGACCTCTCCCTGCAAACGGTGGGCGGCGGCCGGGTTGCGGCTTGCCTGCCCGTACAGTTGGGCGTAGTGCCGCGCGGCCGCAATTTGACCTCCCTGGAGCGACATGCGGCACAGGAGCTCGAGGCAGGCGGGGTCGTTGGGGTCCAGCTTGTCGGCCAGCTCCGCGTCGTGGGTGCCGATGTCCAGGTGCCCGGCTTGCCACTCGGCGAGCGCCAGCGTATAGAGGACGGCCGGCGAGTGGGCATTTTGCCGGGCAAGGGATTGCAATCCGGGCAGCGCGTCCGCCGCCTGTCCCTGGGCGATCTGGGCCCGCGCCCGCGCCAGCAGCGCGGTTTGATCGTCGGGATGGCTCTTCAGCACGGATTGGCTGAGCGCCTGCGCTGGCTGCCATTGCGCGGTGTGCACGTAGCCATCGAGCAGTGCGTCCTGAAGCTGAGTGCTATCCGGGGCGCCGGCGAGCGCCGCTTGTTCGACCGCGATGGCGGCCGGCCATTCTCCACGCTGTGCGTCAAAGCGGGCCACGGCGAGTGCGGCTGGAGCCGAATGGGGGGCGCGGTGCAGCAGGGTGGCGACATCCTGCTGCGCCGCCCCGGGGTGATCGGGGACATAGTCCATGGCGGCTTTGGCCATCCATATGGTGATGGAGTCGGGGATGACGGCCAGGCCCCGTTGCAGCGTGGCTTGCGCCAGCTTTCCCTGTCCTTGCGCCTGCTGCAGGCTGGCGAGGTCGGCGTAGGCGAGCGCGGCGTGGGGATCGGCCTGCAGCGCCCGCTGCAAATCCGCCACCGCGGCCGCGGCTTGATGTTGGCCGGCCTCGGCCAGGGCGAGGTTGATCCATGCCTCCGGGTCCTGCGGCCGCAGTTGGGTCACGCGTTGGAACTCCCGCAGCCCACCTTCAGGATCGTGATTGGAGGTGGCGATGACCGCCAGCAGTTGATGAGCGGCGGCGTTGTCCGCCTGCGTGCTCAACACGGTATTGGCCGCCTGCCGCGCCTGATCCCACTCCCGGTTGCGGATATACAGCCGGCCCAGATCCAGCCAGGCCGCGGTGTTGTGGGGATCGAGCTGGGCAATTTCCCGCAGCGCCGCGTAGGCGGAGGTCCAGTGCTGCTGTTTCAGCTCCAGATCGGCGAGGGCGCGGTAGGCGGCGACCGAACGCGGTTCCAATTGCAGCGCCCGGCGGATCTCGATCTCGGCCGAGGCGTCCTTGCCTTGACGCTGATAGGTTTGACTCTCGGCCAGCAGATCGCTGGCGGCTTGCTGCGGATTGTGCGCGCATCCGGCGGTCAGCAGGCCC
>JANWJU010000085.1 GCA_025451775.1 Terriglobales bacterium
CAACGCCGTTCTTAGCCAGCATCCCGGCGACGCCGAGGCGAGCATTCTGCTTGCCAACGTGGATGCCGCCCAGGGCAAGAGCGCGGCCGCCATCCAGCGGCTCACGGCTCTGGTGCAGGCGCAGGACGGCAACGTGGACGCCCATCTCAGTCTGGGCATCCTCTACGCCGCCACCCGTAACGCTGCGGAAGCGCAGCGGCAGTTTCAGCGTGCCATCGATCTCGATCCGCACTCGGCCGCCGCGCGCAACGATATGGCCAGCCTGCTCGGCAGCCAGGGCAATGCGGCGGGGGCGGAGGCGGTCTACCGCGCCGACCTGCGCGACAACCCCCAATCGGCGGAGGCGCTGCAGGCGCTGGCGGATTTCCTCTTTGGCCGCAAACGCTACGCCGAAGCCGAGCCGCTCTACAAGCAGTTGGTCACCCTGCGCCATAACTCGACCCAGGCCCAGTTCGTCCTGGCCTCGTTCTATTTGGCGCAGGGCAAAAGCGCGCAGGCCGAGGCCATCGACAAGAAACTGGCGAGCCAAGCGCCCAACTTCGTGCAGGCGCGGGAGCAGTGGGCCAAGATCGCCGCGCAAGCCCAGAATTACACCGAGGCCAATCAGGTGCTGAGCGCCCTGCTCAAGGACCAGCCCAACGACCTCACCGCCCTGCTGTTGCAGGCGGCGGTGCAACTCGATCAGCACCGGCCCGACCAGGCTTTGAACACGCTCGCCAGCGCCCAGCGCCTCAACCCCACCCTGGCGCAGGTAGCCTACGAGCAGGCGCAGGCTTACATCCAGCAAAACGAAATTGATCGCGCGCAGGACAGCTTGCGGCAGGCGCTGGCCCTCGACCCCAGAAATTACAGCGCCGAGGCGGGTATGGCGCAACTGCTGCTGGAGCAGGGTAATTCCAGTTCAGCCCTGACCTATGCCCGCCAGATGCAAGCGCAAGCCCCCAACGATCCCCAGGGCTTTTTGCTGGGCGGCAACGCCGCCGCCGCGCTGAACCAGTTCGCGGACGCGGCCACCGCCTATCACCGCTATGCCGCCCTCGCTCCGGCCTCCTCCGACGGTCCCACCCACCTCGGCTTGCTGGCGCTCCTGCAGCAGCAACTGCCGGCGGCGGAGACGCAATTCGAGAGCGCGTTGAAGCTCAATCCCAGCGATTCGGCCGCCTTGGCGGGTTTGTTGACCGTCTATCAACGCCAAGGCCACTTGGACAAGGCCGTGCCCCGCATTCAGACGCAATACGCGGCGGCGCAAGCCGCCCACGCCACTGCCGCCACGCTGGCCACGATCGACAACCAGCTCGCCCGCACCTACGTGCAGGAGAAAAAGCCCGACCAAGCCGAGGCCACCCTGCGCCGCTCCCTGGCCGAGGATCCGAACAACTTCAACACCTACGTGATCCTGGGCACGATCTACGCCCAGCGCAACTCCTTTGCCCAGGCGCAAGCGGAGTTCACCAAAGCCACCGCCGCCAACCCCAACAGTCCCGGGCTGTGGACGCTGCTGGGCATGATCGACGAACAGGTGCAGCAGCCGGCGCAGGCCGAGACCGCGTATCAGCGCGCGCTGGCGATCGATCCCAATAATGGCGTGGCCAACAACAACCTCGCCTCCCTCTACTCCAACACCCCGGCCGAGTTGCAGCAGGCCCTGGTGCTGGCGCAGCGGGCCAAGCGGGCGCTCCCGGCGGTGGCCAACGTCAACGACACCCTGGGCTGGATCTACGTCAACCAAAGCGTCTATCAACTGGCGATTCCGCTGCTGCAGCAGGCGGTGAAGAGCCAACCGGCCTCGGCCGACTTCCGTGTCCACCTCGCCACCGCCCTCTACCGCAACGGCCAGAAGCAGCAGGCCCGGGATGAGTTGCGCCAGGCCATCCACCTCGATCAGGGCTTGGCGCAACAGCGCGAGGTCCAACAGATGCTGGCGAACTAGACCACCACCCTATCTGCGAGCCGTTCATGCCCTCTCCCGGTCACAACCCGCCGCGCATCGCCCTGAGCATCGACCTGGAGGAGTATTTCCAGGTCGAGGCCATGACGGGAGTGGTGCAGCGGGCGGATTGGGACGCCCTGCCCTCGCGGATCGAAGCCAACACCCATCGAGTTTTGGAGGCGTTCGCGGCGGCCTCGGCGCGGGCCACGTTCTTCGTGGTGGGGTGGGTGGCGGAACGTTTTCCGCGGCTGATCGCCGAGGTGGCGGCTGCCGGCCATGAAATCGGCTGCCATAGCTACTGGCATCGCCCCGTGTTTGGCCTCTCCGCCCAGGAGTTCCGCGACGACACGCGGCGCGCCAAGGCGGTCATTGAGGCGGCCGCCGGTTGTGAGGTGCGGGGGTACCGCGCCCCCAACTTTTCCATCCGGACCCCAAGCCCGCAAGGACCGGGCGCCGTTGACGCCCCGGATGCCATGGACTGGGCGCTGGAGGTGCTGGCGGAAGCGGGCTTCGCCTACGACTCCAGCGTCCATCCCGTGCGGCATCCGCTCTACGGCGCGGCCACCGCCCCGCGCGGGCCGTTTTATCTGCCGCGCTTTGGGCTGTGGGAGTTTCCCCTGGCCACGGTGGCGCTGGGCCGCCACCGCCTGCCGATGGCCGGCGGCGGCTACTGGCGCCTGGCGCCGTGGGTCTACACCCGCTGGGCGATTCAGCAGGCGTTGCGGCAAGGGTTGCAGCCGGTCTGCTACCTGCATCCGTGGGAACTCGACCCCGGCCAGCCCCGGCTGTCGCTGCCCGCCGCCCGCCGCTTCCGCCACTACGTCGGGCTGGCGGGCACGCAAAGCAAACTCCGCCGCCTGCTGCAAGAGTTTGGCAGTGAGACGCTGCGGGAGTTGTTCAGCGCCGAATTAGAGCCCACCCGCGCCGGAGCGCTGGCGTGATCCAGCAGGTGCTCATCGGCTTGGGGTGGCTCTCCGGCTTGGCCGGGCGCCGGTTAAACCCGTCCCGCGAAGGGGCCGCGCCGGGGGGCGCGGTTCAACCACGGGACCGGAGCGTCCAGCCATGAAGATGGAGGCTTACTCCGGACCCCCGCCGCGTCGCTTGGGCGAGCGCCTGGCAGGCGGCGTTGTTTTTCCCGCGTGGGCGCGGCGCGAGCACGCCGGATACCACCGTTTCCGGCGCGACTTGGAACAAAGCCAGTTCGCCGCTCCAGCCGAGTTGGAGCAGTTGCAGCAGCGGCGCTTGGGGAAGCTGCTGGAATACGCCAACGTTCACTGCCCCTTGTATCGCGAACGCTTCCGGGCCGCGGGTTGGCGGGAGGGGGAGATGCCCGATGCGGCCGCATGGCGCTCGCTGCCGCTGCTCACCAAACGCGACCTCCAGCAGCACGGCTCCGCAATCGAGTCGGAGGCTTTCCCGCGCGCGCAGCGGCAGCGCAATCAGACCGGCGGCTCGACCGGCAGTCCGCTGCAGTTCCAGGTCGATCGGGCGCGATTCGCCACCCGCATGGCCAGCACGCACCGTCACAACGCCTGGGCGGGCCATCAGCCCGGCGACTGGATGGCGGTACTTTGGGGCGCCCGCCTCGATGCCCACGCGCAGGACGGACTGTGGGACCGCTGTCGCGAGCGGCTCTTGTATCGCACCGTCGAGCTCAACACCTCCAGCGTCACGCTTCCGGACTGGGACCGTTTCGTGCAGGCGGTGCGCCGCCGCCGTCCGCGTTTCCTGCTGGCTTATGCGCGCGCCGCCGTGGCGCTGGCCGAATATCTGGACGGGTGCGGCATCGGCGACCTGCGTTTCCACGCCATCATCACCAGCGCGGAGGTGTTATCGCCGGCGCACCGCCAGATCATCGAGTGCACCCTCGGCGGGCGCGTCTTCAATCGCTATGGCTGCCGGGAGGTCAGCGTCATCGCCAGCGAGTGCGCCGCGCACTCCGGCATGCACGTCAACGCCGAGGCCCTGTTGGTCGAGGTGGTCCCCGATCCCGGACTGTCGGCGCCCTGGGGCCGGGTGGTGGTCACTGACCTGTTAAACTTCTCCATGCCGCTGATCCGCTACGACATTGGCGATGTGGCCCGTTGGTCGGAGGCGCCCTGCGTGTGCGGGCGCGGCCTTCCGATGCTCGCCGAGGTGCAGGGCCGTACCACCGAGTTTCTCCGCCTGCCCGGCCCCCGGGTCGTGTCCGGACCCGCCCTCACCCTCGTGTTCGCCGATCTTTCCAGCGTGCGCCAAGTGCAGATCGTGCAACGGCCCAGTCAGGAGGTCATCCTCAAGGTGGTGCCCGGCGCCGGCTATGACGCAGGCGTGCGCGCGGAACTGCGCCAGCGCCTCGACCTCTACCTGCGCGGCTCGGTGCCGCTCGCCATCGAGGAGGTCGACGCCATCCCCTGCCTGGCTTCGGGCAAGTATCTCTTTGTGGTTCAGGAAGCGGCCGCGGCCGAAGCCACCGTCCTGGAAAGATGAGAACTGTGGCTGAGCGTGGCGATGGGGCGGTGGCCGCGCCGGGGCGCCGCCCGCGGCTGCAGGCTGCCTGAGTTAATATGTCGCTTCTCCATCACTTCTATACACGCGCGGTCTGGCCGTTTTTCGAACCGCCGATGCGCGGCCTCAGCGGCCGTCTCACCGACCTGCGGCGCCAGGCGCGGGAATCGCGGGCGGAGATCGAAGACCGGCAATGGCAGTCGCTGCGGCGCCTGCTGCAGCACGCCTACGACACCAGCCCATTCTATCGGCGGCGTTTTGAAACCGCCGGTATTGACCCCGCCCGGCTCGCAGCGCCGGCGGACCTGGGCGCGCTGCCGCCGCTCACCCGCGGTGATCTGCGGGATCATCTGCCCGAGATTACCTCCCGCCGCTACCGCCCGGAGGAGCTGTTGCGGGCGGCCACGGGCGGCACGACGGAGCTGCCGATGGCGATCGTGCGCGACGCGGCCGCCGTCGCCGCCAAAAACGGGGTGCAGCAAGCGCTGTGGGAGTGGGCCGGCGTGCGGCCGGGGGCGAAGGTCTTTTGGCTCTGGGGCGCGGTCGCCGATTACGCCGCGAATCCGAGCTGGCGCTGGCGCATCTACGAGCGTCACATCATGCGGAAGATTTGGGCCCCCACCGGCCGCATGAACGCCGAGGTCATGGAGCGCTACCGTCAGCAGTTCAATCGTTTCCGGCCTGACGCTGTTTGTGCCTTTCCCACGCCGCTCTTTCTTTTCTGTGAGTTTCTGCGGAACACGGGCCGGCCCATCGTGCCGCCGCGCGCTGTCATCTGTACGGCCGAGGCGCTGCTGCCCCACCAGCGCACGCTGGTGGAGCAGGTATTGCGGGCGCCGGTTTTTGAGCAGTACGGCTGCCGCGAGTTTGGCATGGTGGCGGCCGAATGCCCAGCCCACCAAGGGATGCACGTTGCCACCTCCGCGGCCTATATCGAGTACCGCGCGATCAGCGCCAGTGCCGATGCTCCGTATGAGATGTTGGTGACTGACCTGTTGAATTATGGTATGCCATTGATCCGCTATCAGATCAATGACTGTGTCGCCGCCCCCCCGGCGGCGGCGGGCCGATGCGCCTGCGGCCGCAACCTGCCCCGCCTGCCGGCCATCATCGGCCGCACGAGCGACACCCTGCGTTTGCCCGACGGCAGCCTGATGCCCGGCGTCGCCCTGATTGCCGCGCTGGCGGAGGGGGAGGCCCTCGGCTCGGCTGCCCCGCGCCTCGACAAAGCGCAAATCGTGCAAGAGGATCTGGGCCAGTTCCGCCTGCGCTACGTCCCCGGGGCGGGTTTCACCAGCGCCCAACTCGAACCGCTGAGGCGCAAGCTGGATGCAATTCTGGGCACGGAGATCCACTGGGAGTTCGAAGCCGTAGCCGAGATCGCGCGCGAGGCTTCGGGCAAGACGCGCTTCTGCGTCTCCAAGGTGGGAGCCGCAAAAGCGGGTCCAAGGCAAGGGAGCTGAACTTGCCGGCGAGCCCGGAATCGGTGCGCGTCGACAGCGGCGGTGCCGCCGCGGCCGCGGCCCCTGTCCCGGACGCCAGCGCCCACCGGCGCGTCGCGCGCAACTTCCTCTTCAACGCCGGGGGGTACGTGCTCACCGTCGGGGTGGCGTTTCTGATCGCTCCCCTGCAGGTTCATAAGCTGGGCAACGCGGCCTATGGCATCTGGGTGGTGATGCAGAATCTGATCAGCTACAGCATCCTGATGGATTTTGGCATGCGCTACGCGGTGCAACGCGAGGCCGCCCGCATCTACGCGCTGCATCAGTCGGAGGAGCTCAATGGCATGCTCTCCACGGCGGCGCTGCTGGCCTGCATTCCGGCCGCGGTGGCGCTGCTGGCCGGCGGCGGGGCGGCACTTTTTTATCCCCATTGGTTTACCGCTCCGCCCGGCTTGATGACGCCGACGCGGGTCGCGCTGGCATTCACGGCGGTGGCCGTGGCCCTGGCCTTTCCCGGGGTCGTCTTCAACTCCGTGCTGGCCGCGCTCTCGCGCTACGACATCCTGGGTGTCCGGAATGCGGCAGTGCTCGTGGCGCAGGCGCTGCTGCTCTGGTATTTCCTGACCCACGGTTACAGCTTGATCAGCGTGGCCGCCATTTACCTGGGTACGGTCGCGGCCGGGCAGATGCTGGATGCCATCTGCGCCTTCAGGCAGATCCCGCAGCTGCGTCTGCGCTTGCGCCTCGTGAGCCGCGCGCGCGCACGCTCGTTTTTCCGCTTCAGCAGCTACGCCTTCGTGGTCTCGATTGCGGTCCGGCTCATTTATGAGACTGACAATCTCGTCGTGGGCTGGAGTTTGGGGGCGGCGGCCGTGGCCTTTTACGCGGTAGCCGGCGGCCTGGTCGGCTACGCCCGCGATTGGATGTCCACGGTGACGCGCCTGTATAACCCGATTGCCGCGCGCATGGACGCCTTGGGCGAAGGCGAGGGCTTGCGCGAGCTGTTCGTGTCCGGCACCCGTGTGGGCATGCTGCTCGTTCTCCCCGCGTGTTTTGGCCTCTGGGCGGCCGGCCGGGCCTTTCTGTCTCTCTGGATGGGGCCTGCGTTCGCGCTCAACTCCGGACCGGCGCTCATGTGGCTGACGGTGACAGCGCTGATTTGCCCCTTTTCCGGGACCTACATGCCCATTTTTTACGCCACCAACCGCCATCGCATCTCGGCCTGGATGGCGCTCGGCGAAGCGGTGGCGAACCTCGCCTTGAGTTTGCTGCTGGTGCGGCGCTGGGGCATTGTGGGCGTGGCCGTGGGCTCGGTCATCCCCGCCCTGATCAACCAGCTGGTGCTCCAGCCCGCCTACGCCATGCGGTTGCTGGGGGTCGGCCCGCTCCGCTTCTACGGCCAGGCGCTGCTCCGGCCCCTGGCCTTGGCGGTGGTTCCCACGGCCGGGCTGGCCGCACTCGCTACCAGCGGGCATCTGCAAACCTGGCCCACCTGGCTGGCGGGCTGCGTGGCCGCCACCTTGGTGTACGGCGGCTTGGTCTGGGCCCTGGGATTGGAGGCGCGGGAGCGGCAGCTGGTGGCCCAGAGCTGGTCAAAACTCCGGTCCATGGGTGCTATGCTGGCGAGGCGCACTGGGACGGCGGAAGAAAAATAGGTCACAAGAAGGACCGATGGACGTCCCATTAATCTCCGTCATCGTGCCCGTCCACAATGACGAGCGCCATCTTGCCCAGGCGCTGGAGAGCATCCTGGCGCAGTCGTTTCACGATTTTGAAATCATCGTGGTCGACGACGCTTCAACCGATGGCACCGCCAGCCTGCTGGATGGGTTCCGCGACCGCTTGACGCTGGTGTTACACAACGACACCGCGCTGGGCCCGGGGCCGGCGCGCAACCGCGGATTGGCGCGGGCGCGGGGCCGCTGGATCGCCTTCCTCGATTCCGATGACCGTTGGCTCCCCCGTAAACTCGAATGCCAGGTGGAGTTTGCCCGCACCCATCCCGGATTTGGTGTGATCACCACCGATGTTCGCTGGTTCAACGGCGAGCAGGTGTTGCAGCCCTCGCTGAAGCAGGTCTACCCTATCCGCAGCGGCATGGTGGCGAAGTACCTGCTCCGCGACAACTGGGTGACCACCTCCGCCGCGCTGGTTCCGCGCGCCTTGATGGCGGAACACGGCGATTTCGAACCGATTGTGAGCGAGGACTGGATGTTGTGGATGCGGATTGCGGACCGCCATCCGGTCTATTTTATCGATGACGTGCTGGCCGAACGCCGGGTGCATGCGGCCAGCCTGGCCCACACCCGGCCGGACCACGTGGCGGAATTACTGGCCAATATTGAGCGTTTCCGCGACCTGGTGCGGTTGCCGCCGGGAGCCATTGAAAACGCCGCGGCGCGCGTCTGCCGCATCAACGCTTGGTCGGCACTGCAGGAGCTGAACCCGCCGCTGGCACGCTCGCGGGTGCGCCGCGGGCTGGGCTACCAATGGTGCAGTCCCCGTCTGTGGGTGACCGGTGTCGTCGCCCTCCTGCCCGCCGCCGTCCTGCGGGCGGGCCGATCCAGTCTGCGCGGCCTGCGCCGCGCCGTGCCTGGGGCCGGCCGGCCGGGTTAGGGCGGCCCGCCACCGCTTATTGGGTGGGGCAGGCGCTCAGGCTCGCATGCGAGCTGCTCGGCGCCACACAAACCATGGCGGACTCATTCCCTTGGCGGTCCACCGCCGTGACCCCCAGCACCGGGGGATAGGCGGGCGCCGCCTGCCAAAAAATGTAGCTGGTCTCGCCCAGGGGGGGGGAATCGACCCGGTATTGCTGCTCCGGCAAGCCGGTCGCGGCGCTGACGGGCGCCATCCCTTCCCCGTAGTAAATGTTGTAATAGCGCACCTCGGCCGAGGTGCTGGGGGTCCAGCTAATCTTCCAGGCCGAAAAGTTGTTCGTGTCGGGCTGGCTGATGGTCACCTGGGTGGGAGGCGCAGGCGGAGTGGTGTCCCAACCGCTCAGGCCCGCCGCGGCCGCCTGGCTGGAGGCGCCGCCCGCGACTACGGCCATGACGTTTGAAAGCTGCTGGCTCTCCAATCCCGAGCGCTCCTCGCTGGTGAGCGCATAGTAATAGGTCGTGCCGGCGACGGCGCTGGTATCCGTGTAGGCTTGCGTGTTGTTACTCAGGCCATTATCGGCGGGGGCGGCGATCTCCTGAAATCCGGCGGTGGGACCGGTTGAACTCCGGTAGATGTGGTAAAGAGCCGTCTCGCGATGGGTGACATATTTGGTCCAGGTGAGGGTCACCGGGTTGGTGGACGTCACCGCCAGCGTGGGTGCGACGGGAGCATGAGCCACGGCGATATAGATCCGTTGGCAAGCGATGTTGGCGTTCCCCGTGGGTTGGGGCGGGCAGGGCCCGGTGGTGGCGAAGCCCTCCGGCAGTCCCACGGCGATTTTCGTCGCGTCCGGGCTCTGGGTCGGCGAGTCGTAAATCAGCGGCGATGTCGCCGGGTTCCGGTAGGGATATTTCATCACCCGCCGGATGTAGCTCCCGTCCGGATAGGGCTGCAGTGCAGCGCCCTCATACAGATCATATTGCCCCACGCCGCAGCCGGCCGCGCCGCCGAGCACCTGGGGGTTGCAAACGGTGCCGGAAACCGCGGTCTGGTCGTTGAGCCACCCGTCGGCAGCGAAGAAATTGGGGTCGTAGCCCTCCCAGTCGCTGTGCCCGCTTTCGAAGGGGAACAGTCCGTAGGAGCGCACCCATTGGCCGGTGCTGAGGTTGCGCAGTTGGAGGCCGAAATTGCCGTCCCCCAGAACCTCTTCGCCTTCGTAGACCACCGCCGTGTTGCCGAAGTTGTAGCCGGGATGGGAATAGTAGGGGGTGGTCCCAAGCGGATACAGCAGCTGCGTCCCGCCGCCCAGGAACGGGATGTCGAAATCCACTTGCTCGCCAGGGCTCCCGCGCGGACCGTAGTTCAGCACAAAGTCGTCGTTGGAGTTGCGGGAGAAATCGATATCGTGCAGATGCCACTCCTGCCCTGGATCGTGGCAGGTGGGCACGGCATAGACACCGTTGGAGTCCGGCAGCGAGGCCTCGCCCGGAAGGCAGGGCAGGCTGGCGATGTTGAAGCCGATGGAGAACTGGTGCAGGATCGTCCCATAGGTGGTGGGGTGATTGGGGTTCACGTCCACCATGTACAGCTCGGGAAAATAGCAGGCCGGGGTCCCGGTGGCGGTGCATCCCGGCGTCGCCGGCGACTCGCTGGCGTTGACGTCCTCCACCATCAGCACGTCATCCTCCGCCACCTGGGAGTAGATCACCTTCTGCAGGCTGGGGTTGGGCAAGGCCAGGATCTTGGTCGCGGTGTAATGGTAGCCGTTGGCGGCGGTGGCGCTGGACAGGTCAAGGGAATACAGGGTCGAGGGATCGAAGGCATCATCGGTTGCGGTCAGGGTGAAGACGATGTTGCCCTGGAGGCGGTCGGGGGGCGTGTAGGTGTTATCCAGGCCCACGTATTGCTGACCGCTGGGCCGGCTGGGGTCATAGGCGAGCAGCGGGAATTGGTTCCCGCCACGGGCGTTGTAGATGAAATCGGAGTCCCAACCGTACTGACTCTGCGAACCGTTGCGGTCGGATTCGAGGATGAGGTGCGATCCGTCCGCCGTCCAAGGCGAGCGCGCGACGTTGGGTAGCTGCGTATCGCTCTGGTCGTTATCCATCAGCCACACCTCGGTGCCGGGCACCCCCGCCGCTTCGGGGACGCCGATGCTGGAGGCGACGCTGGGGATATCGCGGAAGATCAGCATCTCCGGCTGGTAAATCCCGGGGAAGACGCTCGTCCCTTGCACGCGGGTAAGAATCGGCCAGGGCTTGGTTATTTTCGAAGCCTCGTCGCGCTCGAACTGCACCCGCTCATCCCAAGCCGGGACGGCGGGCGCCTGGAGACTCACGACGACGGTGGCCGTCTTGCTGGGATCGGCGACGGCGGCCGTGGTGATGGTTACGGTCCCGCTCTTGGCAACATCGGGCGGGGCCGTATATAAGAGGGTGCAGACGCCGGCGGCGCAGTTATCCAGGGCCGAGACGGTGCCATTGTCACCGGATTCGGGGCCGGCAAACGTCGCGCTCACACCAGCGCCGGTCGGATCGTTGGTGAAAGCGGCCGTGAAGGTGGTGTCTTGCAGCGGCCCCAGGGCGGTGCTGGTGCCGGTCAAGGTGTCGGTAATGGTCAGCGGCGGCAGCAGCTGCAAGTTCAGAGTAGCGCTCTGGGAGGCGTTACTGACCGAAGTTGCGGTCAGGGTCAGGCTGCTGGCGCTACTCACGGTGGCCGGGGCGGTGTAGGTAGCATGGAGGCCGTCCACCATCGTCAGCGTGCCGGCCGCACCGCTGGCGGTGGCAAAGGTCACGCCGCCGTTCTGGGGATCGTTGGCGACGGTGGCGGTAATGGCCGCCGTCTGGCCGGCATGAACATCGGCGAACGGGGCCGCGGCTAAACTGATTTGCACGGGCAGCAGGTTGAGGTTGGTGGAGCTGCTCTGGCTGGGATCGGTGACGGAGGTGGCAACCACCTTGGCGGTGGCTGCCGCCGGAACGGTGGCCGGGGCGGTATAGGTGGCGTTGAAGCTATCCACGGTGGTTAGGGTGCCTGCGGCCCCAGCCGCCAAGGACCAGGTGACACCGGCGGCCGCGGTGTCGAAATTCACGGTCGCCTTCAGCGCTGCGGTCTGTCCGCCCGCCAACCCCGCGGGCGTGGCTGCCACGGTGACTTGGACCGATGCCAGATTCAGGCTGACCTGGGAGCTCACGCCGGAGTTGGTGGCGGAGGCGGCGGTCACCACCACGGTGGCGTCCGCCCGCACGGGCGAGGGCGCGCTGTAGGTGGCGTGCAAGCCATCGACCACGGTCAGGGTGCCCGGGGCGCCGGCCGCCAGCGTCCAGGTCACGCCGCCGCCGGCCGCGTCGTTGGTCACGACCGCCGTGAGGGTCGTCGTCTGGCCGGCATAGACGGTGGCGGAAGCGGCGCTGGCGCCCACCGCAATGGCCTGCAGATTAATGGAGGCCTGCGCCGTGACATGGGGGTTGGAGACCGAGGCCGCCGTAACCGGGATGGCCGCGGACGCGGACACGAGCGCGGGCGCGGCGGAGGTGGCGTGGAGGCTGTCGACGGTGGTGAGGGTTCCCGGCGCGCCCGCCGGGAGCGTCCAAATAACGCCGGTGGTGTTGGGATCGCCGCTCACCGTAGCCGTTAGATTCGCGAGTTGGCCACCGTCCATGGAGCTCATATCGGAGGTCACGGCGACGGCGACCGGTACGAGCTGAATGGCGACCCCGTTGCCGGCCGTGGTGGAGGCCACCGAGGTGGCCACCACGGTGACCGTGCCCACCGCGCTGATGGTGGTGGGGGCGGTGTAGATGGCGTGGAGCTTGTCGGTGGTGGTGAGCGTTCCCGGGTCGCCGGGGGCTAATTGAAAGGTGACTCCCGCACCGCTCGTATCGTTAGCGACCGCCGCCGTGATGGTGGTGGTTTGACCCATCTCCAGGGATGGATTGCTGGCGGCCACCGTCACCGACGCGCTCGGCGGGGGGGGGGGGGTCAGGTTGACGGCGGCGCCACCGCCACCGCCGCCGCATCCCGCCAAGCCGAGCAGAGCGGCGAACAGCGGTAGAGTGGTGCCGCACCGGAACCGGAGGAGCTTGCGGCGGGCGGAGCACTGACTCGAAACTAGAGGCATTTACTGGTCACCTCGGCAAACACTATAATACACATCGGCGGAACGTTGCTCGCTCATGAGTCCACCGCGCACAGCCAGTTGCGGAACTCGCGGTCGGGGACGATCGCGGGCCGTATCTCGAGCCCGCGGCGGCGGATGAGGCGGAAGCGGTAACCGTGGCGCGCCAGGATCTCGGTGACCGCCTCGGCGGGGTCGCCGGGGTTGGCTTCCAGCACCATGCGCGGGTGGAACCGATGCAGCACCGCGGCCGCGCCCTGCAGCACGGCGTGAGTAAAGCCCTCCACGTCGATCTTGAGAAAATCCGGGGAGAGCCGCCCGTCCCGTACCACCTCGTCCAGGGTCCGGCTGGACACCTCGATCACGCGTCCCTTGCGCCCCAGGTAGCCCTCCACCGCCAAGCTGCCCATGGTGGCGTCCTCGGCCTCGTGGAACCCGACCCTGCCGCTGGTCGCGCCGAGTGCGATATTGAGGGTGGTGACGCGGTGGCCGATGCGGTTTTCGGCAACGTTGCGCACCAGCGCCGCAAACACGCTGGCCACGGGTTCGGCGGCTAGCACCTGCAGGGCGGGGTTGGCACGGCAGCCCAACACGGTGTAGATTCCGCAGTTGGCCCCCACGTCCACAAAGCACCGTGCCGCGCGCAGATGCTGCAGCATGACCGGCAGGGTCTCGGCCTCCCAGCCGCGCAATCCCGACCAGAAGATGCGGTGGCCCACGCTGTCAAACTCGGTGGGGACCCAGCGGCAGGGGCCGTCGGGCCCATAGATGGTGAAGGGCTCGAGCATCCAACGTTCGGGCAAAATCGCCCGGATGTGCCCGGGCAGGATCCCGTGCTGGGTGGCCCAGGTGACGGGGCCGCGGAGCGGGTGTAACACGCGGGCCACCCCGCAAGCGGCGGCCATGCGGCGCAAGCGCGGCATCTTAGCGCCGGGCGCTCCGGCGCCAGGCGGCCACGCTCAAGCTGCCCGGCCCCGCCGCCACGAAGCCGGCGGCGGCCTCCGGCGGCGGGGCTGGCGCGGGGGCGGCGAGCTCGAACTCCCCCGGCGTTTGCGCCGCCACCATGGCGGAGGTGGCCGCCGTGAGACCGGCGAGGAGATACCAGGTTGAGCGGTAGACGTCGTGGGAGGCGTAGCCCGCAAAAAGCAGGACAAAAATCACATAGTTCGTCGCCCGTGGCAATGCGCAAAGCCACGGCGGCCCGTTGGCCTTCTCGAGCTGCTTGCGAATGTCGATATTGGTGCGCACGAGAATGGTGACCATGCCGGCAAAGGTGATCAGCCCGAACAATCCGAGCTCCCCGATTATCTTAAAGAACATCGAATGCGCATCCAAATAAATCCGCCGTTCGGCAATCGGCCAGTACTGGCCCCCGTTCGCGTCGGCATAATCGCCGACCCCGATACCGGTGAGCGGATTATGCAGGAACATATGCCAACCACCCTGCCAGGAGAGCAGGCGCAGTTGGTAGGCCTCGTCGCTGGCGCGTCCGGCCGCGGTCATGGTGGATTCGTAACGGGTCTGATACTGGTTGGGGAGCACCATCCAAACGACTGCGCAGGCGGCCAAGGTGATGGGGAGCAGCACGAAGCGTCGCTTCGAGCCCAGGATGTAGAGCCCCAACAGGACGGCCAGGGTGTAGAGCCCGGTGCGCGACCCGGTCAGCAACATGCACCAGAGGCAGGTGGCGGCGAGCCCCAGCATGACCAGCCGGAGTTTGCCGTTGCCCTTGCCCAAAAACATCAGCAGCATCGGGAGGGCGGCCACCATGGTCAAGCCCAGCGTGTCGGGCGCATTGGAATCGTTGGTCAGACCGACGAGCCGGTCAAAGGTGCCGTCAAAGTAGAATGAGCCGCTATAGAATTTGATCAAGGCGGATACGGCAATATAGCCCAACAGCAGGCCGTAAACCGTGAGGAACGTGCGCAGTCGCTTCGGCGTGTTGACCAAGTTCACGATCAGCAGCGACAGCAGCACGGTCTTGCCGAAATCCAGGGCGTTGTCGAGCGCGTTGGAGATCCAATAAGCGAGCGGAACGCTGGCCAGCACGGCCGCGTAAAAGGCCAGCATCCAGCCGCCGATCCGGGTCACCCGCAGACGGTGGCTGCGGATCACAAAACTAAGGATAATCAGGATGCCGCAGATCTTTTCAACGTGAAGCGCGCCCAGCAGCGTGAACACCTGCTCCGGCTGGGCCACGTTGAACACCAGCAAGCCCAACAAGCCGGCGTAGGGGTTCAGGAGCCCCCAGGTGCACAACCCCAGTGCCGCCGCCGCCGTGACATAATTCAGCCACATTTCAGGCTCTGCCGGTCCCCGATCCGGCGCCGGATTTTCAGATCGGCGCCGCGGAGGAGGCGATGGTCACGAGATCGGCGGCGGGACTGCGTTCTTCGGGAAGAAAGGTCACATAGCCGTGGTAGATGCGGCAGCGTTGGCATTTGCTCGGCGGCCCCGCCTGCGGCTGGCTGCTCATCAGCGAGCGCGCCGCCTGAATTTTGGGGCTGTTCAGCAGTGAGCCAAAATCCTCCGTCAGCACGTTGCCAAAGCTATCGTCAACGGAGTCGCAGCAGGGAGAGAAGCTGCCGTCCCAGTTGAAGCAGGCCATGGTCCACAGCGCATGGCACTTCTCCGGCAGGACCGGTTTGCCGTTCTCAACCATCGCCTCCTCGCGGGATTTGCTCTCGATAAAGGTGAGGCGATCCACCCCCAGGCGATGCGCCAGGGCCTCCACCTCCTCGATCTGGTGGCGGTTGTGGGGAAACACGATGAATTGCAGCTCCACAAAAGGAAAACGCTTCCCCGCGCGCGCCCGTTCGCCGAGGATGGCCGCGACGCCGTTAATCACCTTGTCCACCTTCCCGCCCACGCGGTACTTCTCATAGACATCCTGGGTAATGCCGTCGAGTGCCACGATCATGTGTTCCAAGCCGCTGGCCACCACCTTGGGGGCATCAACTTCCGGCCTGAAAACGTTGAGATTCGTCGAAATCTGGACGCCGAGGTTCTTGGCCGCGGCGTACTCAATCATGCGGTAGATGTTTTTATTGATGAACGGCTCGCCCCACATGTAGAGGATGAGCTTGAACGAGTGTTTATAGGTCCGGTCGACGATTTTTTGGAAGTCGTCCCAGGCGATCTGACCGCGCGGGCTTTTGTCCTCCCCGCTGCCGGTACGGCAGCCGGGGCATTGGAAATTGCAGAGATTGGTCGGCTCGATTTTAGTGACGAGCGGACGTGAATGGGTACGGGTGCGCCGCAGCCCCATTTCGACGGCCAGGAGCGCCGCGTTGCCGAGGCGGGGCAGGGTGATATGGCGACGCACACTGGGACCGTGCCGCTGCCACAACTCGCGCATGCGCTGAAGACTGAATCCCCAACTGTTCTCCTTGAGCCAAATCGTTCGCATTACTACCCCTATGGCCTATTGGTTCCGCATGCCGATCGCCAAATTCTAAACCATTTAGGAGTCTGGCGCAACCAGGGCCGGGGGCACTCACCGGAGCGTGGCTAGCCCCGGAGTGTTTCCTGGTTCCGCTTGTAAGGGTCGGCGGAGCCAGCCATAATGGGTCTTTCCGCCGGGGCCTGGCGCTGGCGTATCCCGTATTATCGCGTGCCCTCTGTGTCCCAACTGGTCGGCCGACTGGCTCAGGCCATCCCCGGGGGCGTCTCCTTGTTGCAGCGCGGGGCCGGTGTCCGGGCGGGCGCGCGCGCCCCGATCTTCATGTTGCACCGCGTTCTGCCCGCCGGCGCGCCCTGTTATGACCCGGAGATGGCGCTCGATGTGGAGGCGTTCGCGGCATTGCTGGCGTGGCTGGTGGAACGTTTTGAGGTGGTTGGGCTGGAGCAAGTGCCGGAACGTCTCCGGACCCGGCAGCGCCGCCCCGTCTGCGTATTGACCTTTGACGATGGCTGGCGTGACAACTTCGAGCACGCTTTCCCGCTGCTGCAGCGGTATGGTCTGCCGGCGACCGTGTTTCTCCCGGCCGGTTTCATCGGTACCGGCCGCCACTTCTGGCAGGAGCGGCTGTTTTTTGCCCTGCGGCGGCTGCGGCCGCAACCGGGCGCGGCGGCGGCGTTGGCCGCCGTGGGCCGGGGGTTCCCCTGGTGCCCGCTGCTGCCGGCCGGCGAGCTTGATCCGGGGCGGCTCCGAACCATCCTGTTGCGCCGGGCCAGTTCCGAGGCCGAGACCTTCGTCGCTGCGCTCGAGGCGGTAGCGGGGCCAGGCGAGGGTAGGGCGGAGCCCGCGTTTATGGATTGGGGCCAAGTTCGGGAGATGCAAGCCGGCGGCATCGTGTTCGGCTCGCATACCGTGAACCACACCTTGCTGCGGGTTGAGCCGCCGGGCGCCGCCGCCGGCGAATTACTGCAATCGCGGCAGGTGTTGGAGCGGGAGCTCGGCCATCCGGTCACAGCGGTCTCGTATCCTTGGGGCGGAATGAGTCCGTTCACGCGTCGGCAGGCCGCCGCCGCCGGGTATAGTTTGGCGGTGACGACCGTACCCGGATTGGCAAACGCCGGCAGTCATCCTCTCGAACTTCCCCGCATTCCGCTGAGCAACGCCTGCTTGGGCTGGCCCGCGCGCCGGGCGCGGTTCGGGCCGGGGACGTTGAACGTCCATTTGATGCGAGCGCGCTTCGCTCGCCCCCAGCCGCGCCCGGTCGCGCTGAGCCGGGACGCGGTTGGGAGCGGTGAACGGCTGCGTATAGGTGTCTTGGTGGACAATCCAACGCGCTGGGCTGACGTCCCCGACGGGTACTTGGCGGGTTCGGAGCTGCAGTTGCGCCACACGCTGGAGGCCCTGGACCCCGGTTTTTTCGACCTCGAATTTTATTTTCTGCGTATGCCGGCCGGCGGCCTACCTTCAAAGTTACCCTGGCCCAGCTTTGCCGCCGCCCCCGCGGCGGCGGGCCGTGCGGCGGCGGTGATGGGGCTGCGCCGTCTGCTGCGGGAGCGCCGCCCGGCCATGGTGCAATCGATGTTCATGGCGAGCACCTTCCTGGGCGTCCCCGCCGCTTGGCTCGCCGGCGTGCCGGGTATCGTCTGCGCCCGCCGGAACGCCGGCTATTGGAAGCGTTGGCACCACCGGGTGGGATTGCGCGTCATCAATCGTATGGCGACGGCGTGGCAGACGAACGGGGCGGCCATTGAACGGATGTTGGCGGGCGCAGAGAGGGTCCGGCCCAGCGCCATCGAGATTTTGCCCAACTGGCTCGACCTCGCACGGTTCCAACCCGCCGGACCGGCGGCGCGCACGGCCGCGCGCACCGCCTTGGGCTTGCCGGCGGCAGGGTTGATCGTGGTCTGCGTGGCCAATTATAACCCCGTCAAAAACCTGGAATGTTTGATCAGCGCCGCGGCCTTGGTGGCCAGCCGGCTTGCCGAGGTCAGCTTCATACTGGTCGGGGAGGGCCCCGAGCGTGGGCGCCTGGCCGCCGCCGTGGCGGCGCATGGCCTGGGCACCTGCTTGACCCTGGCGGGGAGCAGTACGCAGATTGACCGTTATTTAGCGGCTGCCGATGTTGGCGTGCTCGCCTCCCGCAGCGAAGGCAGCTCGAACGCTGTTTTAGAGTACATGGCAGCCGGTTTACCGGTGGTCCTGTCCGATATTGCTGCCAATCGTGAATTGGCGGATGAGGAGCTGTTCCCCGTGGGCGATGCCGCCGCGCTGGCCGCGGCCCTTCTCCGGCTCGCCGACCCGGAGGCACGGGCGCGCCAAGGAACCCGCAACCGCCGGCGCGCAGAGCAGTATGGGGGCGCGCTTTATGATGAGCGCGTCCAGGGTCACTACCTGCGGGTGGCTCAGGGCGCGCGGCGAACCCGGTAGCCGGTGCTCCCGCCGGAGCCTAAGGGGTGCGGCGCGGGGGCCGCGCGCGCTTGAGGGTATGCAGCAGCCGGCCGCCCAGGGTGTTGGGAAAGGCCGACAGGAACACATGGGGGGTGCCGGATGCCGACCACTTGCGCTCGTATTCAAAGGGCTCGCCGGTGAAGGCAAACAGCACCTTCCGCTCCGCCACGCACGCGTTGAGGATCTCCTCGATGAGCAGGTGGCCGGGGCCGCTGGCGGCGAATCGCTCATCGTAGCACCAGCGCATCGGGTAGAAAGAGTCGGGGCCTCGCAGGCCGTAGCTCATGGCAATGGTCTCATCACCTAGCCGCAGGCGATGCATGATGAAGGCCCCGGTGCCTGCGGTCGTGCGCGCTAATTCCTCGTAGAAGCGGCGCACCGGGGCGGGCTTGCGCAAGATGGCATTACCGCCGGGGCGCCCTTTCCAGCCGGAGGCCTCCAAGCGAAAGAAATCATCAAGGTCGGCGGCGAGGGCGGCGGTGGTGGAGGTCAACTGAAGCGGCCCCAGCGCCTGGAGGCGGCGGCGGGTGCGGCGCAGTTCGGCGCGAAACTTGCGCGAGGTTTGCTCGAAACCCGGCGGCACGGTCGAGTTGGGGGTGGCGAGCAGCGGCAGCGCACGGGTCTCGATGGGCGAGGAGCGGCGGACGACGTGGCAGCCGTCGCGGGCGGCCGCATGCAGCAGCGCCTCGGCGCCGCCACCGGGCGGGGTATCGCGCAGCTCGAGGTAACTCCAGCCCCGGTCCCGCGCCAGGAAGCGCCACATGGCGGTGGCGACGGGCTCGCGTGCGGCGCCAGTGGAGCAGATAAAATCAAAGCGCAGCGTATGGTGATTCGCCGCCGCGCGGAGGCGGCGCACGTAGACGCCGCGGAACCAGGCCCGCTCCGCAATGAGGGGCAGAACGCCCAGCAGCCGGCCCGCTTGGTGGGCGACAAGCAGGCGCAGTTGCGCCGGATTTTCGAAGGTGCGCACGTGAGCGCTGACCCACTCCGGGCTCATGAAGGGGGAGAGCCCGGAGTGATCGCAGAGTTCGCGCCACGCCGGGGCGAGCTGGGGAAGTTCGGCGAGGCCGCCCGCGACGCGGACCTCAATGGGCACTGCCCCGCCGCCATCATCGGACCCGGCACGGTGGCCACTCATTGCCGCCTCACGTGCCGGATGGGAGGCGCCAGCTCAGCCCTCTGCTTGGCCTTTCCCAAAGGCCCCGCGCCCATGGTGTCACCGCACATTTTATCCAGCACAGCAACCTGCCGAAGGAGCCGCGCGGAAAAATATAAACATAGCCCACGGGGAGCCCGCTGTGGGTCCATTTGCGCTTGTACTGCGACTCCGCGCCGTTGAAATAGAAGCGCTCAAGCCCAACCGGCGGTTGGGCACATTCGCCCAGGATCGCCTCAATCAGAAGATGACCCGGGCCGAAGCGGGCCAGGTCCTCGTCGTAGGTCAGCTTGAGGAGTTCGTAGGTGTGGCCGTCGCACACGCTCAGATCCATGGCGATCGGCTTGCCGTCAAGCTCGAGGCGGTGCAGAACCAAGGTCCCGCGCTGCGCCAAGGCGGCTGCGGCCTGATCGTAGAAGCGGCGGGTGGCGGGTCGGCACCGGATGGCGGATTTCTGCCGGCCCTTCCAGCCCGCCGCTTCGAGATCGTAAAATGCACCCAACCCGGCGGCGAGATCCCCGGCTGCGGTGGAGGCCCGCACCAAGCGGATTTCGGACGCGCCGCCCTGAGCCGCCGCCCAGGACTGGAGATTACGCCGGGTGCGGCGCAAATCTGTGCGGAAGCTTCCCTTGGTAGCGTGCATGCCCGGGGGGAGGCCGGGGAGCGGCGGGGTGTTCAGGTCGAGGTAGAGGCTCCGTGTGCCTTCCCGGCGTCCGGCCCGGAGGTCGCGGGCGCGCGCTTCCCCCACCAAGGCGTCCGCAGCCCCGCCCTGCGGGGCTTCCGGCAGCACCACCGCGTCCCACCCGCGACGCTGGGAGAGGTAGCACGCGATCTCGCCGACGGCTTGCCGGCCACGCTCGCCTGCGGCCGTGACCAGGTCGAAACGCACCGAATGCGCGTTCGCAGCGCCACGGAGCCGCCGCACCGGGAGGCCGAGAATCCACCCTCGTTCCTGGAGCAGTGGTAACACCGCCGCCAGCGCTCCCCGATAACGGGCGGAAAGCAGCGTCAGTTTGGCCGGGTTCTCGAAGGCTTGCAAATGGGCGCGCAGCCAGTCTGGGTGCAGAAACGGCGAGAGCGCGGGATGGTGGGCGGCGCACAACCCCGCCCACTCCGGTGCCAACGCCTCGAACCCCTCCAGGCCCGCTGTCTCCGCGACCGCCCAACCCTGCGAATTAAGGTTGGGCGGGGCTGCGGCGGGTGCGGTGCGCGGGCGCGGGCGCCGCGGGGGGCCGGCGGCGCGCACCGCCCGCCAGCGCGCTCCCGCCCGTCCGCGCCAGCGCGCGGCAACCTGCCGCACGCGCCAAGCCTGGCGGCTCCAGCCGCCCTTGAACGTCGGCTCCCATCCGTAGAGGGTGGTGGTGTGACGGGCCCCGTCCGCCCATTGCGCCTTATAGGCCTCGTCGCCCCGCAAAAAATCAAATCCGTTCAGATGCAGCCGGGTGATCGCATCTTCAAAAACCTCCGCCAAGAGGATTTTGCCCACGCCGTCCGCCTGCAGAGCGGTATCAAAACCCGACTGGTAGAAAAAAAGCACCTCGCCTTCCACCATGCCGTAAAAGACGGCGGCAATGCGCCCGTCGCACTCCAAGCGGGCCAAGTAGAGCTTGCCTTGAGCCGCCAGGCGCTGGATGAGTTCCTTATGGAAGGCGAGGTAGGCGGCACGGTCGAAGTTGCTGGTTTGGCCTTGGCGGGCGCGCGCGAGGCGATGGAGCCGGGCCAGTGCCGTCAGCGTGGGTTCAAGTTCAGCCGGTGAGGGGTCAGCCAGGAAGCGGGTCTGATACCGTCGGTCCAGCCGCCTCCGGTCGCGCCGCAGGCTGCGCACGAACTCGGGATGGGAGCGCTGGATTTCACCCCATAATGCGGTCGCGTCCGCAGGCAGGCGACGGTAATAGCAGGTTTCCGCTGCTTGAGCTTGCAAGGCGATGCTGGAGTCCATCGTCCGCAAAGCCTCAGGCAGAGGCGAATCCTCCGCCAGATCCGCCAGGACCAGGGTGTCCCAGCGCGAGCGCCGGCGTAGCACCTCGCGCATTAGCGCCGCCGCAACCTCGCCTCGCTCCTCCGGCCGAGCCAGCAGGTCCAGGTGGTCGGCGCACACCGCCGATCCCCGGTGGCCCAGGAACTCCAAGGAACGCACCGGCATCCCCGCCGCCCGGCGGCGAACGATGTGCAAGGGCAACAGGCCGCGCAACCGGCCGTCAGGCGAACGCGCGGTGACGACCATCAGCTCCGAGCTGCCGTGGAAATGCCGCCACCAGGTGAGGATCCAATCCCAGCACAAAAAGGGGGTGGGCCTTGCGCTCGCCGTTGCCAGCTCGTCCCACTCGGGCGCCAGGCTGCACAGGCCCGACTCGGTCTCAACGCAATCGGGAGTCAGTTCGCCAACCTCTGGGCCCAGTGGGACGCGCGTTTGATTTGCCGATGCCTCTCCCGCCATCCGCAACATTATAGCCAAAGAGCCAAAGAGCCAACGCCAAGCCGACCAGGATTTCAGGGCTGCGCCCGACTCCGGCCAGCGGCGGCATGGGGGCGAAGCCACTGGGGCTGCCGGTTGGTGGTGCGCAGGCTTATGCGCACATCCGCCCCTGCCGCTCCCGCCGGCACCATTGGGATCGGGAAGGCGCAACCGGTTGCGCACGGCCAGCCAGGGCGGTGGAGTTAAGTCCAATCATTGCAGCATCAGGTTCGTGGCCAATGTGGCCGATGACGTGCAATCTGACCGGCGAAGGCGTCCCCCCAGCGGCTGGCCGCCCAGTGAGGAAAATTGTCATGAAAGCAAAATTAATAAAGATCGTGTTCGCTATCCTGGGACTGGGCGCAATGGCATTTGCCGGCTCAATTCCAATCACCTTCATCGCCGGGGGACCGAGTAACCCTGGTGGCACCCAATACTACCCCTACACCATCAATGCGAATGGGCAAGATGTCACCGTCGCTTGCGACTCCTACTTTGAGCACGTCACGAAAGACGAAAACTACACCGGGTGGGCCAGCACCTATAACGACCTGAGCAATACCGTGTTCAACCATGGCGTTGCCGCGCCAGACCTGCAATACCAGGAGCTTGCCTACCTCTACACGGAGGTGCAGACGTTCTCCAGCCCGAGCCCCGAGGCCGCGGCCGTCAACTACGCCATTTGGGATTTGTTCGAGGCCGCACCTGGAATTGACGGTGGCAGCCAAATCACCCAGGCGCAGGCAGCGACCGATTTCGCCAGCGACTCCAGCGATACCGACAACTCGGCATACTGGCTGAATCTGGCATCGCTTCAGAATTACACCAATTTCAACTTCTCCAATTTCGTGATCTACAGCCCGGACCTCGCCAACACGACTGGCTGGACCGACGGTCAGCCGCAGGAGTTCATCGGAGAAGTGCCGGAGCCGGCGACGCTGGCGCTGTTCGGCAGCGGCCTTCTGGGTCTGGGACTGTTCTTCAAGCGGCGTTTAGCGGTTGGTGATGCCGACCTGAACCTCAACGCCTAATCCCCAATTGCGCTATCCTGGGGGCTAGATCATCACGGGCGGACCCGGTTCCCAGGATTTTCTTATCGGCGCACATCAACCCCATGCCCTCCTTTCCTCCTGCGGTCCGGGCGGACCCTGCCGGCCTCAACCCTCGCGCCGCCGCCCCTGGGGCCCGCACCGCCGCCGCGGTTGCGGCTAGCGGCAGCCTGAGCCGCCAGCGTCTGCTGTTCGGGCTGGGGGCGGTGGCGGTGGCGCTGGCCTACCTGCCGGTGCTGGCGGGGTTAGCCTCGGATTGGGCTACCAACCCCAATTACTCCCACGGTTTCGTCATCCCCTTCGCGGTCGCTTACATAGTCTGGCGGCAGCGCGCGCAACTGCGGCGGTTGCCGGTGCGGCCGAGCGCCTGGGGATGGGTGCTGGCCATCGTCTCCCAGGTGATCTACTTGGTGGGCTACCTGGGCGCCGAGTATTTCCTGCAGCGCATCTCGTTGTTGTTCCTGATCGCCGGCGGCATTGTGCTGCTCTATGGCTGGCGCCATCTGCACTCGCAGCTGTTTTCGCTGGCGCTGTTGCTCATCGCCATTCCCCTGCCGGCGCTGATCTTCAACGCCATCGCCTTCCCGCTGCAATTGCTCGCTTCGAGTTGGGCGACGGGGCTGCTGCATGCGGTGGGCATCCCGGTATTCCGCTCCGGCAACATCCTGGTGCTGCCGCACCGCAGTCTCGATGTGGCCGAGGCCTGCAGCGGCATCCGCTCGCTCTTTAGTCTGATCGCGCTGGCCATGATCGTGGCCTACTTCGTGCCGGCCCGCGCCTGGATGCGGCTGGGTCTGGTGCTGACGGCGGTACCCATCGCGCTCGCCGCCAACGCCTTCCGCATCGGCGCGACCGGCGTGCTGGGGCAGTGGATGGGCGCGGCGGCCAGCGAGGGCTTCTTTCACGCTTTTTCCGGATGGCTCATCTTCGTGGTCGCCTTCGCCGCCCTGCTCGGCGAAGCCGCCTTGGTGCATCGCATGGCCGAGCGCCGGGGTGGGGCGCGCGCCGCCGTTTAACAAGATTGGAATCGATCAGAATCGATCGGAATCAATGGCTTCAACCCAGCGCCGTTCTTGGATGTTGTTGATCGTGCTGCTGCTCATCACCGTGGGCGTCCGCACCCGCCTCGGCGCTTCGCCGGCGGTGAATCTGGAACAGCCGCTCGCCCTGTTTCCCAACCAAGTGGGGACGTGGCGACTGGTGGGCCAGCCGGCGCTGAGCGCCGACGTGGTGCACGTGCTGGACGCTGACGCCTACATGGTCCGCAACTACGCCACCCCGCGGGGGCAGCAGGCGCAATTGTTCGTGGCCTACTACCGCAGCCAGCAGGCGGGCGAGAGCATGCACTCCCCCAAGAACTGCCTGCCAGGATCGGGCTGGGAGCCCATCCAAAACGACGAGGTGGCGCTCGCCGCCGGGCCGGCGGGCGCGATGGCCAACCGTTACGTGGTAGAAAACTCCGGCAACCGCGCGCTGGTGCTGTACTGGTACCAGGCCCAGAGCCGCATCATCGCCAACGAGTACTTCGGCAAGGTCTATCTGGTGTGGGACGCCATGCGCCATGGCCGCCGCGATGGCGCCATCGTCCGGGTGCTGGTGCCCATGGATCCCGGGCAAAGCGTGGCCGCCGCCACCAGCGCAGCCTTGAGCCTGGCCAACCCGAGCCTGCCGCTGCTGCGGCAATTTCTGCCGCAATAACCACAGGCGCAGAGCTAGGGGCGGAGGCGGGTGGGATGATCGAGGCCGTACATGCGGAGCTTGTACAGCAGGGCCTTGTAGCTGATGTTGAGCAGGCGCGCGGCTTCTTTGCGCACGCCGTGGGCTTGTTCGAGGACCTCGGCGATCACCTCCGCCTCGGCATCGCCCTTCAGCCCGCGCACCATCGACTTCAAGTCGCGGGGCTCGCGCGGGACCGGTGGCCGCGAAATCCCGGCGTCTCCTCCGGCGGCGGCGGCGGCGGCCAGCGCCAGCCCAGCCGCCGAGCGCTGCCGCGCCGCGGGTGCGGCATAGGCCCCGGTGGTGTTGGCGGCCTGGGCGGCGGAGGTCTTGCGCACCATCTCCTCCAGTACCAAGTCGGCGTCGGCGAGGATCAGGTAGCGCTTGACGAAGTTCTCCATCTCGCGCAAGTTGCCGGGCCAGTCGTAGGCCACGCACACGTCCATGAACTCGGGCGAAAACGGCAGCGCCGGCCGCGCAAAACTCTCCGCGAAGCTCGACATGAAGTAGCGCAACAGCACCGGGATCTCTTCCCGGCGCTGGCGCAGCGGCGGCAGCTCGATGGTGAATCCGCTGAGACGGTAGTACAGGTCGGCCCGGAAATGCTGGTGGGCCAGCGCCTCGTGCAGGTTCAAGTTGGTGGCGCTGATGATGCGGGCGTCGGTGGTCGAAGTCTGGGTTGAGCCCAGGCGGTTGTAGGTGCCGTCCTGCAGGACGTGCAACAGTTTGGCCTGCAGCGCGGCCGGCATCTCGCCGATCTCATCCAGAAAAATGGTGCCGCCGCGCGCCAACTCGAACTTGCCCGGCTTGGCTTTAACCGCGCCGGTAAAGGCTCCCGCCTCATATCCGAAGAGTTCGCTCTCCAGCAGCTCGGCGGGCAGCGCGGCGCAGTTCAGCTTAATGAAGGCTTTGGCCGCCCGGGAGGAGCGGTGATGCACCAGGTGGGCGAGCACGTCCTTGCCTGAGCCGCTTTCGCCCAGCAGCAAGACCGGCACGTTCAAGTCGGCCACTTGCAGCACCTGCCGGTACGCAGTCTGGATGGCGGGACCGGCAAAGACGCACATCCGATCGCCGATCCGCTCCACCCGCGGCACCGGGGTGGCGTCGGCGCCGGCGGCCGCCGGCTCCGAGGAGGTGATGATTTGCAGCAGCGAGGCCAGCTCCAGCTTGCGCAGCGGCTTGGTCAGATAATCGGCCGCCCCCAGTTGCGCCGCCTGCACCGCTTTGCGCGTGTCGTGCACGTTGGAGAGCATGACCACCTTGAGTCCGGTGACCGCCTGCAGCAGGCGCTCCAGTGTCTCCAGCCCGCTGAGCCCAGGCATCAGCATGTCCAACAGCACCAAATCCGGACGGGGATCCACCCGCACCCGCTGCAACGCCAACAGCCCATGTGGCGCCACCTCCACATCGCAGTTGCAGGCTTCCAGATTGTCGATGAGGTCGTCGAGGCTCTCGGGCTCATCATCAACGATCAGGACCCGGCTTCGCGGACGAGCCCCATTGCCAGCCGGTATCTCAAGGCCCAACACCATCGGCCAATGTTAGCACTGAAATGGATTGAGCCACCGAGGCCCTAAGGGAAGCTACTGAGACCGCGGCCACCTCTATGCCGGGCGCCGTAACGGCTCAGTTGGCCAGGGCGTCGACGTTATCGAGACCTGGCGGGAGGATGATGGTGAAGGTGCTTCCCTGGTCGGGTTCGCTGTCGACCCAGAGGCGGCCGCCATGCAGCTGCACCAAGCGCCAAGCCACCGCCAGCCCCAGCCCCAGCCCCAGCCCGGGGGCTTTATCCTCGCGCCGGCGTTGATAGCGCGAGGCGCCCGGCTGAGGCCCGACTTCCAAGGGTGCGCGCTGCTGATGCAGGCGCACAAAGGGCACGAAAATCTCCTGTTGGGCCTTCTCCGGGATGCCACAGCCGGTATCTTTCACGGTCACGAGCAGGCTGTAAGCCTCCGGTGGCACCTGTACCGACGGTTCCATCGCCGCCAGGCGCACCCGCTGGCCGGCCTCGGCAGGCTTGGTTGGGGCCTTGGCGCCGTCCTCGTACCAGAGGCAGCGGTCCCAACTCAGAATCACCTGCCCCGCGGCGGGGGTGAACTTGAGGGCATTCTCGATCAGCGCCGAAACCATGCGCAACAGCTTATGGGGGTCGCAAACGAAGGACTCGAGCGCCGCCGAAGGCACCAGGGCCAAGCCCACGCCTTTACGGGCAAACGCCGGCTCCCACGCCGAGGCCAACTCCTGGAATAGTTCGGGGATGTTCGACCGCTGGACGGATAGTAAAACGCTGCCGTTGACCATGCGCCCGTAGCTGAAGCAGTCTTCCACCAGGCGTTGCATCCGCAGGCAAGTCGAAGAGATGTTCTGCGTGATCGCCGCCTGATCGGGCGTCAGGGGGCCGTTGGCGGGATCTTGCAAGGAATCGACCTGATGCAACAGGCGCGCGAGGGGAGACCGCAACTCGTGAGCGGCGTTCAAGTAAGTGGCCGGGAGGAGACGTTCGCCGACGCCATCCATGCCGCCGGGGGCCGCGTTGGCGGTGGCACCGCGGTCAGAGTCGCAGGGCGGGGCGGCTGCTGGGACCAGATACCCGCCATCCTGCACTGCGATCGGGTCTGGCTTGGTGCGAGACACAGACTATCAGAGTAGTCACCCCGCACCAAGCTGTCAAGATAGGGAGCCATCGCCCCTAGACGGCCGCGTCGCCTCCGTTGCTCGCGGAGGCAACGGCGAGCCACTCCTCCGGCTGGCGCTTCCACGCCAGCAAGGCCAGCCCGGCCAGCCCGGTGAGCATGAGGAAGACGGTGCCCGGCTCCGGAACTTCGCCGATGTACTCCTGCGGCGTCCCGTCCTGGCTGGGCCAGCCCGAGGCCGGGGTGTAAATCACAAAATCGGAAAAATCAACCCCGCTGAACCCACCGAGGGCCGCCGCACTGGCCTTATTTAACCAGTAGGTGGAGGAGGTATTCGAGGTGGGATGCGAGGTGTTGACGCCAGGAGCGGCCTCGAACAGGTCCCACATGGCGTAGTTGATGGCCTCGTTGATGCTGTTGTTCGGAAGGAGCGGGGTTGAGAACTGGGTAAACAGCCACGCCGCCTTCTCGTATTGCAGCGTATCCGCCGTGCCGAACATGGTTCCGCTCAGGGTCGAGAAGGTATTCACGTTCGCCTGCCACGACTCACCCAGCTGGACGTCGTCGAAATAGTCGTCGCAGGCCACGTTCATATTGACGCCGTTGACATTGAGGACATAAGGGAAGTAGTACACCCCGGTGCTCGCCGGTCCTCCGTAGTCAGCCGCGTTGGTTCCCATCGATACGGTGATCGGGCTGGCGGAGGCCAGCGCCCCCAGCCCAAGTACAAGAAAGGCCAGTGAGCACAGAAAATGGAATGGACGCCGTTGAAGTGACATTAAATTTGGCCGTTTCCTCGAATCGTTATGAGTTCTGGCGTCCTGGGCGCAGTCGTGAATCAAGTTTCTAATCTGCACGTCGTCCGCCATGTAGTTTGCGCTGAAAACAAGACACTTAGCTCCAGTTCCGGCCAGGGCATGTGCACGCGGATGCACATGCGCCGTGTCGTTTCTTCCCGCGCCTCGTGCCGGGGACCATTAAGTGCATGCGCATGCACCTTGTCGCGCGCCGAGCCCGATGTGGGCGGGCGCGCGGGGCCAAAAATGGGCAAGCGACCGTCGTCCGTTTCAAGCTAAAATCACGGTGGCGGTGCATCCGCCGCCGCTTTTTGCATGGCCACCACCTATCTTGTCACCGGGGTCGCCGGGTTTATTGGCTCCTCCATCGCCCAAGCCCTGCTGGAGCGCGGCGACCGGGTGCGCGGGGTGGACAATTTTTCGACGGGTAAGCGCTCCAACCTCGAGCGGCTGCCGGGCCTGGCGATGATCACCGGCGACCTCGCCGACCTCGAAACCGCGCGCGCCGCCTGCCGTGGGGTTGGGGTGATCTACCATCAGGCCGCCATTCCTTCGGTGCCGCGGTCGGTGGCCGACCCGCTCACCACGAACCAAGCGAGCGTGGTCGCCACCTTGAACCTGCTGGTCGCCGCCCGCGAAGCCGGGGTCGAGCGGATCATCTACGCGGCCTCCTCCTCCGCCTACGGCAACAACCCCGAGCTGCCCAAACGCGAGGATTTCCTGCCGGCTCCGCTGTCGCCCTACGCGGTGGCCAAGCTGGCCGGCGAGCACTATTTGGCGGCCTTTCATGCGGTCTATGGGCTGACGACGGTCAGCCTGCGTTATTTCAACGTTTTTGGTCCCTATCAGGACTCGGAATCGGCCTACGCCGCCGTACTCTCGAAGTTCATCACCAGCATGCTGGCCGGCGAGGCGCCGATGGTGCACGGCGATGGGGAACAGAGCCGGGATTTCACCTACATCGACAACGTCGTCCACGCCAACCTGCTGGCGGCGAAGGCGCCGGCGGACGCGGTGGGTGGCCAGGTGATTAATATCGCCACCGGCACACGCGTCACGCTGAACCAGATCCTCGCCCAGCTGCGTCCCTTGCTCGGCTACCAAGGCGAGGTACGGTACGGTCCGGCGCGCGCCGGCGACGTGAAACACTCGCTCGCCGACATCACCCGGGCCCGGCAACTGCTGGGATACGAGCCCCAGGTGAGTTTCGAAGCCGGGCTTGCGCGCGCGGTGGAGTGGTACCGCGCGCTGGCTACCACCGCAGCGGCACCCCGCTCCTGATCTTCAGGTCGGCAAAAAGCGGCGAGCCACAATCGGCGCACAGCGCCCATGCGGCTGGTGCCCTGGGGGAGAGTATGACGCTTCAGGCTCCGCCTGCCGCCAGAAGGCGCTTGCGAAATTGCCGGGGCGCGACGCGGACCACCCGCGTGAAGGCCTTGCTGAAGGCGGCGCCGGAATCGTAACCGACGGATGCGGCGACGCCGGCCACTGTTGCATTTCCCCTCTGGAGCAGCGCAGCGGCTTTTTGCATGCGCCAGCTGGTGAGGTATTCGAGCGGCGTTTCCCCGACCAGCTCCTTGAAGCGCAACGCGAAGGCGGAGCGGGACATGCCGCAAGTCCGGGCCAACGTCTCCACCGTCCACGGCGCCTCCGCCTTCTCATGCATCGCGCGCAGGGCCGCGCCGATGCGGGGATCGAAAAACGCCCGCAGCATGCCCTGCGTGCAGCCCTTGGAGGCGATATGCGCCCGCAGGCATTGCACGAACAGCACATCCGCCAGGCGGTTCACCAGCAGTCCCGATCCCGGCGCCGGCTCTTCCATCTCGGACGCGAGCATGTTCATGATCGCGCCCAGCGCCGGCGCTTGCGGCTGGTCGGCTTTCACCAGGATGAGCGGCGGCAGCAGGCGCGCGAGCGGCTGCAGGCTGGCCGCGCCGAAGCGGAACCAGCCGGAAATGATCGTGGTGGGGGCGCCCCCACCGCCATACTGGACCGTTCCGCTTCCGGTCTTGGGGACGACCGTGCAGAAGCTCACGGCGCGCGTTCGCGGATTGTCGCGAAGGGTGTACGAACTTCCCGGCGCCAGCAAAAAGCAATCGCCGCCCGCCAGCGGCCGCGCGTCGGGCACGCCGTCGACGCGCAACCAACAGTTGCCGCGGGTGATCACCCCGAAGTGAGCCAACTGAAAGGCGCAGGCGGCGGTAGCCTTGCCGCCGTCTTCCTCCGCATTCGCGGCGCGCTTCAGTCCCCAAGGCGCGGTGGCTTCCAGCCGCGCTTGCACCACGCTGAGGATCTCCATGCTCTGGAAGATGTCCGTGAGTGCGTCCATCGCAGCCTCCATGTTCTGGACTTCTAGACAACAATTATGGACTACACCGGCTTTACCGTCTACCACAATGGACATGTACCGCATTGGGGAGGAGGTTCACAACCTCTCGAACCCATTTCAATGCAGTGAAAAGGAGAAAGATCACATGAACGCCACAGCGACTGCCACATCCACTTGGACGATTGATCCGGTTCATTCCGCCGCCGAATTCAAAATCAAGCACATGATGGTCTCGAACGTGAAGGGGCGGTTCACCGCCCTCACGGGAACCGTGACCCTGGACGAGACCGACGTGGCCCAATCGAGCGTCGAGGCAACGATCGAGGCCGCCTCCATCGACACCCGCAACGAGCAGCGCGATGCGCACCTGAAAAGCGCCGACTTCTTCGACGTGGAACAATTCCCCACGCTGGCCTTCAAGTCCACGGCCGTGCAGCGCGTCGCTCCCGGCCAGTTGCTGGTCACAGGCGACCTCACCATCCACGGCGTGACGCGCAGCGTGAGCTTCGAGGTGGAAGGACCCTCGATGCCCACCAAAGATCCGTGGGGTGGAACGCGCATCGGCCTGGAAGCGGTAGCGAAGATCAAGCGCAAGGACTTCGGCCTGGTCTACAACGCCGCGCTGGAGACGGGCGGGGTGGTCGTGGGCGACGAGGTGACGATCAGCCTCGATGTGGAGCTGACGGCGGCCTGAACGAGATTGAACAGCGCGCCCCCCGGCGGCTTCCCCGGGGGAGCGCGCGGCGCTCAGGCATGAAGAGGGGCGCCGCGACCGACGCGTGTGGGGGCTTGGGAAGGCGGCCGGGCCGTCGAGAGGCGTGGCTACAGGCGCCCCGCCTTTTCTTCCAACTCCAGCCAGCGGTGGTCGAGGGCCGCCGAGCGCGCCTCGGCGGCGGCCAGTGCTTCCAGCGCCGGCAGCAAGCGGCCGGGGTCGCTGGTGACGGCGGGATCGGCGACGGCCGCGCGCGTCTGCGCCAAGGCGCGGTCGGCGGCGGCAATCTCGGACTCGATAGCGGCGAGCTCGCGCGCCTCCAGGTAGCCGAGCTTCTTGGGCGCCGGTGGCGCGGCGGCTGGCGCCATGGCCGTCTTCGCGGACTTGGCCGGCTTGGCGGCATTTTCGGTGCTCGCCTGCCAGCGCTCCCACTGCGCGCAGTCGGCGAACAGCTCGGCGCCGCCGCGGCCGTCCAGGCCCAGCACTGCGGTCGATACGCGGTCGAGCAGGTACCGGTCGTGGGTCACCAGCGCCAGCGCGCCCCGGTACTCCAGCAGGCTCTCCTCCAGAATCTCCAGCGTGGGGATGTCGAGATCGTTGGTGGGTTCATCAAGTAGCAGCAAGTCGGCCGGCTCCAGCATGAGCTTGGCGATCAGCACCCGGGCGCGTTCGCCCCCCGAGAGCCGGGACACCGGTTGTCCGAGCTGCTCACCGGTGAACAGGAAGCGCTCGGCCCAGGCGGCGACGTGGATGACCCGGTCCTGATAGATGACCGAGTCGCCATCGGGCGCGAGGGCGCGGCGCAGGCTGAGCGTGGCATCGAGATGCCGCGTCTGGTCGAAGTAGACCACGCGCAGCCCCGGCGCCGGGCGCACCGCGCCGGCATTGGGGGGAATCTCCTGCCGCAGCAGGCGTAACAGCGTGGTCTTGCCGCTGCCGTTCGCTCCCACCACCCCCAGGCGCATCCCGGCGTGCAGCGCCAGCTCCAGGCCGCCGAACACGACGCGCTCGCCCCAGCTCAAATCGACGCCCGCGCACTCGATCAGGCGCTTGGTCTGGCGCCCGCTGGCGGCGAAGGTGATGCCGGCCTGGCCCTCGCGGCCGCGCTCCTTCATCGCCGCCAACTCGCCGATCATGGCGTGGGCGGTGTCGATGCGCGCCTTGGCCTTGGTGGCGCGCGCCTTGGGCCCGCGCCGCAGCCACTCGCGCTCGGTCCGCACCCGGTTCTCGAGCGCCGACTGGTGCTGGTTCCGCGCCGCCAACACCTCTGCTTTCTTCTCCAGAAACGCGCTGTAGTTGCCGGCCACGCGCAGCGCGCCCTCGGGGTAGACGCGGTGCAGCTCGACCACCGCCAGCGCCACATTCTCCAGGAAGTAGCGGTCGTGGGTGACCACCACGGCCGCGAACCGGGCCCCCAGCAACAAGCGCTCCAGCCATTGAATGCCGGCGATGTCGAGGTGGTTGGTGGGCTCGTCCAGCAGCAGCACGTCGGGCCGGCGGGCGATGGCCTCGACCAGGGCCAGGCGCTTCTTCCATCCGCCCGAGAGCGCCGCGGCCGGCAGCCCCGGATCCTCAAACCCGGCGCGGCCGAGCGCCTCGGCCACCCGCGCCTCGCGTTCTGCCGGGCTCAGCGGCTCGCCGCCGAGCGCTGTGTGCAGGACCGAGTACGGCGTCGCCCCCGGCTCAAACTCCGACACCTGCGCCACGTACGCCACCCGCGCCAGCTTCCGCGCCGTGACCGCGCCGGCATCGGGCTCCAACTCCCCGGCCAGAATGCGCAGCAGGGTGGACTTTCCCGAGCCGTTGGGCCCGATCAGCCCGATGCGTTCGCCCTCGCCCACCGTGAACGACAACTCCTGGAACAGCGGCGCCGCCCCGAAGGCCTTGGTGATGGATTGGGCGTTGAGAATGGGAGGCATGGTTGCAAGCCCGCCGTCGCGGCTGCCAAGCCGGCGATCGCTGCCGAGGATCCGAAATGACGGTTGCGCCGGGTAACTATCGCTGGTCCGGCGGAGGTCCAGCGGTGGTCGATCGATGGTCTATTGTACCCGGCGGAACGCGGTTTATAAATCGCGGGGGCCAGGGCCGGGATCAAGCTCGGGTGGGGCGTCGAGCAGGAGGTGGTGGAGATCGAGCGGGTGGGTGTACATCGCCAAGCCCCCTTGCGGATCGCGTGGCCACTCGGCCCGCGGGCGGTCGCGGTAGAGCTCGACGCCATTGCCGTCGGGATCACGCAGGTAGAGCGATTCGCTGACGCCGTGATCGGCGGCGCCGTCGAGCGGGATCTGGGCGGCGATGAGGCGGCGCAAGGCGTCGGCCAGCAGCGGACGGGTGGGATAGAGCAGGGCGAGGTGGTAGAGGCCGGTCGAGCCGGGCGGCGGCGGCGCGGCGCCCAGGCTTTCCCAAGTATTCAGGGCGATGTGGTGATGGTAACCGCCGGCGGCGAGGAAAGCGGCACGGGTGCCCAGGCGCTGGGTCAGCTCCAGCCCCAACACGCCCTGGTAAAAGGCCAGCGCGCGCTCGAGATCGGCGACCTTGAGATGCACGTGGCCGACGCGGAGTCCGGCGTCGATGGAAGCCATGGCCCATTGTCCCACTGCGGGGGTGGCGGCGCGGGTGCGGGCGGCGGCGCGCCCCGCAGGATTATTGGTAGACGATGTAGCTGGGCTGGGGCGAGAGGGCCAGGATGTCGGCCGGGGTCATGACGCGGCCGCCCCACTTCACGTCGTTGTGGTAGAAGAGCTTGAAGCCGGTGAACTGCACCGGCTGGAGGGTGATGAAGTGCCGGTAGGCATCGGTTTTCATGGTGGGCGAGCCGAAGCCGTCCATATCCATCACGATCTCGACCTGCGGCAGCGGCCGGATGGCGCTGGAGCCGGTGACCATGGCCTGGGTGAAGCGGTGGACGACGAGGATCTTGGGAGGCAGATGATTGGCCACGACGATCTTCGCCAGCCATTGGGCGGCAAAGTTGATATCGGCGGCGCTCATTGTGCCCCGCCACGCGCCCGGGCGCCGTCCCGGTATCAGGGCAAACTCGGGATCGAGCGCCAGCTCCACGTTCGCCTGCTTCATGTAGGACTCGAGCGGCGGCAGCTCGGCGGCGAGGCTGCTCCAACCGGGCTGGACGTCGAAGAAAACCAGGCCGTTGACTTGATCGGCCATCTGGACGGCTTTGTCGAGCTGGCTCGAGGGCATGCGCAGGCGGTACTTGCCGTCCTTGCCGGCTGCCGCTTGCGCGGAGGTGGCGATGTAGTCCAGCGCCGGGATCACCGGCGTGGAAGGATCGGCCGCGGTCCACTCGGCGACGACGTTGTGCAGCCTGGCCAGCACCTCGGCAGGGGGGTACTGACCTAGAATCCCCATCTGGGTCGAGGAGAAGTTGCCGTAGTAGGCGACGATGCGATGAAAGGGCAGGAGCGCGCCCGCATCTGGATAGGCGGCGTGGACGGGCCAGAGCGGCTTGGGCGGCTTCGGCGGCAAGGGTGGCGGCGCGGCGGCCGCATGCCGGGAGTGCCCGCGCCCAGCGCTGTGCGCCGCCTTGGGCGGCGGCGGCGCGGTAATTTTAGGCGGCTTGCGGTTGGCGAGGGCCAGCATTTTAGCGTCATACGCCGCCTGATTGACGCTAGCCGGCGGAGCCGGCGGGAGGGATTGGGCCGCCAGGGCGCTGGCGGTTACGAGAACGAATAGTGACGAAATCAGCCCGCGTGTGCTCACCCTTCCAGTCTACAGACCCGCCGCGCGGTTGCGGGCTATAGTGACTTCCATGGCAACGAAAACCCGTTCCCCATCGCAATCCATTAAGGTGGGGCCGCTGCGGCGCGGCGAAGTGGACGAAGCAGACCGGATCATGCGGGTGGCGTTCGGGACGTATCTGGGGGCGCCGGACCCGCCCACGTTCATGGGCGACCGCGGGTTTCTGCGGCCGCGGTGGGGCGTGCCCCACGTCCAGATGCTCGGCGCGCGCGCTGGCGCGCGGCTGATCGGCTCCAACGTCGTCACCCGCTGGGGCGCGTTCGGGTTTTTGGGCCCGTTGACGGTGCTGCCCGAGTTCTGGAACCGCGGCGTGGCCCAGCAATTGCTCGGCGCCACCATGCCGGTGTTTGAGCGCTGGGGCGTGCGGCGCACCGGGCTGTTCACGTTTTCCAACAGCGCCAAGCACGTCGGGTTATATCAGAAGTTCGGCTACTGGCCCGGCTACCTCACCGCGATCATGACCCGCGCGGCCGCACCGCAGGCGGGGCCAGCTCCACGGCTGCTCTCCAGCTTGGGCCGGGGCGCGCGGGAGCAGGCTGTCCGGGAGTGTGCGGCGCTGACCGGCGCCATCGATCCCGGGCTCGACCTCAGCGATGAGATACGCGCGACGCTCGCCCAGCACGCCGGGGAGGTCGTGCTGACCGGTGGTCTCGACGGTTTCGCCGTGTGCCTCACCGGCGCCGGCACGGAGGGCGGGGCGAAGACCTGTTATGTCAAATTCGGCGCCGCGCGTGGCGGCGCGGGCGCGGGTGCGCGCTTCGACAAGCTGATGGACGCGGTGGAAGCGTTCGCGGATGCGCGCGGCACGGCGGTCGAGGCCGGCGTCAATTTGGCGCGCGAGGGCGCCTTCCGGCGATTGCGCGCCCGCGGCTACCGCACCGGCACCCAAGGCGTTGCCATGCAGCGCCCCCACGCCGCCGGGTTCAACCGCCCCGGCGCCTACGTCCTCGACGATTGGCGTTAAGCAAGCGGCGCGCCACTGTCATCCCTAAGCCGCCTTTTCCGGCTTCTCCGCCGCTTCCGCAGCGAACACCCGCAACAGCGCCTGCGCCGCCGCGGTCGAGGAGGCTGGGTTCTGCCCGGTCACGAGACGGCCATCCACGACCGCGTGGGGCTGCCAGTTGCGGACCTTTTCAAAGATGGCGCCGAGGCGCATCAGCTCATCCTCGACCAGAAACGGCACCACGTGAGTGAGCTGGGCGTCTGCTTCCTCACCGTTGGTAAAGCCGGTCACCCGCTTCTTCTTCACTAGGGGCTCACCTCTGTAGGTGACGTGGCGCAGGACCCCGGGGGAGTGGCAGACCAGCGCCACCGGCTTGCCGGAGTCGTAGAACGCCTCGATCAGGGCGATTGAAACCGGGCTCTCGGCCAAATCCCACATGGGGCCGTGCCCGCCAACATAAAAGATGGTGTCGAACTCCTCCGCTCGGATCTCGGCCAGGGGATGGGTGTGCGCCAGCGCCTTCTGGGCGGCCGTGTCATTTTTGAAGCGCGTCATCGCCGCCGTTTGACTCTCGGGGAGATCGCTTTTCGGATCCAGCGGCGGCTGGCCGCCGCGGGGCGAGGCCAAAGTGAGCTCCACGCCCGCATCCCGGAACACGAAGTAGGGAGCGGCGAACTCCTCCAACCAGAAGCCGGTCTTGCGGCCGGTGGCGCCGAGCTGGTCGTGCGAGGTGAGTACCATGACGATTTTCATGTATGTTCCCCATTCTCCAGGCAACCGATTTCGTCCGGTTCGATGCTTCGCTCCGAGGGCTTGTTGTCCAAGGGCCGCTCACCAGAGGTTCGGGTTACTCGGGGCCGTGGGGCGGCATCGGAATAGAGCCGGGGGAACATCACCAGGATGGTCGACACAGGCCAGCGCAAAGTGGCGAGCCACTTTGATGCGATCGTCATCGGCACCGGCCAAGCGGGACCATCGCTGGCCGTGCGCCTGGCGCAAGCCGGGCAGCGGGTCGCCGTTGTGGAGCGGGGCCGTTTTGGGGGAACCTGCGTCAACACCGGCTGCACCCCGACGAAGACCTTGGTCGCTTCTGCGTATGCCGTACACCTGGCTAACCGTGGGACGGAGTTCGGCTTTGCCGTCGAGGGTCCCGTGCGCGCCGACATGAGGCGGGTGAAAGCACGCAAGGATGCCATCACGGGCACATCCAGCGCGGGGGTGGAATCGCGGCTCAGGGGCACGCCCAACTGCACGGTCTATCAGGGGCATGCGCGTTTCGAGTCGCCGAACCAGGTGCGGGTGGGGGAGGAGTTGCTCGAGGCATCGCAACTGTTCATCGACGTGGGGGGACGCGCGGCGATACCGCCGCTGCCCGGAGTCGCGACCACGCCCTATCTGACCAACTCCACGCTGCTGGACGTCGACTTCTTGCCGCGGCATCTTGTCATCGTCGGCGGCGGTTACGTGGGATTGGAGTTTGGGCAGATGTTCAAGCGCTTCGGCAGCGAGGTGACCATCATCGAGAAGGCCGCCCGCCTGATCGCTCATGAAGACGAGGACGTATCCACGGAAGTTCAGGCGATCCTCGAGCGCGAGGGCATTGCGGTGCGGCTCAACGCCACCTGCATCGAGCTGACGCGCCACGGCGATGAGGCCGGCGTACGCGTGGATTGCACGGAGGGCGCGGCGGAGGTGCGCGGATCGCACCTGTTGCTGGCCATGGGCCGGACGCCGAATACCGGGGACCTGGGCCTGGACAAGGCGGGCGTGGCCCGCGATGCCCGCGGATATATCGTGGTGGATGACCAACTGCGCACCGGCGTGCCTGGCATTTGGGCGCTGGGCGACTGCAACGGACGGGGAGCGTTCACGCACACCGCTTACAACGACTTCGAGATCGTCGCCGCCAACCTGTTGGATCACGGGACGCGCAGCGTCGCCGATCGCATCCCCGCTTACAACGTCTATATCGATCCGCCGCTGGGACGATGTGGCATGACGGAGCGTGAAGCGCGCGCCTCCGGGCGGCGCGTATTGATCGCCCGGCGGCCGATGACCCGGGTGCTCCGGGCGGTTGAGAAGGGCGAGAGCCAGGGGTTCATGAAGGTGTTAGTGGATGCAGATTCGAAAGAGTTCCTGGGAGCCGCCATTCTCGGCACCGGCGGCGATGAGGTGATTCACTGTGTGCTGGACATGATGTATGCGCGCGCGCCGTACACGGTGATGCAAAGCGCCGTGCATATTCATCCCACGGTTTCTGAACTGATTCCTACCATGCTGGGCCAACTGCAGCCCCTGGAGCAGAACGCACAGGGGAGATGAGAATGGAAGTCAACCCACCGTCAGCGCCGTCGGCGGGGGAGGAGGAGATTCGCGCCGCCCTGAATACGCACTGGCACGCGTCGGCAGCCGGCGATTTAGAGACGGAACACAATATTTCCGATGACAATGCCGTTTGCGATTATCCCCAGTCAGGCGAGCGCACTCTCGGACGGAGCAATTTGCAGGCCGTGCGGAGCCATCATCCCGGCAAGCCGTCCGGCTTCAACGTCAAGCGCATTCTCGGAAGCGCCGGAGCGTGCGGCGTGAGTGGCTCGCCTGATCCATGCATGAGCCACTCAGCGAAGGTGCGCGGCGTTGGCGTTGAGGGCGAGGGCCGCGACCAGAGCGCTGGCGAGCGCCAGCCCGGCAGCGATCACCAGGATGGCGCGGAAGCCGCTGACGAAGGCTGCGCCGACGGCGGCCTGGACTAAAGGGTTGCCGGTGGCGATCGCGCCCAGTTGGTCCCGCTGCGCCAGGATCGCCTGCCGGGTGGCGGTGGAGAGGGGCACGAGGCCGAGGCGTGCGCTAAGGGTCCGGGTGAAGACTTCCATCAGCACCCAGCCCAGCCCCGCGACCGCCAACAGGCTGGCGAGCCGGGAGACGGCGTTATTCACGCCGGAGGCGGCGCCGGCACGCTCGGGGCCGGCCGCGTCCATCACCGTTGTGGTGAGCGGCGCCACGCTGATCGCCATCCCCAGGCCGAGCACGACGACGGCGGGGAAGAACGTGGCCCAGTACGTTCCGCCCACCCCCGGCTGCGCGAACAGCAAGAAGCCGGCCGCGACGATGGCCGGACCGGCCACAAGCGGCGCCCTGGCGCCGTAGCGTTGCACCAGCCCGCCCGACCAGCGCGACAGCAGGAACATGAGCAGGATAAAGGGCAACAGCGCCGCCCCGGCAGCGGTGGCGGTGTAGCCCTGCACTTGGATCAGATTCAAGGGAAAGAAGAACAGCACGCCGCCCAACCCGGCGTACAGGAAAAACGTGATCAGGTTGGCAGCGGAGAATGCGCCCATACCGGGGGAGCGAGGATGGAACAAATCCAGCGGCAACAGCGGCGCGGCCGCGCGCACCTCCACCAGAACAAAGGCGGTGAGCAGGGCGATTCCGGCGGCTCCGGCGAGCCCCGCCCAGAGGCGGTGGCGGTGGGCCTCGATGAGCGCGAAGGTGATGCTCCCGAGCCCGGTCGATGCCAGCAGCGAGCCCGGCCAATCGGGGCGCGGTGGCTCGCCCGCCGCGCGGCTCTCGGGAACGCCGGTGAAGACCAGCGCCAGCACCGCCGCCGCGAGCGGCAGGTTGACGAAGAACACCCAACGCCAGGAGAGATGCTGTACCAGCCAGCCGCCCAGCACCGGGCCGATGGCAGCGGTGACGGAGGTGAATCCAGACCAGGTCCCGATGGCGCGTCCGCGCGCGGCGGGCAGGAAGGCCACGCTGATCAGCGCCAAGCTGCCGGGCACCAGCAAGGCCGCACCCACGCCCTGCACGCCGCGGGCGAGGATGAGCTGGGCGAGGTTCGGAGCCAGGCCGCACCAGGCGGAGGCGGCAGCGAAGACCGCGACGCCCACGGCGAAGATCCGGCGGCGTCCATAGATGTCACCGAGTGACCCGCCGGTCAACACCAGCGCTGCCAGCAACAGCGCGTACGCCTCCACCACCCACTGCTCGCCGGCGATGCTGGCGCCCAAATCCACCTGCAGCGCGGGCAGGGCCACGCTGACCGCGGTGCCGTCGATGAAGGCCATGCTGGAGCCCAGGATGGCGGCAGCCAGGACCCAGGTGGCGGCGCGGGAGGCACAGCGCTGCGCCGAGGCGGACGCGATCGTCGCCGTGGTGCAGGGCGGATTGGCGATGGTGGCCATGGGGGCGGGTGCCGGAGGTGGGTCATGGAGGTGGGCGAAAAGATGCGGTGAGCGACGGGGTATTCCCTGGCTTGATGCTCGCCAGAGGCAAGCTGTTCGCTGTGGCGATCAGCAGACGGGCGGTAAAATCAAGGCATGGAATTCAGGCAGTTGGGAGGTTCCGGCCTCACTGTTCCGGTTCTCAGCTTTGGCACGGGCACCTTTGGTGGCCGGGGCGAATTCTTTGGGGCGTGGGGCGCGAGCGGAGTGGAGGAAGCCACGCGCCTGGTCGATATCTGCCTCGAGGCCGGGGTCAACTTCTTCGACACCGCCGACGGCTACTCCCAAGGCCTGGCGGAGGAGATCCTGGGCCAGGCGATCCAGGGGCGGCGCAGCCAGGTGCTGGTCTGCACCAAGGCCACCTTCCGCCAAGGCCCCGGGCGCAACGACGTGGGCTCCTCCCGCCACCATCTGATCGAAGCCTGTGAGGCCTCGCTGCGGCGCCTGGGCACCGACTATCTCGACCTCTATGTCATGCATGCCTTCGACGCGCTGACACCGGTGGAGGAGACGCTGGCGACGCTGGACCACCTGGTCGGCAGCGGCAAGGTGCGCTATATCGGATGCTCCAACTTTTCCGGCTGGCACCTGATGAAATCGCTGGCGGCCTCGGAACGGCGCGGGTGGGAACGCTATGTGGTCCACCAGGTCTACTACTCGCTGGTGGGGCGGGACTACGAATCGGAGTTGATGCCGCTCGGTCTGGACCAGCGGGTGGGGGCGATGGTTTGGAGTCCGCTGGGCTGGGGCCGGCTCACCGGCAAGATCCGGCGCGGCCAGCCGCTGCCCGGGATCAGCCGCCTGCGCAGCAAGCGCGCCACCGATCCCGGACCGCCGGTGGCGGAAGAGCACCTCTACCGGGTGGTGGACGCGCTCGACGAGGTGGCGCAGGAGGTGGGCAAGACGGTGCCGCAAACCGCCTTGAACTGGCTGCTGCAGCGCCCCACAGTGTGCAACGTGATTGTGGGGGCGCGGCAGGAAGCGCAGTTACGCGAGAACCTGGGCGCGGTGGGTTGGAATTTGACCCCGGAACAGGCCGCCAAACTCGATGCCGCCAGCGCCACCGTCCCGGCTTACCCCTACTGGCACCAAAAGGGCTTCGAGCGTAACCCGAGTCCGGTATAAATGCGGGAATCCGGTATCGATGCGGGATTTATCCTGCCTTACCCTACTCACTGAGTGACACCTGCTATATAATCGGCGCGTCCCCGGAAAAGGAGGCGTATGAGTCACTCGGCCTACGTCCTGTTCGCGGCCACGTTGATGACCGGTGCGGCCATGGCGGGATGCCAACGCAGCACCACCGCTGTCTCCACCACGGCTGCCCCTGTTGCGGTCGCTTCCGGCGACACCTCGGCGGCCCGCGGTGCGCAATTGGTGCTGCTCGGCGGCTGTGACGACTGCCACACCCCGCAGTTGCCCAACGGTGAGCCGGACATGTCGCGCCGCTTCTCTGGGGTCCCTGCCGGCAGCGCGGCGCCGCCGTCCATTGCTAACGTGGTGGCCACCGAGAACCTGGCCTGGAGCGGTCCCTGGGGGACCAGTTTCCCCCGCAACATCACCCCCGATGTCCAGCACGGTATCGGCAGTTGGAGCCTGCAGGATTTCATCCGCACCATGCGCACGGGCACCGATCCGCAAGGCCATGCGCTGCTGCCACCCATGCCGTACAAGGAGTTTGGCAGGCTTCCAGACGCCGATCTGACGGCGATCTACAATTTCATGCGCACCGTGGCGCCCAGTTCCAACGCCGTCACCGGGCCTTAGCGCTGTCCTGAACTGCCGCCGGCGGGGCAGGTGGCGCCCAGCCAGTGGTTGTCAATTTTGTAGGTGGATTGCATGGTGTGCCCGCCCATGGTGACGCTGCCCTCACCCTGGCCAGTGACATGTTCCTGATCCTGGGCATGGACCATGAAGTGCATGTCCATTTGCGCTTCCCCGGTGCAGGTGATGTGCATCTCGAGGTCACTCGCGGTTGAGTGGATCACCTGGCCCTGGCACTCCATGTTCCCGTTGGGGTGCAGCAGCCGGGCCGGGTCCTGGGTGAGGTCCTGTTGGGTCAGGCAGCCCTTGTCGGTGTTCTCAGTGGTGTGCGGCGTGCCCGCCGCGGCCATCGCGGCCGCCGCCTGGGCCCGCTGTTCCGGGGTCATCTTCTCGGCGACATCCGGCGGAATCCCAATCATGCCCGACGTCGCGACCGTCGTGTGGTTTTCCCAGAGTCCAGTTTTCACGTTCAGGGGCACCACAGGCGCCGTTTGGGCCAGGGCCAGGCCCGCCAAGGCGAGCAGGCCCAGGAGCGCATGCGGGTACGTCTTGGACATATCAGCCTCCTGTTAGGTCATGGATGCGAGCCGGCCAACGCGCCGGCCGAGATGGCGCTGGTGTAATACTTTTGGCCACGCTGAACCTAGGAATGGGCGGCGGCGCAGTATGCTGGAAGGATGCCTCCGGGGCTCGCCCGCCGGCGGAAAGGTCGCCACCATGAGCGCAGTGCCGGCTCCAAATCCGATACCACCGTTTACCCGGGAAACGGCCACGCTGAAAGTTCGCAAGGCCGAAGATGCCTGGAATCGCCGCGATCCCGAAAAGGTCGCGCTGGCCTATACGGTGGACAGCCGCTGGCGCAACCGCGCCGAGTTCGTGAATGGGCGGCAGGAGATTCTGGAGTTCCTGACGCGGAAGTGGCGGCGGGAGCTCGACTACCGGCTCATCAAGGAGATGTGGGCTTTCGATGGCGAGCGGATCGCGGTGCGTTTCGCCTACGAGTGGCACGACGATTCCGGGCAGTGGTACCGCTCCTACGGCAACGAGAACTGGGCCTTCGACGCCGCCGGCATCATGCACCATCGCCACGCCAGCATTAACGATCTGCCGATTGCGGCATCGGAGCGCAAGTTCCATTGGCCTTTGGGCCCGCGGCCAGAAGGCCATCCGGGCCTCTCCGAGCTGGGCCTTTAGCCGCCCAGCAGCTGCGGTCCTGGCGCTTTCACGCGGCCGCGTTTAGGATGGCCACGTCAACGCATCCGTCCCCCGCTCCGCAGCCCAACCCGAGTGCGATTCTGCAAATCGGCATGGGGTTCTGGGCTTCGAAAACGCTGCTCAGCGCGGTCGAACTCGGGCAGCGGCTGCGCTTCCAGCCGGGCGATTTTTGGAGCGATCCGCTGCCCGCGGTCGAGGTGCTGATCATGGGCCACATCCTGCACGACTGGGACCTGGACGGCAAGCGGCGCCTGGTGGCCAAAGCCTATGCCGCGCTGCCGCCGGGCGGGGCGCTGGTGGTCTACGACGCCATGATCGATGACGAGCGGCGGCGCCATGCCTTTGGCCTGCTGTCGAGCCTGAACATGCTGATCGAGACACCGGGCGGCTTCGACTACACCGGCGCCGATTGTTGCGGCTGGCTGCGGGAGGCGGGCTTCGTCGAGGTGCGCGTGGTAGCGTTGGACGGGCTGGGCGGTACCGCTTCCATGGCCATCGGCGTTAAACGCTAGGCGCTCAAGGCACCAAGACGATTTTCCCGGCGGCGCCGGGGGTGAGGATGTCGCGGTGGGCTCGGGCGGCATCGGCCAGCGGCAGCTCCTTGGCGACCACCGGGCGGAGCGTGCCGTTCTCCAGCCCGGCGTAGAGGCCGGCATGGATTTCGCGCTGCTCGGCTTCGGTGACGTTCCACAGCGTGAGCGCCAGGATGGCGGCGTGGTGTGCCATGAGTTCGCGGGGCGCGATCGTGACGTCGCCGCGGCTGCCGATGATGATTACGCGTCCGCGCGCGGCGAGTAACTTGAGATCGTGGCCCAGGTTCACGTTGGCCAGCATTTCCAGGATGAGGTCGACGCCCTGGCCGCCGGAGGCTGCCAGGATCTGGTCCAGGTAACCGGGTTCAGCGTGGTTGAAGACACGGTGAGCGCCCTCGTGCTGGGCGAGTTCCAACCCACGCGCGGTGCCCGCCGTTCCCCAGACGGTCAAGCCCAGCGCCCGCGCCAGTTGCACGGCGGCGATGCCGACGCCGCCGCTGGCGCCGTGGATCAACACGGTTTCGCCGGGGCGGGCGTGAGTGCGCTGGTAGAGTGCATGAAAGGCGGTGCCGTAGGGCACCCACACGCCGGCGCCTTGAGAGAAGCTCACCCGCTCGGGCAGCGGATGGACCTGGCTTTCGAGTGCGAGCGCGTACTCCGCGTAGGCGCCGCTCAGGGTGGTGGCGGTATAGACGCGGTCGCCGGGCGCCACCCGGTTCACGTCCGAGCCCACGGCTTCCACCACGCCGGCGGCATCGGAGCCGGGCGTGTAGGGCAGCGTGGGCGGCCGGTAGTTACCCGAGCGCATGTAGGTGTCGTAGGGGTTCACGCCGGCGGCGTGAACGCGCACCAGCACCTGCCCCGCCTCCGGACGCGGCGTGGCCATATCCACATAACGCAGCACTTCGGGACCACCAAAATCGCTCACGACGATTGCTTTCATGGTTGCCTTCATAGTTGCCTCCAGCCCCGCCGCGGCGTCACGCGCAAATCCTCCAAATAGAGAGCCGCCATGGTTTATCGTAGCAGCGTCGCTACCATGGCTGACGAGGAAGGCCGATGAACAAAGCCCGCATGGAAGCCTTCAGTGATGGCGTGCTCGCCGTCATCATTACCATCATGGTGCTGGAGTTGAAGTCCCCGCATGGGACCAGCCTCGCCGCCATGCGGCCGCTGATTCCGGTCTTCCTGAGTTACGTTTTGAGCTTCGTCTACGTGGGTATCTACTGGACCAACCATCATCACCTGCTGCACGCCATCCAGCACGTCAACGGGGCGGTGCTGTGGAGCAACCTCCACCTGTTGTTCTGGCTCTCGCTGATACCCTTCACGACCGCGTGGATCGGCGAGAACCAGGTGGCCGCTTGGCCCTTCGTGGTGTACGGATTCGACCTGCTGATGGCGGCGATCGCCTATTTCATCCTGACCCAGGCGCTGATCCGGCTGCACGGACGGAACTCAACCCTGGCGCGCTCGGTGGGCCGCGACTTCAAGGGGAAGGTGTCCATCATCGTATATGCGGTGGCGATTCCACTCGCTTTCGTGCAGCCGTGGATCGCCTGCGCCGGCTACGTGGCGGTTGCGGTCACGTGGCTGATTCCGGACCGGCGGATTGAACGGAAGCTGGCGGATTAGGGGCCGTTTCGTATTGTGGCGCCCCGTGATATTTATGCCCAGATTCTCATCGGGCGGCCCCGGGCATCCGGTGGGTCGGTGCCGAACGAGCGGGCATCACCCCTCGCCAGGCGCGCCGCGGTCCATAGCGCGATCGCCGCGTCGATCGCGTCGTCCCGCTTGGCGCTTGCCCCTGAGACACCGCGAAGCGCGACCTCCAAATCAACCTCAATTCCATGCCGTCGCAAGACCTTGAGCCTTTCGTCACGGCCTGGCTTGTCGGCCTTCCTGAACTTAAGCGGCTCGTCATGGGCAACCGCGAACGACACCTCGGGATGGACTTCATAAAACGCCGATCGGACAACGCCATCGAGGGCAGAGTCCACATCGCGGATTTTGCCAATAATTCCCCAGGTCTGCTTGGAAAGGCTCCGATTGAGCGCCTCTCGGTTCAGCGCACATGCGGATTCGTAACTCTCGCCTGCGAGCGCAGCGCGCGCCGGCACAGGGAACACGCGACAGCTTTGGCCCTTTCCGAGTTGCTTTCGTGCTTCCAGGTCGGCACTGCGCGGCTCGTGATCAGGCAGCCCGATGGGAACATCGATCGCCACCACGGCGTGGTTCAATTCGGCGAGCTCAATGATGTCATGAATGTTGGGCACGATTGAGAACGCAATCTCGGACAGATCGGGGTTGCTCGTGGCCACCATCCAACCGTCGTGGCATCCATCGACTCCGATGATCTTCGACGGGGACACTGCGGGCCTCCTGTCCGACTTACCGCGGCGGTGTGCGCTCTCCGGGCTTGGCAAGAGCGATTCGTGCCGGGGCGAACGGATACTGGCAGGTTGGGACCCGCCAGCCGTCACAAGCACTACTTTGCCCTGTGCTGCCGCTACGCGCTCGTAGGCGCGGACGCCTTCGGCGAGCGGGTAACGTTCGGCAACGCGGGGCGGGGGCAGGGCGCCGCTTTCGAACAACGGCGTCAACTGCGCGAGGATCTGCGCGCCGGCGGCTCCGCTCATGGTGCCGGTATTCAGTCCCAGCAACTGGTGGCGCCGGCGGTAGAGCGCGAAAAGATCGAGTGGGACTTCGCGTCCGCCGTAGGTCACGCTATAGATCACCATGCGGCCGAGGTCGGCGAGCGCGTTAAGAAAGGCGGGAAATACCGAAGCGCCGATGCCGTTCAGGATCACGTTCACGCCCTTGCCGCCGGTGGCGTCGCGCGCAACTTGTTCCAAGTCGTTGCGGTTCGCCAGCGCCACCGCGCTCACCTTGTTGGGCTCGAGGCGCTGTGCCTGTTCGTCGTCTTTCACCAGCGCCAGCACGCGGGCGCCCCGGGCATGGGCCAGATCGATGGCGGCGCTTCCCACCGCGCCCGCCGCGCCCGAGACGAGGATCCATTCGCCGGCTTCGAGGCGGGCGAGTTCGAGCGCCGTCCACGCCGTGACATACGGGACGCCAGCGGCCGCGGCTTCTTCCGCCGATAGATTCCCCGGCCGCCGGGAGACGGAGGTGGCGGGGAGGTTGAGGAACTCGGCGTGGCTGCCATCGCGGGTAAAGCCGAGGTCTCCCCCCGATCCCCACACCGGGACGCCGATCAGGCCGGACGGTCCTGCGATCACCGTGCCCGCAAAATCGCGGCCGGGAACGCGGGGCAGGGTGGTGTTCGGGAATTTGCCGCCGATGTTGGCCACGTCGCTGGGGTTGATCCCGGCGGCGTCGATGCGCACCCGCACTTCGCCATTGGCGAGCGGCGCGGCTCCCCTACCGAGGTCATCGGCCGTATCAAGGAGCTTCAGAACGTCGGCGGGCGCGCCGAATCCCTCAAATCTCAATGCTTTCATCTACAGCCTCTGGTCGATGCTAGCGTATCTGGCGGCTATAATCGCCGCTATGCAGAGGAGAACGTTTCTCAAGGCCTCGCTGGCGGGGATAGGCGGGGCGTGTCTGGGCGCGCCGGCGCTAGCGGCGGCTCCGGCGATCGACGTCGTCGTTTATGGCGGGACAGCGGCGGGGGTGGCGGCGGCGGTGGCGGCGGCGCGGCAGGGGGCGCGGGTGGCGCTGCTCGAGCCGGGGGAGCATTTGGGCGG
>JANWJU010000086.1 GCA_025451775.1 Terriglobales bacterium
CACTATGTCGTGGCGGGACTGGGCGCGGTCGGCTTTCGGGTGGTCAGCGCCCTCCATGAGGCGGGCGAGCGAGTGGTGGTGATCGAGTCGTCCGAGAGTGGGCGATTCATTCCCCAGATCCGGGCCCTGAGGATCCCCATCATTCACGGCGACGCGGCCCAGGAGGCCACCCTCCAACGGGCAAGGATTGGCCTTGCGCGGGCGTTTATCGCCGCCACCAGTAATGATCTGGTGAACATCGAGGCGGTGCTGACCGCGCGGGCGATGCAGCCGGGCGGCCATGTGGTGCTGCGCGTCTTCGATCCGGCGCTGGCTACCCAGGTGCGGCACGGATTGGGTGTTCCTTCCTCGTTTAGCGCCTCGCAGATTGGCGCCCCGGCGTTTGTCAGCGCCGCGCTCGGGCATGACGTGCCGCAAGTGCTCTCGCTTCCGGTATCCGGTCCATCAGGCGATACGACCCGCCAGGTCGCGCTGACCCATGTGCGGATTGACGCCGGCGACCGTGAGGGCTGGTCGGTGGGTGAGCTAGCGGCCGCCCACGGTGGAGTGCCGTTATTGTTGCTGCCGGTAGGTGAGTCCGGCCAGCCGGAGGTGGCGCCGCCTCCGGATCGGGTGCCGGCGCCCGGCGAGACACTCGTGCTGGCGGCGGCTTTTCCGCCGGACAGGTGATAGGTTCACGGCTGATACACCTCGGCACTGGCTAGCGGCGAGGCGAACCAGCCTCCGGCCACGAGCACCTGACCGGTGGAGAGCAGCGTTTCCGCCTGGCCATCACGAGGTTCGTGCAGCGAGCCGGTCAGCGTCCAGGCGCCCGTCCGCGGATTATACAACTCCGCGCCGGCGAGCGAGGGGTTGGAGAGGTTCGTGGCGTTGCCGGCGACCAGTACCAATCCGCTGGATAAGCGCGCCGCTCCCTCACCTGTCTGGAAATTAATGGCGTGGTGCAAGGAGCCGGTGCGGGTCCAGGATCCCGTATGTGGGTCGTATAACTCCGCCTGGAGTGCGTCCCCGCCTGCGTCGTAGCCGCCCGCCACGAGCACGAGGCCGTTGCGCAGCAGGGTCGCCGAGTGCGAGAAGCGGGGATCATGCATGGCGCCGGTCATGGTCCAGACGCCGGTGCGCGGATTGTACAGTTCCGCGCTGGCGAGTGGGTTTGCATTCGCATAATTGGATCCTCCGGCGGCGCCCCCGGCGACGAGCACCTTGCCATCTGGCAAGAGTGTGGCCGTCTGGCGGGCACGTGCCTGGTGCATGGCGCCGGTCAACGTCCAGGTACCCGCGCGCGGATCGTAGAGCTCGGCTTCGGCGAGTGGGCTTGCATTCGATCCTCCGGCGCCTCCGGTGACGAGCACTCGGCCATCGGGCAACAGGGTCGCCGTCTGCAAGGATCGGGACTCGTGCATGGATCCGGTGATTGTCCAGACACTGGTGCGCGGGTTGTAGAGCTCCGCGCCGGTGAGCGGGTTGCCGTCGGTGCTGATGCCGCCGGCAGCGAGCACCTGACCGTCGCGCAACAACGTCGCCGTGAACTGCAAGCGGGGCACATGCATGGCGCTGGTGCTCGCCCAACTGCCGGTGTGGGGATGGTAGAGTTCCGCCGAGGCGGTGGCCACGCACGAGACCGTGCAGCCCCCGGCAACGAGCACCAGTCCGCTGGGCAGCAACGTCGCCGTATGGTAGACGTGGGCCTGGTGCATGGCGCCGGCCATCGTCCATGTGTCGGCGGCGGGGGGCGAGGCGTGAGTAGCAGGCGGCGTGAGGGTCACCAGGGCAGCCACCGCTACGAGGCCAGTATGGAACAGGTATCTGGTTCGCATCGGAGAGATCCTTTCGCTGCTCACGTCTGGCGGTCGTGGGTGTGGGTGATGATATCGCCTGGGAGCGCGAGCGTCTCGCTCGCGCTCCCAGTGCCCCGTATTGCGTATGCTTGCGGAAACGTACCAACAGTCCCATCCTGGCGCGCATCCCGCCGCCGAGGCCGTGGGCGTGGTGACGGTACACCAGGCCCACGGCCTCGGCCTCAACTCATGGGTTGTAGAGCTCGGCACTGGTGACGGTGGTCGATTGGTCGTTGCCCTGGGAGCCGCCGGCAACGAGCACCTGACCACTGGCCAGCAGCGTCATCGGTTGGGCGTAGAGGAATGCGTCATGGAGGGAGCCGGTCAGGGTCCAGGCTCCGGTTTGCGGATCGTAGAGTTCGGCGCTGGCGTGATTGGTGAGTGAGCCGCCGACGACCAGAACCTTGCCGCTGTGGAGCAGCGCCACCGTCTGACCGGTCACGTAGCCACTATCATGAAGCAGGGAACCGGTGGTGGCCCAGCTCCCGGAATGCGGGTGGTAGAGTTCCGCGTTTCTATGATGACCGTTGGCGCTGGGGCCGGCATTGACCAGGACCAGGCCGTTCGGCAGCAGCGTCGCCGCCTGGCCGCTGCCGGCTCGATGCATGGAGCCGGTCAGCGCCCAGGTGCCAGTCTGCGGGTTGTAGAGCTCGGCGCCGGCGAGCGGATGAGTAGCCCCAGCGGCAGTAGCGACGGTCCCGCCGGCGACCAGCACCTGGCCGCTCGGCAGCAGCGCCGCCGTGTGAAAGGCACGCGCCTGGTGCATGGAGCCGGTCAGCGTCCAGTCGCCGGTGCGCGGATCGTAGAGTTCGGCGCTGGCTTGGATGCTGGCGCAGCCATCGGGGCCGCAGTCGGCGGCGGAACCACCGGCGACCAGCACCCGACCTGACGGTAAGAGGGTCGCGGTATGACCCCAACGGGGTTCGTGCATGGAGCCGGTAACGGTCCAGGTGCCGGTTTTCGGATTGTAGAGTTCGGCGCTGGCTGTGAGGCTCGTACAATCACCGCCGTTGCTGTCACAGCCGCCGACGACGAGCACCCGACCGTCGCGTAGCAAGGTCGCGGTATTTTGCCCACGGGCCTGATGCATGGAGCCGGTGATGGTCCAGGTGCCAGTGCTCGGGTGGTACAGTTCGGCGCTGGCGAGCCAACCGTTGGTATTGTCACCGCCGGCCTCAAGCACCTCGCCATTGAGCAAGAGGGTCGCCGTCTGGTAGGAGCGCGCCACGTGCATGGAGCCGGTCATGGTCCAGGCGCCGGAAACGCTGGGCGCGGCGTGGGTCGCCGCCGGAGCGAGGGCCAGCAGGGCAAGGGGCAGCGCGAGGAGGGTACGGAACAGGTGTCTGGTTGTCATTTGGGCGACTCCTTTTCGGCTGACGTGTAGCAGTACACAGGGTCCATTCTGGGCGCCGCGGCCAGATCCCACCAGGATCACTTGCCCGAAAAGTTACTCACACACTTACCCGAAAAGTTGCCGTGAGCCTCCGGCTGAGGTCGGATGGAAGAGACGGGGCCGCCTTGCCCTTGACCAAACCCGTTCCTCCCATCCAACGTCACCTGTAGGACGCCGCGGCGGGGCAGGTCTGCCGGTAGGGGGCGCTGCCCAGGTAGGTCTGCCATTCCCGGAGGGTCAAGTTCCGATTAGCGAGCCGGCAGGCGTGCCGCGTCCACGACGCCAGATCCATATCCCAGAGCCATACTGGCCCGGCGGCGCTGCCGGAGGCCAGGAGCGTACCGGCGCGGTTGAAGGCAAGACCGGTGACCGCGGCGCCGTTCAGCAGGGGCGGCCCGATCTGCCGGCGGTAGGCCAGGTTCCACAGGCGGACGGTCCCATCGGCGCTGCCCGATGCCAATACGCTCCCATCCGGGCTGAAGGCCAGGTGCCAGATGTCATCGGTGTGGCCGAGCAATGGCGGCCCTGATGGGCGGCCGAGCGCGAGATCCCAGAGCTGTACGGCGCCGCCATAGCCACCGGAGGCTAGGAGCGTACCGTCGGGGCTAAAGGCCAGGGCGAGCACGGGGCTGGTGTAGCCGCCGAGCGGAGCGCCACGCGGGCGATGCGTGGCGACCGTCCAGAGCTGCGTGCCGCCGCCGAAGCCGCCTGCGGCCAGGGTGGCGCCGTTCGGGCTGAAGGCGAGCGCCGAGGTTTCTCCGTTCTGGCTAGTAAGCGGCGGCCCGAGTTGCCACCCCCGCGCGATATCCCACAGGCGGATCGTATTGTCCGGGTAGCCGGCCGCCAGGATCGTGCCGTCTGGATTCATCGCCATGCTGGTTAACCCGCCGGCGTTCGCGGTCAGCGGCGGCCCGAGCGCGCGGCGCCTCGCCATGTCCCAGAGCTGAATCGACCCCCCGCCAACCGCGCCGGCCAGCAGTTTGCCGTCCGGACTGAAGGCCAGCGCGATGATACTGCCCCCGCCGGCGACGGAGAGCACGCCGATCGCCCGGTCATGCGGCACGTCCCATAGCCTGACCCGTCCTGCCAGGTCGCCCGTCGCGAGGATGGCGCCCGATGGCGACAACGCAAGGATAGTGACGGGGTCCGGGTTGGCCAGCACGGTCGCTAGCGGACTGCCCTGGCCGGCGATTACGGACGAGAGGTCCCACAACTCGACGGCGTGATTGGCGTCGCCCGTGGCCAGCGTCGCGCCGTCCGGACTGAATGCCACGCTGTATACATCGCCGTCGTGGGCGGAGATCGGCGCCCCGACCGGCCGGCGCGTGGAAACATCCCAGAGGAGAGTCTGGGCGCCGCTTGCCAGAGCCAGGAGCTTGCCGTCGCGGCTGAATGCCGGGCTGCTCGTCGGGTTGATGCCGATGGCGAGCGGCGCGCCGAGCAAGCGGCTGCCGTGCACGTCCCACACCCGGAGGGTTCCGTTGTTCCCGGTCGACGCCAGCAGCCTGCCGTCGGGGCTGAAGGCCAGTTGTTCCACGTACCCCTTTTGCCCCGCGATCGGTGCGCCCAGCGGTCGGCGATGGGCCACATCCCAGAGCTGGATCGTGGTGACATCCTGCCCGCCCGCCGCCAGGGTCTTTCCGTCGGGGCTGAAGGCCAGGGCGCCGAGATCCCCGGCGAAGGTAGTGAGCGGGGCGCCGCGCGGCCGGGGTCCGCTTAGATCCCATAGCCAGATGCTGCCATCCCAACTGCTAGCGGCGAGCAGCTTCCCATTCGGGCTGAAGGCCGCCACCCGCACCTGGTCTCGCTGGCCGCCTAGTGGCACGCCCAGCGGGACCCACCGGCCGCCGGCGCCGGATCGATGCCAGAGCCGGATCGTCTGGTCGGCGCTGCCCGATGCCAGAAGCGTGCCGTCGGAGCTGAAGGCGAGGGTGGTCACGGCGCCGGTGTGGCCGGTCAAGGGGGGACCGATCTGCTGCTCGCTCGCCGCGTCCCACAGGCGGATAGCATCGTCGTCGCCGCCCGAGGCGAGTATCCTCCCGTCCGGACTGTAGGCCAGCGCCCGCACGCCGCCACTCTGCCCATGCAGGAGCGTCTTCAGCTGGGTCCGCGCGAGCAGGGCGCTGAGCAAGGTGCTTCGGGTGGTGAGTGTGTCGGCGGTGCGCGCGGCCTGCACGCTCAACAAGAGGCTGAGATCATAGTGGGTCGTCAACAGCCTGCCGGCCTGCGTTGCCAGGCCGGCGGAAAGGGCGAGGTCGTGCTCGTTCAGGGTGGACCGCGCGATGCCGACGGCATGTGCCGCCGCCTCGGCGCGCTGTTGCGCGTCGCGCGCCTGCAGCGTACCGCGTACCGCGATCACGCTCAGGACCGCCGCGACCGCGAGGAAGAGCGCCAGGACACCCACCAGCGCCCGCAGGCGGCGGGCAGCGTTCTGGTTGGCCGCCAACGCCTGTTGGGTCAGGGCAAGTTGTCGGGCCTGGCGGTCACGCTCGTCCTCGTGTTGGCGCTCCTGCTCCGCCTGCGCCGCTGCCAGGAACGCCGCCTCCCGCGCGCTCGGCGTATTCCGTCCGGCCCAGCCCTCGGCATCGATGAGGAGGGTACCCCGATAGAGATGATCGGCGGATCGGTCGTGCCGTTCCCAGGCGGCCGCGTCGGCGCTGATCGTCTGCTGCCGCCGGATATCATCGCGTGCCTCGTGCAGCCAGGCGCCCAGGCGGCTCCATTCGCGAATCAGCGCCTCGTGGCTCACCTCCACCGTGGTGTCCGCGTGCCCGTTTGCCCCGGCGCGGCTGCCGGTCGCCACCAGCAGCCGGGCGGTGATGAAGGCATCCACCACCGCGCGCAGGCGTTCGGTTCGCGCTGGGTCGGGCAGCACCAGTTCGGTCATGGCCGCCCGCCGCCGCGTGGTGTCCTGCTCGGTCTGGCCCGGATCGATCAGCCGCGGGAACAGCGCGCGGGCCAGGCGCCGCTGCTCATCGTCGGCCAGCGCGCTATACGTCGCCTCGGCGTGCCGGGCCAGGGCACCGCGGACGCCGCCCAGTGCTCTGTAGGCGGCGCCGGTGAGTCGCCAATCCCGGCGCCGCGTGAACAGCTGGTCCAGGGTGAATTGCAGGAGGGGCAGCGCACCGGCCTGTCCGCGCAGATCGAACAGCAGATCGCCGACCAGATCCTCATCGAACGTGATCGCCACATCCGGGAGCGCCGCCGGGCCTTCGATGGCGCGCCGCAGATCTTCCTCGTTCGGCGGCAGCACGACGTTGTGCGTGTGCAACAGGGCGCCCAGGGCGGGATAGCGCAGGGGGCGATCGTAGAAGTCGGCGCGCAGAGTCAGCAGCAGCAGGATCGCGCCGCCCGGCGCGGTCGCCGCCGCCACGAGGGCCTCGATGCAACGCCGCCGTTCCTGCTCGTCGACCAGCGGCGAGAAGAGCTCCTCGCATTGATCCACCACCAGGACTACCCGCTGCCCCACCGTGGTGATCGCCTCGGCGGCACGGCGATGCAGTACCTCGGGCGATTGGTCGAGCAGTGACCGGATCGCCTCCGGGCTGCTACCGGGGAAGATCGGTTGCGTCGCCAAGGCCAGCATATCCAGCGGGCGCATGCCAGGCGCCATGGGCGCCAGATAGATCCACCCCTCGCTGCCGGGGAGCGCCCCTGCCTGGAGGCGAGGCAGCAGGCCGGCGAGCAGCACGCTGGACTTGCCGGAGCCGCTGGCGCCGACCAGGGCCAGGAAGCGCGGCGCGGTGGGCGCCGCGGCACGGAGGGTGGTGAGCAGTTCATCGATCAGATCGTCGCGTCCGAAGAAATCGCCTGCGTCGGCGCCGGTGAAGGGACGCAGCCCCTTGTACGGGTTCCGCGGCTCGCCCGTCGACGCGGCGGGCTCGGGCGTGTCGGCATGCGCGGGGATGGGGAGATCGCGCATTTTCGACACCGCCGCTACCAGCGAGGTGATCGCCGTATCATAGCGGGCGCCGCGCGCATCCAGGTATTGCAGCCCGCCCCAGCCGAGCGGCACGCACTCGATCCACTCCTCGCCGTCGATCCAGATTGGATACACCCGGCGCCGGTACAACTCCGCGATTCGTAGCTCATCGGCGATATAGCGTGAGGCGCGGGTCCGCGGCGAGGCGATCAGGAGCAGGGCCGCGGCGGCGCGAATGGCATCGCGCAGCGCCTGCTCCCAGCTCGGGGTACCCGGCGGCAGGTCATGCTCATCGACCCAGGTCGTGATGCCGCGGCGCCGCAGATCGGTGTGCAGACGAGCAACCACGGGCTGGTCATCCTGGGCATATGCCACATAGATCCAGGAGTCGGCGGCAATGTGCCGATCATCCGGCGAGAATAGGGCCTCGGGCGCCCGCGCCGCCTGTCCATCACGGGGGAGCCCGCGTCCCACGGCGACAAAGCGTTCCCGCTCATCCCCAATCAGGACAAAGGCATCGGCCAGACGGCGCACGGTATCTCGGTAGGGCTGGCGACCGCCGCGTTCGAGCAGGCTCACCCCGCGGGAGCTCAGGCCGGCCCGCTCGGCTAGCTCTTCCTGGGTGAGACCGGCGGCCCCGCGGTACCGGCGCACCAACTCCGCGAAGGGCCGGGGCTGAGCCGCCTCGCTGGGGTCGTGGGCACCGTCCGCGTGAGGCGCCATCGTGTCCTCCGGGGGGTAGCGATGCCGCGAACTGGGCAGCCCCGCGGGGATAGGATAGCACAGCTACGCCCTACTTGTGCTTGTAGCGCGCCTGACGGAGCACCTTGGCCCGCTTTTTCCCGTTCGGCATCCCGCACTGTTCCAGGGTGACGGCCACCGCCTCCATGTCGTAGACGACTCGGTGATGCCTGGCATGCCAGCCCATATCATCGTGGTAGATCTCCGCCCAGACGGCCCGATGATCGCCGTCCCTTGGAAAGCCCACGCTGGCTACGTCCACCAGGAGCAACGGGCCGAGACGCCGTTGGTAGGCGATATGCAGGTGGCCAAAGACCAGCACGCCCGCCTGGACGCCGGATAGCCGTTCCTCCAACGCGCGCGCGTCCTCGTCTGGGTGGATATGGTCTTCCAGATTGTCCGGGTTGGCATGGACCATCAAGATGCCTCCGGCCGGCCCCGGCAGATGATACTGGCGCGGTAGCGAGCGCAGATAGGCGAGCCCATCAGGACCGATTCGCTCGGCGGTCCAGCCGCTACTGGCCCGTTCGTCGTCGCTCATGCCGATGTCCGGCCCGGCGGTAAGGTAGGAATCCGTGTTCCCCAGAACCACGGGGCAGTTCAGGGCCCGGATAGTGGCCATGGTTTCCGCCGGGTGGGGGCCGCCCTCGACCAGGTCGCCCGCCATCAGGACATGGTCGAATGGACCCTGGCGGCTCATATCCTCAAGGACGGCGTCAAGGGCGGGTAGATTACCATGCGTATCGGAAAAGGCGGCTATACGCACGTTCATTCGCTTTCCTCCGGCGCGTCCTCTCCGTTCAGGCAGGCATACAATTTGCCCCGGAGGCCGGCATCATCTTGCTCGTCCCACCAGCGGGTAAAACCAGTGTACCGCGTGTGCCGTTCCTCCAGCTTCTTTCCCAGCAATACCAGGATGCCCAGCCGGGGATCGGCTCCCTCGGGCGGGATCAGCGCCGCGCGGAGGGTGGATCGGCGGGCATCGGCATTCATCGGCGTCCCGGCCAGGGCCGTCAACTCGTCGAACTGGCGGCCGGCCAGGGCGATACCCTGGCTCCGAGCCAGTTCCACCAGCACGTCGCAATCGTGAATCTGGCCGAGCTTATCCTGAATGGTTTTGATGTCGCCAATTCGCTGCTCAATCTCCGACCCGAAGCAGACTCGGAAGATCTCCAGGCAGTAGCGGAGGTGTTTGGCCGCGATCCGCATCTGGTGTAACTCTTTGTCGCGTGTCTCGTCGTGGACGAAGGATGCCTGACCGTAGAGGTCGGCGAGTCGCGCGATCGATTGCCGCCGGGCATGTGCTTGAAGGGTTCCGTCCTGATCGCGTGGGTTGCGGGCGAGCGTTAACACTCGGTGGCGGAAGCCATGCGCGCGCAACTCATCCAGCACCTTGAGCATGGCGGGACGCGCCTTCGCTCGTTCCCCTTCCAGATGGGCGATGAGCAGTTCGATCCCGGCATATTCCTCCGGGGTTGCCTTGCTGGCCAGGCGCCGCGTCTCGACCAGCAGTACGTCAAGATCACGGACCGCGCCCAGGCCGCGGGTAAGTTCCTTGGCCATTTTTCCCACTGGCCGGTAATCCGAGCGAGAAAAACAATCCCGAAATGCGTCAAGAGCGGCCCGGAGGCGGCGCGAGGCCACGCGCATATCGTGGAGAGGTTCGCTGTCGGAGCCGTCGCGCGTCCCTGCCTCGTTGTCTGCCACGGCGGCCAAGCGATCCTGAATCACCGGCAAGGCGGCGTCGGTGAAGGGCATGCGCGGATACAGCTCATCCATGGCGCTACTCACAGTATGTAGGTTCCTCTCTCGCCGCGAGGCGCCGAACTCGACCGACTCCCCGAGCCGCCGACAAACCTACGTGGTTTTGCCTGTTCCATCGTCGGTCATGGCCCCCGAAGCCGGGAGCGTCACATGCGAATTGCGGTGGACCTTGCGAGTCTTGCCCACCGGGACCGGGGCTGTCGCGCTTTTGGGTCTCTGGCGGGAACTCCCGCGGCTCGTCGCCCGCGGGGCCGGTGTCTCCTGCTCACCCTCGTAGGGGAGACTGGCGGAAGGCGCCGCCGCGATCGTGGGCTCGGCAGCGGATTGGGCGGCAGGCTCGGCAATAGGCGGGATCTCGTGAGTAGTCCCGGCGCCTGCCGAGTCCAGCCGGGCTGTGTGTTTGGCCAACTTATTTTCCGCCCTGGCCAACTGTTCGCGCAATTTCGCGACCTTCAGTTCTACCTTGTCACGCGCCGCAGCTAATCTAGCTACTTGTTTCTTCTGGCGGTCACCTGGATCCTTGTCCTTGGCCGTCCGCGCGGCGGTCCTGCTTTTCAAGGTTCCACTCCCTTGGCCTAGCCCCGGCTCTTCACCGTGGGTAAAGTATAACATCCTCCCAGTGAAGCCTCCAGGATCCCGACGGGTCCGCCTTTTACCGTCTGAAATCCGGAGACCCCTGGTTCGTTGATCAGATCAGGATGGCGGAATCCGGAAATATTCGCCTCGCCCATCCGTGGTGGGGCATAGGCTGGAGCGGCCAGCTTATGCTAGGATGTGCGGGGTGGCGCGGCATAATGTAGACTTGAGGGGCGAGCACGCATGAGCAGGGTGAACACGGCGGGACAGAAGGTGGTTGTGCGGTGGTCCGAGCCTCGGCCGGAGGGGCGGAGCCGGCGCATGCCGTGGGTGCCGCTGGTCATCGTGTTGGTCCTGGGCGGGTTGGCCCTCTTTCTGACCCGCTGGGAGGAAGGGATGGCGGCGTCGGTCTATCCCGGCGTCAGGGTAGGCGGCGTGGATGTCGGCGGTCTCTCCCTGGCCGCCGCCAGGCAGCGATTGGCGCCGCTGGCCGATGCCGCCATGCACCGCGGCCTGACGGTGATCGCCGGTTCGCGCCGCTGGACCATGACTCCCCGGAGCCTTGGGTTACGGTTGGACCTTGATACCAAGCTGCGCCAGGCGTTTGCCCTGGGTCGGGAGCCGGGCACCCTGGATCGCTACAGCACCCAACTTACCTTGATCACCCAGGGCCGCGATCTCGCCCTGGTGGGAAATTACGACAGCGGTCTTCTGGCCGCGTTCGTGCAACGAGTGGCGATCGCTACGTATCGAGCGCCGCAAGCGGCGGCGGTGAGCCTGGCCGACGCGCGGGCAACCCTGAGCGCGCACGCCCAGGATGGCCAGATGCTCGATCAGCCGGCGGCAACCAAGCTTCTGGCGGCCGCTCTGGCGGATTCCAGCCAGTCCGTGGTGCGCCTGCCCGTGCAACTCCTGCCGCCTCCGGTCAGCGAGGCCGAGGGCGAACGGGAGTTGGGCCTGTTGGAAACCTTGCTCAAGAGTACAAGGATTACCATGCGCTTTGGCGGTCAGGAATGGCGGATGGGGCCTCGCTCGATTGCCCCCTTAATTTCTCTCACCACCGTGGTGGCGCCCGGTGGCGCCGCGACCTACCAGCATGGGGTGAATCAGCAGGTGCTTGCCAGCTACGTGGATCGCCTGGCGGCCCATGTGGATCAGCCGGTCCGCGACGCCTCCGTGACGGTAAGCGCCGGGAGGGTGCGGGTGGTTGGGGCACGGAGCGGCTATCATCTGGATCGCCACGCCACCGGCCAACTGATTGCCCAGGCCATTCTGGCCGGAGGAGCCCAGACAATCACCCTGCCGGTCGGGGTATCCGCTCCCAGCGCGACCACTGGGGCCGCTCAACAAGCGGCCCAGGAGGCGGGTGCCCTGATCCGCCGCCCCGTGACCCTGACCTACGGCGCCGGCCGCCAGGTGCTGAGTTCGGCGGATCTGGGCTCGCTCGTGACCTTTACCCCTTACGTGGATCCGGTTTCCGGGCCTCGGCTGATCGTGGGGATCAATCAGACTCGATTGGCCACCCTCGTCGCGCCCGTCGCCGCGGCCGTGGACCAGACCCCGGTGGACGCGCGCTTTGTCACCGTGGGTGCCCACGTCAGCGTGGTTCCCTCGCGGGCGGGCGCCCAGCTTGACCTGCCGGCCCTGGCCGCCGCGGTCGCCGCGCGCGGACGCGCCTCGGATATCGCGGTCCCGATTCGTCCCATCCAGGCCCATCTCACCACAACCGCCGCCCAGGCGATGGGCATCCACGATCTCCTGATCGCCCATAGCACCTTCTTTCCTGGTTCCAGCCAGGCTCGCCTGACGAATATCGATGCCGCCGTGCATCACCTTGACGGACAATTGATCGCCCCCGGCGCTGTCTATTCCTTCGATCAGCGGATCGGCGATATCACTACGCAGGGCG
>JANWJU010000087.1 GCA_025451775.1 Terriglobales bacterium
GTCTCGCCGCCTTGCGGGGCCGTGTGCCCCATCATCGGCAGCGATACTGGATCCATTGTGGCCGGCGAGAGCACGGTCGCGGCCATGGGCGAGCGCATTCTTGATCGGGTCATCGAAATTGCCAGCGGATCCGCGGCGGTTCACGCCGAACTTCTGGGACAATATGATTTCATCCCCTGGAAGCGCGGAGTATCGCTCAAAATGCCATCTGAACTTTTAGCCCGGAATGCCGCCTGGGCGGCCAACGTCAAGGACCGCCACCCAGAGTTCTTCGCCCATCTGGCGCACGTGCAGACGCCCCGCTATTTGTGGATTGGGTGTTCGGATAGCCGCGTGCCGCCGACCACGATCATGGACCTCAAGCCGGGCGAGGTGTTCGTGCACCGCAACATCGCCAACGTGGTGGACGAAACCGACGCCAGTTGCATGGCGGCGCTACAGTTCGGCATCGAGGTGCTGAAGATCGAGCACGTCATCGTGGCCGGCCATTACGGCTGTGGCGGCGTGGGTGCGGTGTGCCGCCGAACGCCGATGAGTGGCGCTTTGGGCGCGTGGCTCGCGGGTGTGGAAGCGGTCCGGCAGCGGCATGGCGCCGAGTTGGGCAGGCTGGAGCCGGACGAGGCCGCAATCCGGCTCACCGAGCTCAACACCCTGGAACAGGCGCGCCGCGTGGCGGCCACCGCGATCGTGCGCGGCGCCCGCGCGCGGGGCCAGCGTGTCAGCGTCGACGCCTGGTTGTACGAGGTGGCGACCGGCCACTTGCGGGACCTCGGTTTTGCCGCCGCCGCTCCCGCCGCCGCGGGCGCATAAGGCGCCGGCGAGCCAGCCATAATCAGAGGCAATGCCGGTTACTCCTCCAGCTGCCTTGGCGGGGCGCGCATCGCTGTCAGGACGGGTCACGGGGCTCTATGTGCTGCTGGCCGCCGGCAACGCCGCGGCGTGGCTGTGGGCGGTGGCGGCGTTTTGCCATGCGCCGGTGCTGCTGGGCACGGGCGCGGCCTCGACGGCCAGGAACCAGTTCTCGTCCACCCACAGGACGGCAGCGGGCGCCAGCACCGTGCCGGTGGGCAACGCCAGCGCGACTTCGCGGCCCGCCGCCGTTGTGAGCCGTCCCCGCACCCAGCGCCGTTGTTCGGAGGTGAGGCGCAGGCAGTCCCGTTCCTTGCCGGCGAGGCCGGCGGGGTTGGCAGCGTCGAGGTGCGGGAGGTGATCGATGACGAGATTGGTGGACATAGTCAAAACAGGAAATAGCGCTGTGCCAGCGGCAACACCGGCGCCGGCTCGCAGGTCAAGAGGACGCCGTCGGCGCGCACCTCATAGGTTTCGGGATCGACCTCGATGCGGGGCAGGGCATCGTTGAGCACCATGTCCCGCTTGCTTAGGCCGCGGCAGCCGTGGACGGGAACAACGCGCTTGGCCAACTTGAGCCGTGCCGGCACGCCGTGATCGGCGGCGGCTTGCGAAATGAAGGTCAGGCTGGTGGCGTGGCGGGCGCCGGCGAAGGCGCCAAACATGGGCCGGTCAAGCGCCGGCGGGCGTGGGGATGGAGGCGTTGGCGTCCCCCATCACCGCCCAGGCGATGAGGCCGCCCTTGAGGATGAGCTCGGGCTTGACGCCAAAAAACGCCGGTCGCCAGACCACCAAGTCGCCCACTTGCCGGCGGCGATGGAGCCAACCTCGTGGCTGAGATCATCCCGTCCTCGTAGCCGTGGACCATGGGATCGTCCACCACCGCGCTGCGCCCGAAATTCGGGCGCCGCCGCCGGCGGCGGGTCTTGTGCGCGGGCTGCGGTGATGACCAGCGGCAGGGTCGAAACCAGTATTGCCGCGGGGCGGGAAAACGGATGCGAAAGGACACGTCATTCCGCCTTGGAGTTGTGAGGGGCGACGTGGCCCTCGGGCGAAGGCGCGATCCGCGGCGGCATCGTGGCGCCGCGGTGCACCGGATGATGATCCGCCAGCGGCGGACCACCACGTTTATACGGGAACCTCCCAGTAGTAACCCTCTTCGCCGTGCTGCGAGAGGTCCAGACCTTGGGCTTCGTGCTCCTGTGAGACGCGCAGGCCCACGGTGATGTCCACCAGCTTGAGAATGGCCAGCGTGCCAACCACAGCCAACACGACGGCTACGCCCACGCCGGCCAGTTGGTTCAGGATCTGGTGGGCGTTGCCCTCGAGCCATCCCGCCGGGAGCACGCGCCCGGTGGCGTCGTGGAAGATGGGGTTGATGGCGCTGGAGGCGAAAACACCGGTGAGCACCGCGCCCAGCATGCCGCCCGCGCCGTGGATGCCGAAGGCGTCCAGGCTGTCGTCATAGCCGAGTTTGGCCTTGACCACCACCACCATGAACTGGCAGACCCCGCCGGCGGCCGCGCCGATGAACAGTGCGGCCATGGGACCGACGTAGCCCGCCGCCGGCGTGATCGCGACTAATCCGGCCACGGCGCCGGATATGGCGCCGAGCGCGCTGGGCTTTTCGCCGCGCAACCACTCGGCGGTGACCCAACCCAGCGCCGCCGCCGCCGCCCCCATCTGGGTGGCGACAAAGGCGCTGGTGGCGAGCGTGCCGGCGGCGAGGGCGCTGCCGGCGTTGAAGCCGAACCACCCCACCCATAACATGCAGGCGCCGATGACGCTCAGCACCATGCTGTGCGGCGGCATGGGCTCCTCGCCGTGCCCCAGGCGGCGGCCAAGATACAGGGCGCATACCAGCGCCGACACCCCCGAGGTGACGTGCACCACCGTGCCGCCCGCGAAATCCAGCGTGGGGAAACGGCCGCCGACCGCGTTCAACAGCCCGCCCTGGCCCCACACCATATGCGCCATGGGGCAGTAGACCAGGATCGACCACAGCGCCATGAACAGCGCCATGGCGCCGAACTTCATGCGTTCGGCAAACGCCCCGCTGATCAGCGCCGGGGTGATGATGGCGAACATGAGCTGGTAGATCATGAACGTCCCAAACGGGATCGTCATGGCGTAGGCGGGATTGGTGGCGCCGCCCACGGCGCGCAGAAAGACGTACTTGGTGCCACCGATGATGCTGGTGCCGGGCGCGAACGCCAGGCTGAAGCTGAACAGCGCCCAGATGGCGGTCACGATGGCCATCATGGCGAAGCTCTGCATCATGGTGCCGAGCACGTTCTTCTTGCGCACCAGCCCGCCGTAGAACAGCGCCAGCCCGGGGCCGGTCATCATCAGCACCAGCACGGCGCTGGTCAGCATCCAGGCGTTGTCGGCGGCGAGGCGGGCAGCGTGCACATGCTGTTCGAGCTGTGCTACCTGTGCGGCCAGGTTCTGAACATTGGCGGCAGCACCTTGGGTGCGGGCCGCGATCGCGGTAACATCCTGGGCGCGTGCGGCCAACGGGGCCGCGATGACTGCGAACAAGGCAGTGCGGAAGCGGAGCACAAGACCTCCTCGGCAAGCCGGAAGGGATCCGGTGTTGAGGGGCGTCGTGGCCCGGGGTGAGAGAGAGGGCGGTGGCGGGAGGCGTCGTGGCCCCGGCGTCAGCGCTCAAATGCCGCTTAAGCGGGAACTTCCCAGTAGTAACCCTCTTCGCCGTGCTGCGAGAGGTCCAGACCAAGCGCTTCGTGCTCCTGCGAGACGCGCAAGCCGATGGTCAGGTCGACAAACTTCAGGATGGCCATGGTGCCCGCGCCCGCCAGCACCACGCCGATGCCGACGGCGATGAGCTGGTTCATCACCTGGTGCAGATGGCCACCCTGGAACACGGGGTTGATCATGCTGGAGGCGAACACGCCGGTGAGCACCGTGCCCAGCATGCCGCCGGCGCCGTGGATGCCGAAGGCGTCGAGGCTGTCGTCGTAGCCGAACTTCGCTTTGGCCACCATCACCATGAAGTAGCAGAAGCCGCCGGTGAGGGTTCCAATCGCCAGCGCCGCCATGGGGCCGACGTAGCCGGCGGCGGGGGTGATGGTGGCCAGGCCGGCAATGGCGCCGGAAATCGAGCCCAGCGCGCTGGGCTTGCCCTGGCGCAGCCACTCGGCAGCGGTCCAGGTCAGGGCGCCGGCGGCGGCGGCGAGCTGGGTGGCGATAAAGGCGCTGGTGGCGAGCGTGCCGGCCGAGAGGGCGCTGCCGGCGTTGAAGCCGAACCACCCCACCCACAGCATGCAGGCGCCGATGAAGCTCAACACCATGCTGTGCGGCGGCATGGGCTCCTCGCCGTGCCCCATGCGGCATCCTAAATAGAGCGCACACACCAGCGCCGATACCCCCGAGGTGACGTGCACCACCGTGCCGCCGGCGAAATCCAAGGTGGGGAAGCGCCCGCCCACGGCGTTCAACAGCCCGCCCGTGCCCCACACCATGTGCGCCATGGGGCAGTAGACCACGATCGACCACAGCGCCATAAACAGCGCCATGGCGCTGAACTTCATGCGTTCGGCAAACGCCCCGCTGATCAGCGCCGGGGTGATGATGGCGAACATGAGCTGGTAGATCATGAACGTCCCAAACGGGATCGTCATGGCATACGCCGGGTTGGGGGCGCCGCCCACCGCCCGCAGGAAGACGTACTTCAGGCCGCCGATGATGCTGGTGCCGGGTGCGAATGCCAGGCTGAAGCTGAACAGCGCCCAGATGACGGTGACGATGGCCATCATGGCGAAGCTCTGCATCATGGTGCCGAGCACGTTCTTCTTGCGCACCAGCCCGCCGTAGAAGAGCGCCAGTCCGGGGCCGGTCATCATCAGCACGAACACGGCGCAGGTCAGCATCCAGGCGTTGTTGGCATCGAGGGTGGCGTCGGCGGTCTGCTTCTCCAGGGCGGCGATGCGAGCGGCCAAAACAGCACTGCCGCTGGCAGGGATGGTGGCAGTGCTGACGGCGCTGGCGGAAGTGGCGAAGGCCGCTTGGGTTGGGGAAGCGCCCGCCGCAGCCACGGTCAGCGCCATCACGCTCGGCGCGCACACCGTCACTAGCAGCAGTGCCAGGACACAGCGGAGCTGCAATTTCCCCATGGCTCACTCTATCGGGGCGGCGGCGGGCAGGGCCAATCGAAAATTCTTATGGCCGCTATGGTGGTTGCGAGATTGGGTGGAACTCCTGCATGCTCAGTCACATGGGTCACAACGATGGCACCGCCCGGCGGCTGCTGGCCTGGTATCGGCGCCACCGCCGGGCGCTGCCCTGGCGGGCGCCGGGGAACGCTGGCGACCCCTATCGCGTCTGGGTCTCCGAGGTGATGCTGCAGCAGACGCAGGTGGCGGTTGTCATCCCCTATTACGAGCGGTTTGTGCGCGCTTTCCCCGATGTGGCGGCGCTGGCCGGCGCGCCCGAAGCGGCGGTGCTGGCGGCGTGGAGCGGGCTGGGATACTACCGGCGCGCGCGCGCCCTGCACGCCGCCGCGCGCGCCATCGTGGACCATCACGGAGGGGCGTTGCCGCTGTCCTATGCCGCCCTGACGGCGCTGCCCGGCATCGGCGCCTATACCGCCGGCGCCGTGCTCAGCATCGCCGCCGGGCAGGCGCTGCCGGCGGTCGATGGCAACGTGACCCGCATCGTCTCCCGGCTCGCGGGGCGGCATCTCACGCCCAGCGCCGTCACCGCGCAGGTGCACGCTTGGCTGCCATCGCGCCATCCCGGCGACTTCAACCAGGCGCTGATGGATTTGGGGGCTACCATCTGCCTGCCGCGGCAGCCAGCTTGCGGACGCTGTCCGCTGCGTGGGCAGTGCGCGGCACGGGCCGAGTTGCCGCCGCTCCGGCCCCGCTCCCACCGCCACCAGGTCGAGCGCCATTACGCCCTCATCCGCCGCGGCGGACGCGTGTTCCTGCGGCAGCGCCCTGCGAGGGCGGCGCGCCTGTCCGGCATGTGGGAGTTGTTGCCGCTGCCCGCCGCCCCACCCACGCCGGCGCCGCTCGCCACCCTCCGCCACGCCATCACCAGCCACGCGATTACCGCCAGCGTCTATGCGGCCCCGGTGCGGGGGATGCGGGGGGAGCCGGGACGGTGGTTCAGCCAAGACCAGTTGGCGGACGTGCCACTCACCGGCCTGGCGCGCAAATTCCTGCAGGCGGCGTTGGGCTGGACGTTGACTTCTACTTCGGCGCCGGCAGGCGCTCGCTCGGCGCCAACCCGCGTACCACGCGCAGCAGCCGCGTCCCGGAACTCCGCCACGCCGAGCGCGCCACCCGGTGATGGCGGATCACGCCGCCGACGGTAATCACCAGCGCCCCGGCATACCCTCGTCCGATCTCGTAGGTCTGCGCCACGGCGTTGTTCTTATCGGCCAGGAACACGAACGGGAACCCGCGCCGGATTTGAAAGATGCGCAGCTCCGGCAGCGGATCCTGGGTCGCCACCACGATCTCGGTGCCCAGCTCGATGAAGTGGTCGTAATGGCGCAACAGGCTCCAGAGCTGCCACCGCGGCCGGAATCCATAGACGCTGGGGAGGAAGATCAGCACCACCGGCCCCAAACGGTGAAACTCGCTCAACCAGCGCGTGTGCGCATCGGTGTCGGGCAGGCTAAACTCCAAGGCGACTTCGCCAACCAGCGCCGACATAGATACATTTTACCGCCGCATCCAAGCTGCGGGCTTGCTCGCGCAAGTGGCTGCCGGCGCGCACCCATCACCGCTTAGCGCGCTACCGCTGTACGAGTGGGCCGGCGAGAGCGGCGGCTAAATCCGCGGGCGTGGTGACGGGCAGTTCGCAGCGGTAGTCGTGGCACAGAAAAGCCGTCGCCGGGTTGCCTGCCGCCTCCTGAAAATGGACGTCATAGCCGGGCAGGAAGTGCTGCCGCGCGACGTGAAGGAGCGCGCGAGTATCGCGCGCATTTGCAGTCCCAGTCACCGTCAACTGCTGCGGCGGCGTGGCGGCGGCATCGAGCCACGCCGCCATCAACGGCAGCGCCTCCGGCGTGCGTTGCAGCGCGGGGGCGAAGCTGGCGACGAGGCGCAAGGCCTGGCCGCGGTAGCCTGCCTGCTCACCTGCGGCGCCAGCAACGCTGGCGCTTGGGAAGAAGGCATCTAAACGCAGCAGATTCGCCAGCGCCACCGAATTGGGCGAAGGCTCGGCGCCGTCATACTCTTCCCGCAGACGCAGCCATAGGTCGGGGTCGGCGGGGCCGGAGTAGTAGCCGCCCGCGGGCGCGGCAAAACGGGTGTCCATGGCCTGTTGCAGGGCGCGCGCCCAGTCGAGCCAATGGGGATCGAAGTCAGCCTGATACAGATCGAGCAGCCCCTGGATAAGGTAGGCGTAATCCTCGGCAAAGCCGGCGATGGCGGCGGTGCGCACCAAGCGGCCGGTATCCGCCTCCCAGCGCTCCCGTTCGAGCCAGAGCGCCGCCGCTTGCGCGGCCGCGAGGTAACGCGGTTCGTCTAAGGCCGCGCCGGCGCTGGCCAGGGCCGAAAGCATGAGCCCGTTCCAGGCGGTCAGCACCTTCTCGTCGGTGGGCGGATGCGGACGGGCGCGGCGCACGGCGTAGAGCCGCTGCCGGGCGGATTCCAGCTCCGGCGCGGGGGGGCCGTAGAGGATGTTTTTGCCGGTGAACTCACCCTGCGGATCGAGATAGGCAGGCACGTTGCCGCCCGGCTCGACGCCGTAATGGGCGGCGAAAGTGGGCGCTTCGGCGCCCAGCGCGGCTTCGATCTCAGGCTGGGCCCAGAGGTAATATGCGCCCTCGCCCAGCTCGTGCGGGGCTTCGGGCAGGGGGCTATCGGCGTCCTGGGCCGAGTAAAAGCCGCCGCCGGGGGCGCTCATCTCGCGCAGCACGAAGTCCAGCGTCGAGCGCGCGGTCACGGCCAGCGCGGGCGCCCGGGTGAGGCGCCAGGCGTCGATGTAGGAGACGGCGAGCTGGGCCTGATCGTAGAGCATTTTCTCGAAGTGGGGGACGCGCCATCCAGCGTCGGTGGCGTAGCGGTGGAAGCCGCCGCCGAGGGCGTCGTGCATGCCGCCGTCAGCCATGGCGGTGAGCGTGCGCGTGACCATGTCGATGGCTGCGCGGGCGTCGTTGGGGTGCCCGCAAGCGTAACGCAGCAGAAAGGTGTAGGCCACCGGACGCGGAAATTTGGGCGCGCCGCCAAAGCCGCCTGCAGCGGCATCGTAGTTGGAGCTGAGTGTGTGCCACAGTGACGGCCATACAGCGGCGTGCAGCGCTGCCGGCGATGCCGCGTCCGGCTCGACAGCGTCCGTCGCCGGCGCCTGCACCGCTTCGCTCAAGCGGCGGCTCACCTGGTCGGCCGAGCTGAGCAGCTTCTCCCGGCTCTCCCGCCACGCCTGCGCCACCGACCGCAGCACGCGGCTGAAGCTCGGCATCGACTGCCGGTCCTGCGGCGGGAAATACGTTCCACCGTAGAAGGGCTTGAGATCGGGCGTTAAAAACGCCGACAGCGGCCAGCCTCCGCCGCCGGTCGTGGCCTGCACGTAGGTCATGTAGACGCGGTCCACGTCGGGACGCTCCTCGCGGTCCACCTTGATGGAGACGAACTCCCGGTTCAGAATCTCAGCCAACGCCGGATCGGAGAACGACTCCCGCTCCATGACGTGGCACCAGTGGCAGGTGTAGTAGCCGATGGAGAGGAAGATGGGTTTGTCCTCGCGCCGCGCGCGCGCAAACGCCTGTTCCGACCACGGTTCCCAATCCACCGGGTTGGAAGCGTGCAGGCGTAGATAGGGGCTGGTTTCGCCCGCGAGACGGTTACCGCTCATGCGGCACATCCTCAGCCGGCACGGGCACAAGCGGGACGCGCGGCATCGCCGCGCTGGGGCCCGCGCCCATTAATGTTTCGTGGTACTTCTCGGGCAGCGCGCAGGCTTCAAAGTTGTTGTCGATGCACACGTGGACGGTCTCGCCCTCGGCCAGCAACAGGCCATCGGCGGCCCGCACGGCCTGGTACTCGAAGTGCACGATCGAGCCACGGCGCCGCGCCACGCGGGTGCGGATGGTCACCACATCGTCATACCGTGCCGGCGCCTTATAACGGCAGCGGGCGTCCACTACGGCAATCTTGCAGCCGTCGTCGTTTTCCATGTCCTTATAGGAGATGCCGCGTGCCCGCAGGTGTTCGACCCGGCCGACCTCAAACCAGATGAAGTAGTTGGCGTAGTAGACCACGCCCATCTGATCGGTTTCGGCGTAACGGACGCGGACCTGGGTCTCGGTGAAGCCGTCGCCGCTTGGAACGGCGCTCATTGCTGGACCTCTTCCGCCGCGGCGAGGGCGGCGTAGTCGGGCTCGGGCGCGGCCAAGTACTGGCGCAGGACACGGTCCCAGATGCCCTTGGATTTGAGGATAAATTCGATCAGATCGCGCGCGGCCCCGTCGCCGCCAGCGTGCGCGGCCACAAAGTGCGCGGCCTTGAGCAGTTCTGGGCGCGCGTTGGCGGGCGCCGCCGCGAGCCCGGAGCGGTTGATCATGGGCAAATCCACGATGTCATCGCCCATGCAGCAGGTCTGGGTTTCGCCGCAGCCGCTAGCCGTCCAGATCGCCTGCAGCGCTTCGAACTTCCGGTCCACGCCCTGATGGAGGTAATCGACGCGCAGGTCGCGCATCCGCCGCGCCACCGATTCGGTGGTGCGCTTGGTGACGATGCCAATTTTTAGCCCGGCGCGCCGCGCCAATCCGAAGCCGATGCCGTCGTGGGCGCTGAAGCCTTTAATTTCGGCGACGGCGTTGCCCTCACCGGCGGGGATGGACCACAGCTTGCCATCGGTGAGCACCCCATCCACATCAAACACAACCAACTCGATGGGCCGCGCGCGGGCCACCGCATCCGGTGTCGTCATCTAGATCAGCTCCGTACTCCAGAGGTCATGCAAATGCACCAGGCCGACGAGGCGGTACTCGCCGTCGGTGACCAATAAGGCGGTGATTTTGCGCATTTCCATGGCCAGCAGCGCCGCCGGCGCCAGTTCGTCGGGTGAGATGGTGGCGGGCGTGCGCGTCATATACTCGGCTGCCGGCAACTCCGCCGCTTTGGTGCCGTGGGCTAGCAACAGGCGGCGCAGGTCGCCGTCGGAGATCACGCCCGCGACGGTGCCGTCGGCGGCGACCACGGCGGCCATGCCAAAGCCTTTGCGGCTCATCTCATAGATCACCGTCGCCAAGGCGCTGTCGGGGGCGACGATGGGCAGGGCTGCGCCAGTATGCATGAGGGCGGCGATGGGCATGAGGCGTTTGCCGAGTTGTCCGCCGGGGTGGAGATCGGCAAAGTCATGGGGGCTGAAGCCGCGTTGCTCGGCCGCCGCCAGCGCCAGCGCGTCACCCATGGCCAGCGCCGCTGTGGTCGAGGCGGTGGGCGCCAACCCCAGCGGACAGGCCTCGGTGCCGACCCCCACGTCCAAGTGGACGGCCGCGGCCCGCGCTAGCGTCGAGTGGGCCGCCCCGGTGAGGGCAATGGTGGGAATGCCCATGCGCTTGATCGGACCCAAAAGTTCCAATAACTCCCGCGTCTCGCCGCTCTGCGATAGCGCCATCACCGCGTCGCCGCGCACCAGCATGCCCAGATCCCCGTGCAGCGCCTCGGCGGGGTGGAGAAACAAAGCCGGCGTTCCGGTCGAGCTGAAGGTGGCGGCGATCTTGCGGGCGATGAGGCCGCTTTTGCCCATCCCCGTCACCACCACCCGGCCGTTGCACTGCAAGATGAGCTCGACCGCGCGCTCGAAGCCAGCGTCGATGCGGCTGGCCAGCGCCTGGACCGCCGCCGCCTCGACCTCGAGCACGCGCCGTCCCGTGGCTTGGATGGCCGCCGATGCTGCAATCGATGCCGCCGTTTTAATGCCGTCCTCACCCATGTGGCCTCAGGAAACCATCCTAGCATTGCGGCTCATCCCAACCGGCGCGTGCTCCGCCGCCGTATCAGTTCCGGACTGTTGATCCTGGGCGCGGTTTTGCTCACCGTGAGCTTGGGCCAGTACGGTTTTATGCTCTGGCGCCAACACCAGCTGCAGCGCCAGTGGAACAGTATCAACACGCCCGCGGGCGCGCGCTCCGCCGCTGACCAGCCCGCCGGTCACCCATTGAGCGAAGCGGGGCTGCGTTTGATCATTCCCGGCATTCATCTCAACGATGTCGTGGTGCGCGGCACCAGCTACGAGGACCTGCTCGTCGCCCCGGGATGGCTGGACGGCTCCCCGCCGCCGGGCACCGGCAATACCGTGATCGCCGGCCACCGCGACACGTTTTTCCGCCATGTGGCCGACCTCGAGATCGGCGATGCCATCGAGGTCGAGGAGGGCGGACGCAGCTACGATTACCAGGTCACGTCGCGACGCATCGTGCGGCCCACCGACACCGGGGTGCTGGACAACACCCCCCAGCCGGAGCTGACGCTGGTGACCTGTTACCCGAGCTACTGGATTGGCCCCGCGCCCGAGCGTTTGATCGTGCAAGCCGCGCTGCGCGCGGCGCCCTGAGCGGTCAAACCGCCGTCAATCTGAGCAATGCATGCCGGCCCAAATTATTGGGGTTGACATCAGCAGACACAGGTGTAGTAGAATAGCCCACATGAGTAGTGGACAAGGCAAAACGCTGCGGCTCTCCAAGCTGGAGTTGAAGATCATGGAGGCGCTGTGGAGGCAGGGAACGTTGGCGATTCGCGAGATACAGGAGGCGTTTCCGGAGCCCGGCCGGCCGGCCTACACCACGATTCAAACCACCGTGTACCGGCTGGAGATCAAGGGCGCGGTGCGGCGGGTGCGGAAGATCGGCAACGCGCATATTTTTGAAGCCGCGGTGGCGAGGCAGGCGGCCCACCGGCGGCTGATGGATGAATGGCTGGGGTTGCTGGGCGGGCGGACGCAGCCGGTGATGTCGCACTGGATCGAGACGGGGCAGTTGACGCTGGAGGACATCCACGAAGCCGAGAAGGAATTACGGCGGCATCAGGCGAAAAAGAAGGAGTCGGACCATGACCGCTGAATTCTTTCTCAACCACGTGTGGCAATCGACCGTGTTCGCGGCCGCCATGGCCGGGGTGGCGTGGGGGCTGCGGCGGCAGCAGGCGCGGGTGCGGTTTGGGATATGGCTGGCGGCGTCGATGAAGTTCCTGCTGCCGTTCGGCGCGCTGGTCGAAGTGGGGCGCTGGGGGCGCTGGGAGCGATGGCTGCCGTGGGCGCATACGGCGGGCGTGGCCCCGGCCGGCACGGTGGCGGCGCTCCAGCCGGTGGTGCAGACGGTGAGCAATCCGTTTGGGACGCAGACGGTCACGCTTTGGGATGCGAGCGGGGGCGCGGGTGGCCACCACTTCCCCATCACGTTACTGGTCGGAGTGTGGGGAGCGGGGGCGGCGCTGTTGCTGGCGCGGTGGACATGGCGCTGGTGGACGCTGGCGCGGATCGCGCGGCAGGGTGAGAGGCGGGGCGATCTCGAAAACGACCTGGGCGGTCTGCGGGTCGCGATCTGCGGCGATGGCGCGGATCGGGCGCTGGAGCCGGGGGTGTTCGGGATTTGGCATCCGGTGGTGCTCTTGCCCCGCGGTTTCGAGGAGCAGCTCAGCCAGGATGAACTGGCGGCGGTGCTGGCGCACGAGCGGGCGCACGTGTGGCGGCGGGATAACTTGTGGGCGGCGGTGCACGGCGTGGTCGAGTGCCTGTTCTGGTTTCATCCCGGGGTTTGGTGGTTGGGGCGGAAGCTCGTCGAGGAACGGGAGCGGGCGTGCGACGAGGCTGTACTCGAGGCGGGTGGCGACCGGGAGGCCTACGCCAGTGGAATCATCCGCGTCTGCCGTTACTACGTGGAGATGCCCGCGGCGTTCGCGGCGGGTGTGAGCGGCGGCGGCTTGCGCGAGCGTGTTGCGGGGATTCTGCACGGTCATTGGGGCGCGCGGTTGGGAACGCGCCAGAAGGCGATGCTCTGGGGATTGGGCGCGGCGGTGGTGGCGATTCCGCTGGCGGCGGGGCTGCTGTTTGGTCAAAACGCCGGGCCCAAGGAGTTCGACGCGGCCTCGGTCCGGATCGCCAAGGTGCCGTCGGAAGGGATACCCATCCGGTTTAACACCGATCCGCGGCGGCTGACGGTCGAGAACATGTCGCTAGGGGAGATCCTGATGCGGGCCTACGGGCTGGAGCCCTATCAAATCAAAGCGCAGCGATGGATGCTGACGAACCATATCGACATCGAAGCCGAAACGGCGGCTCCGGCCAGCAGCGCCCAGATGAAGGTGCTCCTGCAGCCGTTCATCGCCAAACAGTTCGGCATCAAGATGCATTGGGCGACGACCACGGTGGATATCTACCGGCTGACGGTCGTGCCGGGTGGATTGAAGATCAAAAAGAGCGCATTGGACGCGCCCACCAACGCCGGCGTGACGTTCGGGGATGGCGCGATCCGGCTCACCGGCTCGATGAACATGGCGGGCTTGGCAACGCTATTGTCGCAGCAGTTAGGGCGCCCGGTCGTGGACGTGACCGGGCTCGGCGGCAATTACGACATCGATTGCAGCTTCAGCGGCGGGCTGCGGCCCGGGATGCTGCTGCCGCCGGGGGTGGGGAACTTCATGATTTCCGCCGCCGGGCGGCGGGGCCGCGGCACACGGGGCAATCCCAAGCTGGGATTGGCGCCGGCCGCGAACGCGCCGCAACTGAGCGCGGCGCTGCCCGAGCAACTTGGGCTGAAGCTGGCCGCGGCCAAGGGCCCGGTCAAGTACTTGGTGATTGACAGCGCGAACCAGACGCCAGTCGGCAACTAGCAGGCGAAACCCGCGCCGTTGCGGGGGCGTGCCGTTGGCACGGCCGGCGTCGCAGGGAGAGCGGCAAGGGCGTGCAGGCGCGGCAGGGCGTGGACAAGGAGGCGCAACTTGAGGCGGCGACGAACGCCGCAGTGAGAGCCAATGTCGCGCAACTACATTAGGCGAGGGAAAGGCAGACCACGGTAAGGGTGAAGCCGGCAAAGAGCGCGATGCCGAGCCGCCTTGTCCAGCCGCTCCGCCAACGCTGGGCGGCCCGCCTTGGCGATACGGTCAACGATCACGGTCGGCAAAATCGAGAGGAACACCAGGGCCATCGCCGCGATATGGATGCGATCAACGAGGGTGAACCGCGCGATCTGCGGCAAATCCCGCCAATTCCCAGACCGCCAGAAAAAGCGCGAGAAACGTCTTTAAATAGATGGCCAGCCGCGGCCGGCGGATCGGTGAAACGGGAATAGGTGGCGCGCTTGGTTTCGGTCATGTCCCCAAAATCGGTGGGATAGGTATGCGGCGCGATCCGCGTCGCCGGCGCCAGAACCTCCCACCCCGGAATCTCGAGCCCAGGCGCA
>JANWJU010000088.1 GCA_025451775.1 Terriglobales bacterium
AGGGCGCGGAACTCGGACTCGGAGTCGGCGGGGAGCAGGACCCAGAGGGTGTAGATGCCGAGCGCGGTGCCGAAGGGGATGCTGACCAACTCCAAAATGCCGAGCACGATGGCGAGGATGCGGGCCCAGGACTCCGACTGCAGCAGCGCCACCCCCGCCAGGATCGACAGCCCGCCCATGATCAGCAGGCCGATCCCGATGGCGCCCAACAACGACGGGATGATGGCCGGGAAGGTGCTCGGACCCCAGAACGGGCCGGGGCCGACCGCGATGCGGGGCACCATGAAACGCGCATGCGCCATCCCAAACCATAAAAATAGTCCGCCCGGCAACAGCAGCGCGCCGCGGACAATCCACAACACCGCCAACAATTTGCGGTGCCGGCGGACGCGGCCCTCCGGCGGCGCCAGGGGGACGGCACGAGGCCCGGCGCCCGGCGACGCTACGGTGCGGGCGCACCGCGGACAGACGGTTTCCTCTGGGGCCAAGGGAGCTCCGCATTGGTTGCAGTACATGCGATTACCTCATCCCGTTGCTATCCTGCTTCTACAATACGACCCAACACCGGCTGCGGTTCCCGATTCCAGCGCGGCGACGGCGCCCAACGGTCCTTGAGGCGGAGAATGGGCGATTCCAAAAAGCGCCAGGAGGCGCCCGCCACGGCAATGGCCACGGCCAGGCTCACCAGCCCCCGCGCCGCCGTTCCCCACCAGCCCGTGCCCAGCCAGCCATTCACAGCCGCGCCCACCAGCATGTAGACGGGATAGTGCACCAGGTAGATGGTGTAGCTGATCCGGCCGACATACCGGCCCGGCCCCCAGCGCAGCAGGCGGGCAGCGGGGGAGGCGGTGCCGGCGCGGGCCACCGTCCACCCCACCACCCCGGCAAAGAACACCGCCAGGGCCGTGTAGCCCAGCGTGGCAAACCAGTGGCTGGCGCGCGTGCCGCCGGTCAGGGCGATCAAGAGGGCGAGCACGGCGCCCGCGCCCAGCATCACCCGGCGATACCGGACGGCCGCGCGGCCGTCCCGGTTCCAATGGGTCCACACCAGCGCCAGCACCGCCCCCCACGCCAAGGCGTCGAAGCGCGCCGGCAGGAACCGGTACTCGGCGTGGCCCGCGGTATGGACGAAAAAGCGCAGCACGGGCGCGCCCACCACCGCCCCCGCCAGCACCATCCATAGCCGCCGCGGCGGCAGATAGCGCACCACCGGCGCCCACATCAGGTAAAACTGTTCCTCGATCGACAGCGACCAGAGCACGGTCACGCCCGCGTAGACGAAGGTGGGCGCGGCAAAGGCCCAGTAATGGAAGAACTCCAGCGACGACGATAAATAGGCGGCGTGCATCAGCCAGTACGTCCACGGCTGCGGCCCGCCGCCAATGCGCGCCGCCAGGAAATAAACGAGAAGCAGCAGGTAGTAAATGGGAAAAATGCGCAGCGTGCGCCGGGCGTAAAAGGTGGAGAAGTAGCGCGGCCGCAGCCTAGCCGCCACCAGAATGCTGGTGATCAGGTAGCCGGAGAGGACAAAAAACAGATCGACGCCCACCCAGCCCAGCCCCGTCATCGGGTTGGCGAGGGGGTTGCCGACGGTGTAGTGGAACGAGATCACCGCCAGCACCGCCAAGGCGCGGAGTCCGTCCAGTTCGAGAATGCGTCCGGAGCTGGAGGAGGCGGCGTTCACGGCAGTTGGCCTAGCAGCCAGTATGAGGCCGCCGCTTCCGGTAAGGCATGGCGTGCTAAGGTAAGGAAATGAAGGTCTCGCAGGCAAAAGTGACGAGCAAAGGCCAGATCACGCTGCCGGCGGCGGTGCGGCGCGCACTCGGGATCGGCACCGGAGATCGTGTCCGCTTCGAGCGCATCGAGGACGATCCCAGCGGGGCGCTGCGGATGCGCGCTGAGCGCACCCGGAGCCCCTTTGCCGCTTATGCGGGCATGGGCAATCCTGGTATTCCCTCGGGGAAAGGGGCTGCGGTGCGCTGGATACGCCGGCTGCGGCGCCCGTGACCGCGCTCGATTCCAATGTGTTGATCGCGCTCTGGGATCCGGATCCTGCAGTGCACCGCCCGGTGCTTGAGACGCTCGACGCGTTCCAGGGGCGGGGCGGACTGATGGTCAGCGCGCCGGTGTTTTCCGAGTTGCGCGCTGGCCCCGGACGGAGCGACGGAGTTCTGGACCGCTTTTTTGCCGATACCGGAATCGCGGTGGATTGGGCGTTCACCCAGGCCATGTGGCGGGCTGCCGGGGCGGCATTTCAGACCCATGCGGCACGGCGCGCGGCGGCGCGGCCGTGCCGCATTCTGGCGGACTTCCTCATTGGCGCCCACGCCCAACAACGCTGTGACCGGCTGTATTCCTTGGACACGGCGCTGTACGCCGCCGCGTTCCCGAAGCTGGAGCTGGTCGGGGCGGGGCGCACGGTATCATGAGAACGCATGCCGGGCCCGTCGGAAGTTTCAACCACCCCGCCTAAAACAGCGCCCGGGACGCCGCAATGGACGCCCCGGGAACGCTTCCTGGCGGCGGTGCGGCGCCAGTCTGTGGACGTACCGCCGGTGTGGCTGATGCGGCAGGCGGGGCGGTACATGGCCGAGTACCGGGCGGTGCGGGCGCGGCACGGGATTCTCGAAATCTGCCAAACCCCAGCGCTCGCCGCCGAGGTCACCATCACCGCCGCCGAAACGCTCGGGACCGACGCCGCCATCATCTTCGCCGACCTGCTGCTGCCCGCCGCGCCGCTCGGGCTCCAGCTCGAGTTCACCAGCGGTGAGGGACCGCAGATCACGCCCGCCGTGCGCACCCCCGCCGACATCGCGCGCCTGCCATCAAGCTGGGGTGGGGCGCTCGGATATGTGAGCGCTTCGATCGAGCGGGTCGCCCGCCACTTTGGCGGACGCGTGGCGGTCATCGGCTTTGCTGGGGCGCCGTTTACCTTGGCCAGCTATCTCATCGAGGGCAGCGGTTCCCGCCACTACATCCACACCAAACGGCTGATGCACGAGCAGCCCGCGGCGTGGGCGGAGTTGATGGACAAGCTCGTCACCGGCCTCGCCGGGTACCTGGGCGAACAGGCAGCGGCGGGCGCCGACGCGTTGCAGCTCTTCGATAGCTGGGCGGGGGCGTTGAGCGAGGCCGAGTACCGGGAGTTCGTGTTGCCGCACAACCAGCGCTTAGTGCGCGCGGTTCAGGCCCAGGGCCTGCCGGTGATTTACTTCTCCACGGGAACCTCCGCCTACCTGGAGGCGGTGGCCGAAACCGGCGCCGACGTGCTGAGCCTGGATTGGCGGCTGGGGCTGGACACCGCCTGGCAACGGCTGGAAGCGTGGGGGCGGAACACGGGCGGCGCGGTGCCGGTGCTGCAGGGCAACCTCGATCCGGTGCTGCTGCTCGCCGGCCGCGTCCCCCTGCGCGCCGCCGTCGATACCTGCCTGCGCCAAGCCGCGGGGCGGCGCGGCTATATCTTCAATTTGGGGCACGGCATCTTGCCGGAGACGCCGGTCGAGAACGTCCGCGCCGTGGTGGATTGGGTGCATGGCGGTGGATAGCCAGCGCGGCGCCGGGCTGGGTCACATCGGAGCCCCAGCCGGCGCGAGCTTAAGCGGGACGCGTGCCGCAGGCACGCTGGAGCCCGCGCCCGTCAATGACACCGTCGCCACCGCCATCCTGGTGCGCGGGGCGCGGCTGCACAACCTCAAGCACATCGACGTCGCCATCCCGCTGAACGCCATGACGGTGGTCACCGGGGTGTCGGGCTCGGGCAAGAGCAGCTTGGCGTTTGACACCCTCTACGCCGAGGGGCAGCGGCGCTATGTCGAGTCGCTGTCGGCGTATGCGCGGCAGTTCCTGGAGCGCATGGAGCGGCCCGAGGTGGAGAGCATCGAGGGCATCACGCCGGCGGTGGCCATCCGGCAGAAGGCGGGGAGCCGCAACCCGCGCTCGACCGTGGCCACGGCTACCGAGATCTACGATTACCTGCGCCTGCTCTTCGCCCGCGCCGGGGAGACCTGGTGCCCGGAGTGCGGCATTCCGGTCGAGCGCAACGACGTCGATAGCGTCGTAACGCGGGTGCTGGCCGAGGCCGGCGGCGAGCGCTGCCTGGTGATGTTTCCGGTGCAGGTGGCCGAGCCCGCGGCGGTGGCCAGGGGCAAGACAGCAAAAACGGCTCCGCCGCCGCCGGATGCCTGGACCACACGGCTGGGCGAGTTGCGCGGTAAGGGGTTCAACCGGCTGTGGCAATCCGGCAAGATGGTCGAGTTCTCGGCCCCGGAATCGCTGCTCGAGCTGGACCGGACCCAGCCCGTCTTCGTACTCGTCGACCGCTTGCTGATCGAGCCGCTGGAATCCCCCCTGGAAACCAAGGAATCCGGCGCGCGCGCCCGGCTGGTGGATGCGGTCGAGATCGCCTACCGCGAGAGCGGCGAGGTGCGGCTGCATTTTCCCGATCGTCAGCTCAGCGGGGACCGGGAGTGGAGATTCAGCGAACGCTTCGAGTGCGCGCGCTGCGGGCGGCGATTCGAAGCGCCCGAGCCGGTGCTGTTCTCTTTCAATAACCCGCGCGGGGCCTGTCCTCGCTGCCAGGGGTTTGGCAACGCCACCGAGATCGCCGTCGAACGCGTGATCCCCGACCCCGGCCTGAGCCTGGCCCAGGGCGCGATCGAGCCCTGGACGAAGCCCCGCGGCCTGAAGTGGCGCACGGCGCTGAAGCGTTTCGCCGCCGCCGAGGATATCCCGCTCGACCGCCCCTGGCGGGCGTTGAGCACCGAACAGCAGCGGCGGGTGTGGGAAGGCGAAGGCAAGTACCCCGGCGTGGTGGGGTTTTTCGAGTACCTGGAGCGGAAAAAATACAAGGTCCATGTGCGCGTGCTGCTCAGCCGGTACCGGGGCTACGCGCAGTGTCCCGCCTGCCACGGGGCGCGGCTGCGGCCGGAGGCGTTGGCGGTGTGGCTGCGCTCGAATGACGGGCCGGGGGCCCCGTCGCCCCGGCCCGGCGCTGCGCTCCCAAACCGGCCGGGCGAGCGCCGGAACATCGCCGGCGTCACCGCGCTCACCGTGGCGGAAGCGTACGCCTTCGCGCAGCGGTTGGCGCTGACGCCGGAGCAGGCGGCGGTGGCCAGCGCCGTCTGGCTGGAGCTGCGGCGGCGGCTGGAGTTTCTGCTCAAGGTCGGGCTCGATTACATCACGTTGGATCGCATCGCGGCCACGCTGTCGGGGGGCGAGGCGCAGCGTATCCAGCTCGCCACCTGCCTCGGCTCCCAGTTGGTGGGCTCGCTCTACGTGCTGGATGAACCCTCCATCGGCCTGCACCCGCGCGACACGCAGCGCCTGGTCGGGATCCTGCACGAGCTGCGCGACCTCGGCAACACCATTGTGGTGGTGGAACATGACCCCGACGTGATGCGGGCCAGCGACCACCTCATCGACCTCGGCCCGGGCGCTGGCGAACAGGGGGGACGGGTGGTGGCCGCCGGCACCTGGCAACAGGTGGGCGCGGTCCCCGCCTCAATGACGGGCCAGTACTTGACCGGCGCGCGCGCCATCCGCGTCCCCAGCCGCCGCCGCACGCCCGGACGCCGCGTGTTGACCATCGAGGGTGCGCGCGCGCACAACCTCAAAGACATCGACGTCGAGATCCCGCTGGGGCTGCTGGTCGCCGTGACCGGCGTCTCCGGCAGCGGCAAAAGCTCGCTCGTGCACAACGTGCTGCACCGCCAGTTGCAGCGCCGCCTGGAAACCAGCGCGGCTTCCCAGGCCGGCGACGCCAATGAGGCCGGCGGCGAAGCTGAAGCCGTGCCGGAGTGCCGCAGCCTCAGCGGCGCCCATCACCTCAGCCAAGTCGTGATGGTCGACCAGTCCCCCATTGGACGCACGCCGCGCTCCAACCCGGTCACCTACCTCAAGGCCTTCGACGGCATCCGCGAGCTGTTCGCGCGCCAGCCGGAGGCGCGGCGGCGCGGCTACCGCCCCGGGCATTTCTCTTTTAACGTACCCGGCGGACGCTGCGAAACCTGCCAGGGCGAGGGCACGGTGACCGTGGACATGCAGTTCCTCGCCGACGTCGAGCTGACCTGCGAAGAGTGCAACGGCACGCGCTATCAAGCGGGCGTGCTCGAGGTCTACTGCCAGGGCAAGAACATCCATGAGGTGCTGCAGCTCACCGTGCGCGAGGCGCTGGCGTTCTTCGCCGGCGAGGCCAAGATCCTGCGGCCATTGCGCGTGCTGGAGGAGATCGGCCTCGGGTACCTGCGGCTGGGACAATCGGCGACCACGCTCTCGGGCGGGGAAGCGCAGCGCATCAAGCTGGCCTCCCACCTGGCCCAGCCCCGCTCCGCTGACCGCACCTTGTTCCTCTTTGACGAGCCCACCACCGGCCTGCACTTTGACGACATTGCCACGCTGCTCGCCGCTTTGCAGCGCCTGATCGCCGCCGGGGGCTCGGTGCTGGTGATCGAGCACAACCTGGAGGTGATCAAGGCCGCCGACTGGATCCTGGAACTGGGCCCGGCGGCGGGCGCCGGCGGCGGGCGCCTGATCGCGGAAGGCTCGCCCGAGATGATCGCCGCCTCCCCGGACTCGGTCACCGCGCCATTTTTGGCCCCCCTCCTGGCCGCGCCGCAGTTGTCACCCGTGCCCGATCTGCCGCATCCTTAAGGGTATGCTGGGCAGGCTGGCTACCGTCGCCCTTCTTGGTCTGTTGCTAGGCACCGCCTTGCCCGGACAATCGGAGGCGCCAGCCGCCGCCAGCCCCGCGCAGGTCCGCGAGTACCAGAAGCTGCAGGCCGACGCGGCCAAGCAAACCGGTTCCAAACAGGCCGAAACCCTGGCTAGACTCGCCGAGTTGGACTACGCCTTCGCGGCCACCAGCTTCGCCGCTGGGCAGCCCGAGCCCGGCCAGCGCCACCTCGATCTCGCCGCTCATTGGGCCGATCAGGCCATGGTCTTGCTTCGCAGCGAGGCCGCCGCCGGCAAGACCAACGGCATGCAGAAGGTGGAGATGTCGTTTCAAAAGATCGCCTTCGGGCTCAGCGGCCTGGCCGCGCAGGTGCGCCTGCGCGAGCGCCCCAGCGTCCTAGCGGAGGACACGCATTTCGCCCAACTGCGCGCCCAGCTGCTGAATTTCATGTTCGCGCCCAAGAAAAAATGAAGCCCGCTGCCGCCATCCTCCTGGGCTTGATGCTGGCCGCCGCCGTCGCCGCGCCCGCCCAAGTCAGCGACCCGCTCACCCCCAGCGAGGCCGCTCAAGTCCGCGACACCGCCGGCAAGCCCGAAAAACGCCTGCCCCTCTTGCTCGCCTTCGCCGAGCAGCGCCTCACCCAGTTCGAGCAAGTGCGGCTGGCCACCCCCCGGCCGCCGGGCCGCGATGCCCAGCTCTACGCCCTGCTGCGGCAGTACGCCGCCATCCTGCCCGAATATGACAATGCGGCCGGCGATCTCGCCTCCGGCGCCGGCCGCACCAGCCTCAACGACCAGAAGAAGTACAACCTGCTCAAGATCCTTACCCCCGTCGTGGCCACCCTGCAACACCTGCAGACCATGCTGCAGCACATCCAAACCGCGTCCTCGCCCTCCGATCTGGCCAACTACCACTTCGAGCTGCAGGAATGCCTTGATGTCACCAGCGATACGCTGCAAGATACCCAGGACGATTTGCCCCCGGCCCCCGCCGCCGCTCAACCATAATCCAGATGTTCCCGGTGATCCAGTTGCCCCAGGTGCCCCAGCCCCTGCTCCCCGACGGTCGCGAGGCGGCAGCGCTTTCTCGACGCGACGCCACCGCATTTGCCAGCGCCTCCCGCGCAGAAGCGGGCCTCCCGGCCCCCCGCAACGCGCCGGAGGCCAAGCGGCGGCTCCCCATCGACGCGACGCCCTCCGCATCCGCCAACGCCTCCGGCGCAGGAGCGGGGCTCCGGGGCCCCCGCGACGCGCCGGAGGCCAAGCGGGCGGCTCCCCATCGACGCGATGCCCTCCGCATCCGCCGGCGCCTCCGGCGCAGGAGCGGGGCTCCGGGGCCCCCGCGACGCGCCGGAGGCCAAGCGGGCGGCAAAACCGGGCGCCCGCGCCCAAAACAATGACCGATCTCGAACCCACCTTCCTCGCCGTGTTCCGCGAGCTCAAGCCGCGCACGCCGCTGCCGGCGATTGAGATTGGTTTCTATCCCTTCGCCCACATCAACAGCACCATCCGCTTGCGCGAAGGCCGGGTGCTGGTGCGGCTCAGCGATCTGCTGCAAACCGCGCCGGAGATGGTGCTGGACGCGCTCGCCCATATCTTGCTGCGCAAACTCTACCGGCAGCCCATCCCCGAGGTCTACAACGCGCGCTATCGCCGCTTCATCGGCCAGAAGGACATCGTCGCCAAGGCGCATCTCATCCGCCAGATCCGCGGCCGCAAACGGCTCAGCTCGCCGCAGGGCCTGCATCACGATCTGGAGGCGCTCTTTGACGGCCTCAACCAACGCTTCTTCCAAGGCTGGATGGCCCGCCCCAACCTGAGCTGGGCCCCCACCGCCTCCCGCCGCAACCTCGGCCACTACGATCCCGCCCACAACGCCATCATCATCAGCCGCATCTTCGATGCCGCCACGCCGCCGCCGTTCGTGCTCGAGTACGTGCTCTATCACGAAATGCTGCACCTGCGCTTTCCCGTCCGCATGAAGGGCAGCCGGCGCTGCATCCACTCGGCTGAATTCCGGCGGGAAGAGCGGCGCTTCGAGGCGTGGGCCGAGGCCGAAGCCTGGCTCAAACGGCTTTAGGTGGGCGCGGCAGGCGGTGCACCGTTGCGGGGAACGGGCCTGCGGCGCAGGAGCGGGGCGAAAGGGCCCCCGCGACGCGCCGCAGGCGAAGCGGGCGGCTTCCTCTCCTCGCGCTGCCCCAGCGAGGAGAGGAAGCCGGGCGCCCGCGTTTATAAAAAACTGTACTACCATGAGAGTTAACAAGCCGCTGTACTGCCCGCCCGACCACGCTATGCCGCGCTCTCGGATTTTCGCCGCTCTGCTCATCACCGGATCGCTCGCGGTAGGCTGCTGGGCGCAAGGTGGCCCGCCGCAAACCGGCCCGGTCATCATCCCTAAAAAGGCGCCCTCGGCCACCGCGCCCGCCGAAGCCCCGCCTCCGCCCCCACCGGCCGCGCCCAAGCCCCAATACAACTTCTCCGTCAACGTTCCCGAGGTGCAGATCCCGGTCACCGTACAGACGCAGGAGGGGCAGTTTGTGCCCGGCATCGGCATCCAGCATTTTCAACTCACCGAAGACGGCGTGCTGCAACACATCGACAAGGTCAGCGTCACCAACGACGCGCCCATGACGGTGGTCATGCTGATCGAGTTCCGCAATACCTGGGCGCCATTCATCTACAACATCCTCGAGGCTTCCTACGCCTTTACGGGCGCCTTGCAGCCGCAGGATTGGGTCGCGCTGGTGACCTATGACCTCAAGCCCACCGTGGTGGTGGACTTCACCCACGACAAACGCGCCATCTACGCCGGCTTGAACTCGCTGCGCTTCGCCACCTTCAGCGAGGCCGACTTGTTCGACTCCCTCTCCGACACCATCGATCGCTTGGACGGGACCAAGGGCCATAAAACCATCGTGTTGATCAGCACCGGGCTGAACACCTTCAGCCGCATGACCTTCGGCAACCTGCAAAAGAAGCTGCAGTCCACGCAAGGCATCACCATCTACACCGTCAGCATGGGCTGGTCGCTGGAACAGTGGCTGGGCGGCAACGGCTATTCCCAGATCGCCGAGATGGACCTGCTGCAAGCCGACAACGAACTGCGCTACATCGCCAAAACCACCGGCGGACGCTACTATCAGCCGCGCTTTGAGGGCGCCTACAACCAGGTCTTTCAAGATATTGCCGGCTCGGTGCGCAGCACGTACACGCTCAGCTACACGCCCACCAACAAAAAACTCGATGGCAGCACGCGCAAGATCGTGGTCAAACTGGTCGGCCCCGACGGCAAGAAGCTGAAGATGGTCGACCAAAAGGGCAAGACGCTGGACTACACCATCGATTACCGCGACACCTACACCTCCCGCCACGTCGTCGAATAGCGCTGGGCCGCTGGGCGCGGCAGCCAATGTGGCTCGCCACCTTTCGCTGGGTCGCTCCCGCTGGTCGCTTGTGGGCGGGCTTCGACTGGCGGCCGGCACGAGCGGCACTGCCGCTCGTCGCCCCGCTCTGCTCGCGGCGCTTCCAAGCTGCCCCCATATGCAGAAGTGGAGCGCGATCAGACGCTCCCGATGGTCGTGGTGTGGCCGCGGCCTTCAGGCAATAGGAGCATGGCCAAAAAGGCGAGGAGGAGGACGTAGAGGCCGGCTTGGGGCTCGAGGCCAAGCGAGGCGGGGAGCGCCGCGGTGAGGGCGTGGCCCCCGGAGCTGCCGCCCGCCAGGGCGGCGATCAGACCGCCCCAGCGTTGTTGCACCGCCGCCAGGGCTTGCGTGAGTTCGGTGCGCGCCAAATGGGTCACCCACCAACTGGCAGTGATCACGTAAGCGCTCGATGCGGCACCCACCAGCGCCGTTCCCATAAGCCAGCGCCGCCGGCGCCACAGCACAAAGATCAGGCTCAAGACGGCGCAAACTCCGGCCACGATGGCCAGCACGGGAATCATCGCCGCCAGCGCCAGCGCCACGCTCATGCGCCGCTGCGCGCCGGCGCTGGCGGTATTGTGGAACTGGCGCCAGAGCGAGCGCGCCTGGCCCAGCCAATGATTGAGGGTGTCCGGCTGGCCCGCAGGCGCCGGGCGGCGGGTGGCGGCGCGCACCGCGCCGGCGGCCAAATCGGCGATCGTCCACTGCGCCGGGGCGGTGAGCGGGGCCGCCGCGCGCAGCGCCGGCACGGTCGCGGCGACAACCAAAGCCAAGAGGGCGGCGATGAGGGTGGTCCAAGCCGGTGCCGTAGCAGACGGGCGCATTGGCCCAGCATACCCCGGCCTCGAACGACATTAAGCGGCGCGGGGGCGCCGCCGCGTTTTGATGAGTTCGCGGCGGGCGCGGTCCAGCACCACCATCGCGTCCTGGAGTTTATGCTCGGCGTCCAAGCGGCGCTGGACCGAGTACACATGCCGGGCCAGTTCGATCTGCAACGCCTCGACCTTGCGGAACGCAGAGCGGTAAGCCCTCTCCTGAGAGGTTTCCACGATTACACCTGTATGTAGTTTTGGATGCCGCTTGCCACTCCGGCGGTCACCGCATAGTCTGAAATGGTGAGCGAGACGATGCGATTCAGCTTATGGTTTGACGAACACACCGCCAACGATGTGCTGCCGCGGTTACGTGCCGCCGCCGAGGCCCTGCCGCCGGAGGCGGTGCAGCGCGGGGTGCGGCAATGGACGGTGCAGGCCCTGGAATGGAGTGAGCCGCCACTGCTGGAAGAAAGCGCGGAGAGCGCCGAGCGCGCCAGCGAGCCCGAGGGTTCGATGGTCGAAGCGGGCGCAACCATCGAGGTGGCCATCGCGCACTTGGCCGAGTTCGCGCAGGCGGATTGCGCCTGTTCGCTGGAGATGGAGTGGATGCTGTGGGAGTTCGGGGATGAGGGCTGGAAACAGACGCCCCATGCCGTGATTTGCCGCAGCCTGGGGCCGGAGTTCGGCGGGGGTACGGCGGCCGCCGACGAGGGCCAGGTGCTGATCGAACTGGGCGGGGATGAACCGTTCGTGGCGGAGCGGGCGCCGTGGGATGTGTCCACGCGCCGGCGTCTGCAGGCCAACATCCTGCAGTTGCTGGCCTTGTGCCACGCCGTGCAGCGGCGGCTGCAGCCGGTGCGGCGCAAGCTGTGGTCGGAGAGCGAAGCCGATTGGACGGAGAAGCTCGCGCTCCGCCTGCAAAACACCGAAGGGGTCTGGATCCAATGACGGGCGCGGGCCCCAGCGCGGCGTTGCCGCGCGTCCTGCTAACGACGGGCGCGGGCCCCAGCGCGGCGTTGCCGTGCGTCCCACTTTTGCTCGCACCGGCTTGGGGCCCCGGAGCCCTAAGCCGGTGCTGCGCCTCGCTCCCGAGATGGCTCGCCGTGGCGATGTCGTTGATGGCGCTCGCGGCGGCGCTGGCAGGACCGCTGCGGGCGCAGGATCCGGCCAGCAGCGCCGATCATCCCCCCGGCAACGTGAACGAGCTCACGCTCGCGGGGCTCCAGCCCGGACGCAGCCGCATCCCGGATGCGGTGGCGCGCTGGGGCGCGCACTGGCGCCATCCTACCCGCGACGAGAGCGACATTTACGTCTGGTGCGATGCCCGCCGCCGCCTCCAGATTCAGCTTGAAGCCCAGGGCAGCGCGCGGCGCATCGACGTGGTGACGGTCGAGCGCCTGCTGGGCGCGCCGCCGCCCGATTGCACCACCACCCTGCCGGCGAACGTGGCCCGCACCGGCCGCGGCGTGCGTTTGGGCGATACGGCCGAGCGGCTCAAGGCCGTCTACGGCAAACCATTCTTCACCGGACCCTCCAGTTGGCACGGCCGCGAGGTGAACTTCATAGTGTTCAACTTCTCCTGGGCGGGCGACGGCGTGCCCCAGATCCTGGAGTCCAGTTTCGACGCCGGAAGCCTGGTGAAGATGACCCTCTCCGCAAATTACTATTAATTGGCGCGGGCGCCCGGGCTACGCCCGCCCGCTTCTGCTCGCCGGCGGGCGGGGGCCCCTTCGCCCCTCCCCCCGGCTGCGCCGCGCACGCTCTTCCGGGCTTCGCCCGCCCGCTTCTGCTCGCACCGCCAATTTCCACTTCCGTGGTGGCGGCGCATCCAAGCAACTATGCTTCCCCACGGCAACGGCTGGCTGGCCGGGATCTTCTACTTTTTTATCGGCATGGGCGCGCCCGGCGTGCTGCTGCTGTCGGCCCTCGACTCCAGCGTCGTCACCCTGCCCTTCGCCAATGACATCGGCGTTATCGTGCTGGCGTCGCTGCACCACGGCCAGATGCTGCTCTACGTCGCCGCCGCCACGTTGGGCTCGCTGGCGGGCTGCTGGGGGATGTTCGCCCTGGGGCATGCGGGCGGGGAGAACTTCATCCGCAACCACATGTCGCCGCAGCGGTTCGAACGAATGCAGCAGATGGTTGGGCGCAAAGGCCCGATCCTGCTGGCCGTGCCGGCAATTATTCCGCCGCCGTTTCCGTTTACCGCGTTTGTGCTGGGGGCGGGCGCGCTGGAGGTGCCCGCCAAGCCGTTCCTCATTATGCTCACGTCCATGCGCTTGGTGCGCTTTCTGAGCGAGGGCATCGCCGCCATCTATTTTGGGCGCGGTATCGTCAAGTGGCTGCAAACGCCGGGTTTCCGGCTGTTCATCGAGATCCTGATGGGCTTGGCGGTGCTGGGAAGCGCGTTTTCCATCTTTAAACTCGTCCACGCCGCGCGCGGCCATGCGCGCACCCGGCCGCGGGGCCGCACGAGTACCACTCAAGCCGGTACAAAATAGAACGCCAGCGCCAGGATGGCGTACACGGCCACGAGCTGCGCCCCCTCCAGCCAGTTGGTCTCGCCATCGGCGGCGATCATGGCCACCATCACCACCGACAGCACCACCGCCACCACTTCGAGGGCGGTGAACACCAGCGTCATGGGGTGTCCCAGCAGCAGCGAGGCGAACACCAGCAGCGGCGCCAACAGCAGGGCGATCTGCAGGCTGGAGCCCACGCTGATGGCCATGGCCAGATCCATCTGATCGCGGCGCGCCGCGCCCACCGCCACGCCGTGCTCGGCGGCGTTACCGATGAGGGCAAAGATCACGCCGCCCCAGAACAAATCCGTGCCGTGGAAGGCCTGTTGCGCCGCCCCCAACTCGTTCACCAGCAGCTCGCTCAGCACCGCAATCACGGCGGTGGCCGCCCCCAGGGTGAGCAGCGCCGGCCGCCACGGGGCGCGGCACTGGGGGTCGTGCCGCGGGGCGACCCCGGCGGGCGCGTCGGTGCGGAGCTGAAATACCAGGCTGACGGCGTAGACCAGGATCAGAATGGCGGCCGTCCACAGGCTCAGCCCTTGCATCTCCGCCCGCACGCCGCGCAGTTTGCCGTAGACGGCGAGCGCGAACACCGCCGGCACGATCAACCCCACCGCCGCCAAAAACAGCATGGTGGTGTTGGTGGTGGCGCTGCGGCGGTTGAAACGCTGCCGTTTTCGCCCCTGCCCGCCCACCACCATCGCCAGCCCCAGCACCAAGAGCAAGTTGCTGATGATGCTGCCGGTGATTGAAGCCTTGACCACCGCGATCAGGCCGGCGTTGAGCGCCACCAGCCCCAGGATGAGCTCACTGGCGTTGCCCAGGGTGGCATCGAGCAGCCCCGCCGCCAGCGGCCCCAACCGCTGGGCCACCACCGTGGTGGCGTGGCCCAGCACGGCCGCCATGGGAATCAGTCCCAAGCCCGCGAACAGGAACACCGCCAGCGGCGCCGCTCCCCACACCGCCAGCACCATCGCCGCCGGCGCCGCCAGCAGCAGCACGTCGAAGCGGCGTGAGCCGGTCAGCTCGAGCGACGAAAAAACGGAAAAAATGGATGGACGGGCCACGTGCTGCTCCGAAACATTCACGGTACACTGAAATACGTTGTGGGCGTGAGTTCCAAAGGGTTGGCCAGCCTGACGCGGAAGGCCATGCGGCTCGCCTGCCGGGGCGTCCCGCTGGTGCTGATTCTGGTGGCTGGGAGCGCAGCACAGATCCTGCCGGGATGGCTGCATAAGGCGTCGGATTTCCGCACCTTCGGGCAGATCACCGCCTTTCACCTGGATGCGCCGCTCACCTCGCCGCCGCTCGCCAGCCTCGCCGACTTTCCGGTCAAAAACTTTACCTACGCTCTCTACGCCACCGCCGAATCGGGCGCCGGCGGCATGGTGCCGGGCAACACGCAGAGCGGCACGCCGCTGATGATCCCGGTGGCGCGCGGCCTCTACGATCACGAAACCAATACCGCCGATCCCATGGAGTTCCAGATCATCAAGGCGGATCCGGCTGCGCTGCCCAAGGCGCCGGGAAAATCGGCGCTGCTCGTCTATGGCGTGCTCTACACCGGCGATCAACTGGCCAACTGTACCGGCGTCGTGCAGGTGATCGAGCTCAACCATGGCAAGCTCATCCTCGCCGACCAGTTCAGCTACGACTGCGCCGGCGGCGCCGGGGCGGAGTGGAATCAATCCAAGCACGTGCTCACGCTGCGCGCCGCCAAGTACGTGCCCGGCGACAAGCCCTGCTGCCCCACCAGCTACGATTTCGTGGACTTCAAGCTGGACGGCGACTCGATCAAAATCGGCGACATGTCGGTGGATTTGCGCTAGCGCTGGGCGCGCCAGCCCATTGGGGCTGCGCCCCGCGGCTCCCAAAGTGAGCGGTTTCAAGTGAGCAGTTGGCGGGCGCCGCGGCTATTGGTTCACTGCCGGTAATGCGCCAAGCCGCCCGCGTTGTACACCGCCGTGCCGCCCCCCGGCAGCGGAATCTCCGCCTGTTCCAGCGTCCGCCCGTCCATCAGGGCCAGCTTACCTCCGCCCGGGCCGTAGAGGACCTCCCGCGTCACGCCCCCCGCGGTGAACTCGACCGCGCGGCCCAGCGCGTCGTAGGTCACCGCTGCGCCCTCGAATGTCACCGGCTTGCCCTCGGCGTCGAACGCATTCACGTTGTTCTGCACCGTGACCGGACCGCTGGTTAAATCCCTCTTTAGGGGTGCTGGCCGGGGAGAGGATTCCGGCTGAGAACCGTAACGCCGCTCCTCTGAGCAACAGCGATCACGGAGCCGTCTGACGAGAGTCGTGGGCCTCTAGCCACCCACTACCCCGCAATCCAAGCCCCTCTATCGGGATTGCAGACTCCATGTGCAGGCGTGCACCTCGACCTAGGACCAGGACTTCAGGCGTAGAAGCGGGCAGAGCACCTTCGTGTGCCACGGCTCGTGCCGGTACGTACCAACTGAGCGCCAGCGCCGTCTTTTGGTCTGCGGAAGCTGCAAGCTCACCGGTTGATCCGAAGTGTCGTGGCTTGATGCTCTGCTCAAGCTTGCCGGTCATGCTCACAAGCTGCAAGCTTTCCCCAGATTGATGTCCAGTTTGATCGACGTTTTCGTCCGGAGCTAAGAGCAGATCTTGGGGACCCATGAAAAGCCCGATAACTCTCCCCAAGGGCTTTGACTGGTCTGAATCCTTGAACGAATATCCACCCGTCAACTCGGTTATTTTCTGGCCGTGGACATCAACCACCCGGGACTGTGGGGCGGCAACGCTGCTAGCTAATCGCGTCTTCACCGCGTGGGCAATTCCAGCGGTTGATCCAGCCGCAGGCTGATGGTCTCGCCCTGATCGAGCACCAAATCTTTTTTATGGGAGAGCAGCACGCCGGCGGTGCCAGCGGCGGCGCCGGCGGCGCCGCCGCGCAAAATCCCGCTGCCGCCGCCGAAGATGCCGCCCAAGACCGCCCCGACGGCCGCCCCCGTGCCGGCGTGCTTGGCCGTCTCCGCACCCTGACCGGTGATGGTGCCCTCCGCGCTGTTGACGCCGCCCACGTTGCTGGCGTCGGCGCCCACGCCCGCGGTCGTGGCGGCGAGTGCGACGGGCGCCTGGCCGGGAATGGTGATGGTGGTGAACTGAAGCTGGAGTTGGGCGTTGCCGCTGAGCTTGCCGCCCCGGCTCACTTGCTCGAGGGTGCCCTGGATGGTGCTGCCCGCCGGAATCGCCGCCACCGCGCCCACCCACACCGGCACCGACACCGTCAACGAGAAGCCATCGCCCACTTGCGCGGTCTTGGTGCTGATGGCGCGGTCCAGCGTGGCCTGGATGCGGGTGCCTTGGGCGAGGAACACGCCGTTGTCATAGACCCCGCTGGGCCGTGCGGCCAGCGACGCCGGGTCCGGCGGCAGCGGGTTGGCGCCGGTGGCGGCCGTATCGACCCCCGCCGCCGGACGGGCGCCGACTGCGGTGTTATAGAGGCGGTGGTAGTAGCCGTCGCTGTAGCCGGTGGCGAAACCGCTGCGGAAATTCAACTGATACTGGCTGGCATCGCCGCGCGTGCTGCCATAGCCCACCATCGCCTGCTGGTACTCACCGCTCGCCTGGGCGTTGTAGTCGGCGCTGCGGTTGGCGTCGGCCTGGCCCACGCTGTAGCCTTCCCGGTAGCCGTTGGCGCGGGCCACGGTCACGATGTCGGGGGCGGCACTCACCGGCGGCGGCGTGGCCTCGGGCGCCGCCTCGGGGTTATTCAGCGCCAGCGCCGGGCGGCGCCCATTGTAGGCATCGCTATAGCCGTCGGCAAACCCACTTTGGAACGCGGCGCGGTACGCCTCCGGCGTGCCATAGGTTTCGGTGTAGCCGGCGGTGCCATCCTGGTAGGTGCGGAATTTATGGGCGTTGGCTTCGGCGCCCGCCGCCTGATCTTTCAACCCCAGTGGAAATCCGGCCCCATAACCGGCAGCATACGCGGGATCGGTGCCTGCACCCGCAGCCGGCGTCTGCGCCCCCAAGCCCTGGGCGGCGAGCGCCAACCCCAAAATCGCGGCCAACAGGGTCAACATCAAGGCCGAACGGCGGCTCGAAACGCGCATAGGGGGATTGTCCTTTCTCCTCATCATTGACGATCTTACCTGCACGCCGGTTTCCACTTTTGCTCACCGGCCCTGGGGCTCACCAAGCGGGCACCACGCTGCCTCCAAGCGGGTGCCATAATCGCCGGATGCGGTTCCGGCGGCCAATCCGGCAGTGGCAGGTGGGAGCACGGCGAGCTGGGCGGCCCTTTTCAATCGAGTTGGGGCGCCGGACGTGGCTGATGGCCATCCTCAACGCCACCCCGGATTCGTTCTACGCCGCCAGCCGGACGCCCGACCCCAACACCCTCGCCGCCGCCGCCGTGCGCGCCGCCGCCGCCGGGGCCGACATCATCGACCTGGGCGGGGAATCGACCCGCCCGGGCGCGCAGCCGGTCGCCCCTGAGCAAGAGCGGCAGCGGCTCATCCCGGCGATCGCAGCGGTGCGGCGCGCCTTGCCAGGCATGCTCATCTCGGCTGATACCCGCCACGCCACCACCGCCGCGCAGGCTCTCGCAGCCGGCGCCGACATCATCAACGACGTGACCGGACTCGACGACCCCGACATGGCCGCGCTGATCGCCCGCAGCGGCTGCGGCGCCGTGCTGATGCACCACCGCGGCGAGTTCGCCACGATGCAGCGCCTCCCGCCGCTCGCCGATCCGCTGGGGTGCGTGCGCCAGGGCCTCGCGGCGATTGCTGGCCGGGCAGGCGCCGCCGGTATCGACGCGGCTCAGGTCGTGCTCGACCCCGGCTTCGGGTTTGGCAAAAACTTGGACGAGAACCTGCCCCTACTCGCCGGCCTGGACGAGTTGCACGCCCTGGGTTACCCGTTGCTGGCCGGGCTCTCCCGCAAGTCCTTTCTGCGCCAGTCCGCGGCGGAGGCGCCTGAATCCCGCCTGGAGGCCTCGCTCGCCGCCGCCACCGCCGCCGTGCTGGCGGGTGTGCATCTGTTGCGCGTGCACGATCCCGCCCCAGCACGCGCCACCGTCGCCTTCGCCGACCGCCTGCTGCTGGCCAGCCTCAAATGAAGGACCCGCCACCGCGCGGCCTGCCGTGTGGCGTAGCGGCGAACCAGCGCAGCATGAGAGTGGGGCTACGGGGCCCCCACTCCCCTGCGAGCACAAGCGGGCGGGCGTAAGCCCGGGCGCCCGCGCCAATGAACGTCGGCGGGCGTAGCCCCAAGAGTGCGGCGATCCAGCGCAGCAGGGGAGTGGGGCTACGGGGCCCCCACTCCCCTGCGAGCATAAGCGGGCGGGCGTAACCCGGGCGCCCGCGCCAATGAACGTCGGCGGGCGTAAGCCCGAGAGTGCGGCGATCCAGCGCAGCAGGGGAGTGGGGCTACGGGGCCCCCACTCCCCTGCGAGCATAAGCGGGCGGGCGTAAGCCCGGGCGCCCGCGCCAAATAATGTGAGAAAATGATGGGCGCACCGCCCCCCCCGCATCCCATGCAAGATCCCTCTCCCCAACCCGCACCGCCCAACCCGGTGGACCCCGCGGCCGCTCCCGCCGCCCCTGAACGTGCGCCGAACTTCGCCGAAGTTCTGGCCGAGTTCGAAAGCCACGGCGACAACGCCGGCGCCACCGGCGCCGCCGCCCCGCAACCCGGCGAGCACCGCACCGGCACCGTGGTCTCGCTGCGCGAGGACGTGGCCTTAATCGACATTGGCGCCAAAGCCGAGGGCGTGCTGCCACTCGAGGTCTGGCGCTCGCAGGGTCCGGGCACCGAACTCGAGCCGGGCGCCGCCGTCGAAGTCATCGTCGAGGGCCGCGATCCCGAGGGCAGCTTCAAGCTCAGCCCCTTCACCCCCGACCGTCCCCGCAACCTCGAGGACGCGCGCGCCGCCTTCCAGGCTGGCCTCATCCTGCGCGGCAAGGTTACCGGCGCCATCAAGGGCGGCTTGACCGTGGACGTGGGCATGCGCGGCTTTATTCCCTTGTCCAAAACCGGGGTGCGCGATCCCGGCGAGCTGCACAAACTCGTGGGCCAGGAGATCCGCTGCCGCATTGCGCGCGATCCCAGCGGCGATGGCGA
>JANWJU010000089.1 GCA_025451775.1 Terriglobales bacterium
GAAGCCGCCGGACGCGCCACCCTTGGCCAATAATCACACTCGCCTGCGGCTGCTCGAGCCCGATGTGGTGCGCGGCCTACTGGCCCGCCTGCGGCTGACTCACCTGCTCCAACGCTTCCCCCCGCGGCCGCTGTGGGCGCTGTTTGTGTTCATCAACGCCTTTGTGAGCCTGGGCATCATGGCGGGTGTGGGCATGCTCGCCCACACCCCCGATATCTTTCCCTCGCTGGGACCGACGGCGTTCCTGTTTTTCTTTACCCCCACCTCGCCCACCGCCTCGCCCCGCCACGCCATCTTTGGCCACGCCATCGGCATCGTCTGCGGCTACGCCATGCTGGTGCTGTTTGGCTTGACGCACGCGCCCCCGGCGACCCAGGTCATGGGGTTCCACCGCTTGATGGCGGCCTCGCTCTCGCTGGCCTTGACCGGGGCGTTGATGATCCTGCTGAAATCCGCGCACCCGCCGGCGGGCGCAACCACCCTCATCATCTCGTTGGGCATCGTCACCCGGCCCTTTTACCTGGTCGTGATCGAGATCGCGGTTGCCGCCCTCACGGTGCAAGCCATCCTCATCAACCGCTTGGCGGGCTTGGACTACCCCTTGTGGGCGGCCAAGACGAAACCTTGACCCTCGGGGAAGTCGCCATCGGCCCAGGCGCTGCCATCGCTGAAGTGTTCTTTCTTCCAGATGGGCACGCTGCGCTTGAGGGTGTCGATGAGGAAACGGCAAGCGGCAAAGGCGTCAGCGCGGTGCGGAGCTGCAACCGCGATGCGCACGCTGACCTCACCCACCGCCAGATAGCCGAGGCGATGCGCCAGGTGGAGGTGGGTCAGCGGCCATTGCGCCGCGGCCTGCTGTGCCAACGTTTCCATTTGCCGCACCGCCATGCGCTCGTAGGCTTCGTACTCGAGGCCCACCACCGCGCGTTCGGGAGCGGCCGGGGTGTGGTTGCGCACCGTTCCCTCGAAGCAGACCACGGCGCCGTGCCGTCCGCCGGCCCACGCCTCCAACGGCGGCAGCGGCGCGCGCAGCAGGTGGATGAGGATCTCCGGAGTGGGCGCGGGTTCCGCTCCGCTACCGCCGCTCATGGGTGGAATCAGCGCCACCTCATCGCCCTCGCTCAGCAGCGTTGCGGGATCGCAGAACTCGGCGTTGACGGCAACCAGCAACGCCTGTCCCCACGCCCCAAGATCGGCGGTGCGGGCGGCGTAGTGGGCAAAGAGGTCGCCCGCGGTGGGCGCGCCGGGCAGGTCCAGCTCTTCGTCGCGGCAGCCCAAGCGCGCCGCCAAGCCGGCAAAGAACATCACGTGAACGCGCACGGCGCCTGGTCTCCTCTTCTCTCGTCCCCGCAACGGCGTGCCCGCCGGACGTGGTCAGTGCGACAATTAAACACGGCCAATGAGCATCGAGAGTAGCCTCGCGAGAGTACCTCGATCATCCAGCTATGGGAACGCTCCAAGTATCGCATGGCCAACCGGAACCCGCCCGCCAGCGCGCGTTTCATGCCTTTCCGCCGCAGTGCGAGTTGGAGCTGCCCGCGGCGCGCCAGACGGTCATCGCAGCGGCGGCCGCGCTTTGTGCCCAATCACCGCGCCGCACTGAGCAGGCGGATTGGATGCGCACGCCCGAATCCCATCCGGGACGGGTGCTGGCGGAAGCGGTGCGTGCCGACCGGGATTGGCCCCCGTTCCCGCGCGCCATGCGCGATGGCTACGCCCTCCGCGCGGCGGAAGCCGCTGCCGCAGGCAAGCCGCTACCCTGCGTGGGGCAGGTGCGCGCCGGGGCCCTGGCCCGAGCGCTGCCGCCGGGAGTCTGCCTCGAAATCATGACCGGAGCGCCCGTGCCTGCCGGCGCCGACACGGTGGTGATGATCGAACGCACCTGGCGCGGCGAGGATGGCATCCACTTTGACGCCCCGCCGCGGCGCGGCGACAACATCGCCCTTCCCGGCAACGAATCCGCCGCCGGGGCGGTGGTGGCCGCCGCCGGGCGGCGCCTCACCCCGGCGGTCACGGCGGTGCTGGCGCAGGCGGGCTGCCTGGCGCCGGTGGTGTTCGCCGCGCCCCGCGTCGCCATCATCGCCACCGGTGACGAGTTGACGCCGCCAGAACAGACCCCCGGCCCGGCCCAAATTCGCAACAGCAACGGCCCCATGCTGGCGGCGTTGGCGCGTTCAGTTGGCGCCGAGGTGGTTTACATCGCCCATGTGGCCGATGACGCTGCCGCCTTGCGCGCCGCGATTGCAGACGCCTGCGCGGGCGCGGAGGCCGTGATTTGCAGCGGCGGCGCCTCCGTCGGCGCCCACGACCTGCTCAAGCCCGTGCTCGATTCGCTCGGCGCCCAGCTCCACTTTGACGCCGTGGCGATGCGCCCCGGCCATCCGCAGATCTTCGCCCGTTTGGGCAACCAGTTGCTCTTCGGCCTGCCCGGCAACCCGCTGGGCGCGCTGCTCGGCTTTCTGCTGCTGGCACGGCCCGCCCTCGACGTGCTGGCGGGCTTCGACGCGGCGGCGCTATCTTCGCCCTTCATCACCGCCGAGATGGATTTCGGCTACCACGGCAAGGCGCTGCCGCTGGTCGCCTTCCGCCCCGTGCGCTACGCGGCCGCAGGCGCCGGGACGCCCCATTTCAAGGCCAGGCTGCAGGAGATCCCCTATCGCGGTTCGGCGGACGTGGCGGCTGCCGCCGCCGCCGACGCCTGGCTCATGATTCCACCAGGGATTACCGAGCTGGCGGCGGGCTCGCTGGTCACGGTCCTGGCGACGGGAGTGACGGCATGAACTCGGATCTGAGCATCGCCATTCTCGCCGGCGGCGCCAGCCGCCGCATGGGACGCGACAAGACCACGCTCGACTGGCACGGCCGCCCCCTACTCGTCCGCGCCGTCGAGATCGCTCGCGCCGCCGGCGCCGCATCCGTCGCCATCGCCGGCAGTTCCGCCATAATCGGCTGCACGCGGCTGCACGACGCCGTGCGCGACCGCGGCCCCCTGGGCGGCATCATCGCCGCCCTGCGCTGGCAGCCGCGCGTGCTGGTGCTGGCCTGCGACATGCCGCTCGTGAGCCCGGAGTTTCTGGTCTGGCTGTGGCAGCGTGCCCGCGATTTTCCCGGCTGGACCGTACCCGCCTCGCAACCCTTGTGTTCCGTCTACACGGCGGCGCTACTGCCTTGGCTGGAAGCGGCGGCGGCCCGCCCGCCCACCCCGGGAGCGCGCTCGCTCACCGCCATCTTGAATGGTGCGCCGCGCCAATGCGTCGCCCCGGAAGAGATGAGCGCCCACGGCTTCGACCCGCGCATGTTCGCCAACCTCAACACCCCGGTCGAGTACACCGAGGCGTTAACAACCGCGGGCCCCGGCGCAGCTGTGCCGCACGCCTCGCGCGACGGGGGTGCCGATGCCTGAACTGCGCGACAGCTTCGGACGCCGCATCGCCGACCTGCGCATCTCGCTCACCGAGCGCTGCAACTATCGCTGCGTCTACTGCCGCTACGGCGCCGATGCCGACGGCACTGAAGACCCGCTCGCTTGGCCCGATCTCCGCCGCCTGGCGCGGGTGTTCTCCGCGCTCGGCATCCACAAATTCCGGCTCACCGGCGGCGAGCCGCTGCTGCGCGACGGTATCGTGGACTTCGTCGCCTACCTCGCCAGCCTGCGCGGCCCCGGCGGCCCTGAAGAAGGCGGGTTGGACATCGCCCTCACCACCAATGGGCACCTGCTCGCTCCCCGCGCCGCCGCGCTGCGCGCGGCGGGATTGAACCGCATCACGGTCAGCCTCGACAGCCTGCGCGAGGAAGGCTTCGCCCGCATCACCCGCGTGCGCGGCGGTCTGCAGCACGTGCTCGCCGGCATCGAAGCCGCCGCCGCCGCCGGATTGAACCCGGTCAAGATCAACGTGGTGCTGATGCGCGGCCACAACGACCACGAGATCGAAGCCTTCGCCGCCTTCGCCCGCGAGCGTGCGCTCACCATCCGTTTCATCGAGTTCATGCCACTCGAACAGGCGGACGCGCAGAAGGGCGAACATGGCGAGCTCTGGTCCCGCGATCTGGTCGTGCCCTACCAGGAGGTGGTGGACCGCATCGCCGGCTTCTACCCGCTGGAGCCGCTGCCGCTGCGCCCCAGCGAAACCGCGCGCCGCTTCCGCTTCGCCGACGGCGCCCCCGGCGAGATCGGCATCATCGCCCCGGTCAGCTCGCCGTTCTGCAATCAGTGCAGCCGCATTCGCCTCACCGCCGATGGACAACTCCGCACCTGCCTGTTCTCGCTGCGCGAGTGGGACCTGAAACCAGCGCTGGCCAACCCCGACGACGCCGCCTTGATCGACGTCATTGGCCGCGCCGTCTGGCTGAAGGAAGAGCGCCACCACATCGGCGAGCCCGGTTTCGTCAAACCCGCCCGCGGCATGGTCCGCATCGGCGGCTGATGGCGCCGCCGGCGGCGTCGGCGGCAGGGTCTCGCCGTTACCCTCGAAGGCGAATGTTGGAAAACGACTGCAGCAATCCGAATGCGCGCAGCACCCACAGCACGGTGCAGATCACGACCACGGCATTCAGGATCGACTGAATCGATGGCGCCATCGGGATGTAGCGATTGACCAGCCACAGCAACACCCCGACCACGATAAGGTCCACAGCGAGTTGCAATAATGTCATACAAGGCCATCCTCAACGGACAAACTGGAGGAGCGCCGTATTCCTCCGCGCGCGCTTGCCGACTTCCCCACTCCCAGGCGCCCGACATTGGGTGCACACAATATCAAACTCAGCGGGCCCGCTTTAATACTCTACTGGCATCATGGAGCGTTCCCCCAGCCCCCGCTGTAACCTTTTGGACAGGCTCTCCCTCTCCAAGAGTTATTTTTGGCAATGATTCTGGCTCGCCGCTTTTCGCAAGTTGCCTCGCCTAGTCAGCGGGCATGTGAGTTGCTGTCATCTACAACGGAGCTGCTCGGGTGCGCGAGCGTTCCCGTGATGCGAAGCAAAAACGTCAGCCTTCCGTTTCTCTCTTGGGCATCCTTGAACATGCGAGCGAACAGACTGGTGAAGAAGCCCTGCTTTTTCAAAACGGTGGCTACCCCCCGATAGTCCACGGCGCCGTCCAACACCGATGTGTTCCCAGAGCCAACCACATCCGTTCCATAAAACTCCGCGTCGATCCGTTGGCTGTAGATGCGATTGTTCCGCAACGTCATGTCACCGGCCAACAGGGAAAATGCCGAGGCCGGCAGAGCACCCGTGCCAGCTGCGCGGAAACGCTCCATATCGAGCATGTCTTGGTTCCGGTTGAGGGACGGCAGTTCGCCGTTGTGTATCGTGACGTGCCCCGTGCCATGAATGCCCGCCAGCGGGTGGGCCGTATGCGTGATCGCTCCCATCAGACTCAGCTCCGCCTGCATCATGCCCGTTATTTTAGGTGCGCCGTTCTGGAACTCCGCCATGAGATAGGGCATTCCTATGCCATTCACCCGCAGGGATGTTTCGAACATCGTGTTCTTGCCCCCGAAATCGAGGACAAACTCGCCGCTGGCTTGTCCCTGGTAGGTCTTTGCTGCAAGGTTTGTGAAGGTCAGCCGCCCCGGGGTGATGTCCAGCTGCGAGCGCAGATTCTTGGTGCGGATCGAGCCGAAACGCGCCGTAGCCGCCGTAAGACTACCTGCAATGGATGCGGCAGCGCCGGGGACAGAGGGTGGGTGAGCGCGGACCACATTGAGTTGCGCGGATAAATTGCCGAGATCCAGAACGACGGGGCCGGGAGCGTCCGTCGGGTCGATCAAATTCGAACCCAGCAGCACACCGTTTTCAATTTGCAGGCTGGAGATCGCTCCCATGGAAAAGCGCGCCGGCGTCCCCTTCGGGCGGGAGGGATCTTGGACGTTCCAAAGGCCATCCGGATCAGAAATAAAGTTAATAACAGGTTTGTACAGCACCAAAGACGGGATTACGACCTGGCCGCGCAGCAGCGGGATCCTCGCAATCGTGGCATCGAGCCTGGGAGCGTTGAGAACATCACCGGCTGGAAACGGCCTTGGATTTTTTATTTCTAAACCATAAGCCCGCACCAGCAAAACGGGGAAGAGGTGGATTTCGAGATGGCGGATGTGCGCCTCCAACCCGGTCTGCTGCTGCACATACGCGGTGATTTGTGGGATAAACCGGTCGGGATTGTGCAGCGCATACCATCCCATGGCGCTCATAAGAACGATGGCGCCGCCAAGCACGATCAGAGCGGCTCGCCACCTTTCGTGGTGTCGCTCCCGCTGGTCGCTTGGGTGCGGGCTTCGCACGCGCTCAATATACACCCGCCCGCAGCACAGCGGGTGCGCGGCGGGACGGGAAAAGCGGCAGTTTGAATGCCGTGCGCATCGGATTGGTCTCCGACGCGCAAAGAATGCTGTGTCTCACATCGTGAGTTTTAGCCGTGGCCGCCGCCGGCGAGCATGTCGAGCGCGTGCGGCAGCACGCCGATGACGGCCTCGAGGCTCTGCTCGGCGCCGGCCGGGCTGCCCGGCAGGTTGACGATCAGCGAGCGCCCGCGCACCCCCGCCATCGCGCGTGACAACCACGCCCGCGGCTCGCGGACGGCGCCAGCAGCGCGCATGGCCTCGCCCAGTCCGGGGACGGCGCGGGAGATGACGCGCAGCGTGGCCTCGGGGGTGACATCGCGCGGACCGAGGCCCGTGCCGCCCGTGGTGACGACCAGCGGCACGGCGCGCGAAGCCGCGCGCAATGCGGCCACGATATCGGGCACGCGGTCGGCGACGATGGCGCTCGCCGCCACCTCGAAGCCGTGCGCGGCGAGCAGGGCACACACCCGTGGGCCGCTGGCGTCGGCACGTTCGCCGCGGGCGCAGCGGTCGCTCACCGTGATCACGATGGCCGCGCGCGACCATGATGCCGATGCCGCTTTGGGGAAACGAAAACGCGGGGGGCGGGGCATAAGGGGAAGCCTATTTCTTGGCAGCGGCGCCGCGGCGGTAACCGCTTTTTCCGCCGGCTTTGTGCTCGAGCGCGACTTCGATGGCCATGGCGTGGCCCAGCGCCTTGGCCATGTCGTAGACGGTGAGCGCTGCCACGCTCACGGCGGTGAGCGCTTCCATCTCGACGCCGGTGGGAGCGGTGGTGCTGACGCGGCTGAGGAGCTTCACCGCGCCGCGGGCGTAGCGGGCTTCGACCTCGATGTGGGTCAACGGCAGCGGATGACAGAGCGGGATCAGGTCGCTGGTGCGCTTGGCGGCGGCGATGCCGGCGATACGCGCGATCTCGAGCGGATCGCCCTTGCGTCCGGCGCCGCCACGCAGGGCGCGGAGGACGGCGGCCGGCATGGTGACTTGAGCGCTGGCAGAGGCGGTGCGCTGGGTCGCGGACTTGGCGCTCACATCCACCATGCGGACCCGGCCGTCAGGCCGGATGTGACTGAGGCTCCCTGTGACTTTCTGGGGCATAAGCGCGTGGCGATTATCGCATGCGCGATCACAGCGGGGCGAGCAACGCCGCCATCGCCTGCGGCGCGCGCTGCCGCAGCTCCGCCCAACTGCCCGAGGCCACCACCCGCCCCGCCGCCATCGCCAGCACCCGGGGACAGAGCTGCTCCAACACCTCGGCCTGGTGATCGACCGCGATCAGGGTGAAGCCCAGTTCCCGCCGCCAGGTCAAAAAATCCTCCAGCAACCCGCGCACCAGGCCACGGTCCAGGCCGCCGAAGGGCTCGTCCAGCAACACCAGCGCCGGGCGCGGCGCCAGCATCCGCGCCAGCGCCACCCGCCGGGCTTGCCCGGCCGAAATACGCGTGGCGGGCGCGTGCCAGCAGTCTCCCAGATGCATCTGCTCCCGCAACCGCGCCAGCCAGGCCCGGGCCTCAACGCTATGAGGACGCGGCAACCCGAAGGCCACGTTCCCCTCAACCGTGCAATGGGGGAACAGCGCCGGCTCCTGCGTCAGCATCCCCACGCCCCGCCGGTGCAGCGGCAGCGGCGGCGGGAAAAACTGGCGCCCGCCCAAGCGGATCACACCCGCGGCGGGCTGCTGGAAGCCCGCGATGCAAGCCAGCACCGTGCTTTTCCCGGCCCCTGAAGGCCCAAACAGCGCCAGCGCGCCGCCCTCCTCCAGCGTGAACTCGACCTCGACCCGGAACCCGCGCCGCGGCTGGCTGAGGCGGACTTCAAGCATGGCGCCGCCGGTGGGCTAACAAGTGCAGCAGCAACGGCAGCGGCAGCGCCGCCGCCATAAAAGCGACTAACAATGGCATTACGGCCCCCAGTCCGGCGCTCTCGAGGTGAATCCACAACTGCACGGGCATGCCGGCGGGATAGTAGGCGGTTACCACCACGGCGCCAAACTCACCGATGGCGCGCACCCAGGCCAGGCTGAGCGCGGCGGCCAGCCCGAAGCGGGCGAGTGGCAGCGTCACCCGCCAAAACACGCGTACCGGCCCCAGCCCCAGCAGCGCCGCGTGCTGCTCCAACCCCGCGGGAATCGCGCCCAGCGCCACCAGCGCTCCCAGCACGTAGTAGCCGATGCTGACGTACACCTGGGTGAGCACAAAAGCGGCGGCGCTGTTGGTCGAGACCAGGCCGAGCTGGGCGAGCCAGCCGCCCAGCGCGCCCTCGGGGCGGAACGCCAACGAGAGCAGAATGCCCAGCGCCAGCGACGGCACCAGGATCGAGGCCAGCAGGGCCGCCTCCCACCACGTCCGCGCTGCCCGGCCGGTGCGGCGGATATAGAGCGCCACCGGCGTCCCCACCGCCACCACCAGCAGCATGGCCAGCGCGGTCAACTCCAGCGAGACGAGGATCGACGCTCGCGAGGCCGCCCCCGCCGTCCCCCTCCACTGCCATGCCCCCACCGGCGCCCACACCCCGCTGAACGGGTACAACAGCAGGACGGCGAACAGGAGCGCGCCGGCGTGCGCCACCCACCGCCAGCGGCGCGGATGGGGAGCGCGTCCACCCCCAGCCGCGCGGGGCGCGGCTGGGGGTGGGGCCTGAGTGCTGGGCGTGCCAGGCGTGCTCGACATGCTGGGCGTCAAGGTCACGCGGACCCGGGGGCCGGGGCGCGCCGCAGCGGGGCGGCGTCACCCGGCGGATCGTATGCAGCACGGCGCAGGATCTGCTGCGCCTCCGGCGCTTGCAGCCAGGCGACCAAGCGCGCCGCCGCCTGCGGGTGCGGGGCCGGCTGCAGCACCGCGGCGTAGTACACCAGCGGTTGCGGCCGGTAGCTGTGGCCGCTCAGGTCCAACCGCAGGGCGTTGGCGGCGGCCGGCAAGGGACCGCCCAGATTGATCGCCGGCGGCAGCCGCAGATAAGGGATTTGAAACGCGCCCGGCTGCACGCGGTACGCCGCCGCGGCATCGAGTTGCCCGCTCTGCAGGCGGGCTTCCAGCATGGTCTCGGCGAAGATCTGGCGCGGATTCTGCACCGGTCCCAGAACGCGCGCCGCCAACCCCGGCCGGCGGTACACCTGCTCGGCCAAGCGCAACACGAAGATGATGTTCCGCCCCTGCGGATCGGCGGCCGGGTCGCTGCGCCCGAAGCGGCATCCGGGGCGCTGCAAAATCTCCCACCAGGGCGGCGTCCCGCCCGCCGCGGCCCGGGCAAAATCGGAGGCGAAGCGCCCGCGGGGCGAGTAGGCGATCACCATCTCGGTATGCGCGATGGGCAGGGCGCGGTCGGCGTGGCCCGAGGCGAGGACGGTTTCCATCGGTCCCGGCGTGACCGAAAGGAAAACGTCCGGACGCAGGCTGCCGCCGGCGATTAATTCCGCCAAGGCGCTGGCTCCCTGGGCCCGTCCGTGCAGATCCAGTCCGAGCGCGCGTCCGGCGGCCGCCTTCAGCCCGCCCTCCATCAAGGGCGCCATCGATCCGGCGTAGGCCACCTCGACGATTTGCGCCGCCACGGCCGGGCCGAGCAGCAGCCCCGCAGCCGCAGCGGCGGACAAAAATCCGCGGCGGCTCACGGCACTTGAAGGCAAAATCTGCGCGCTCAGCATGAGCCTAGTATATGGTGCGGCAGCGTGGAGGAGCCTTTGTCCACGGCCAGGCGCGGCCTAAGGCGTTTCACAGCCAGCCGCGGGCCGAAGGGGCGCATCCCAAATCAGACACCGATGAATATGGAGGTCTATCCATGCACCGAAGTGTCCTTTTCGGGATCGTTTTTATCGGCTTGACGGCCGCGGCCTTCGCGCAAGGCAGCGGCGTACAGCGCTCGGAGTTGTCGGCTCAAGTGTCGGGCGTGTTCATCAGTGGCACCAACAACACTCCCACCACCCACGTCGCCAAGCACTCGGCTGGGCTGCTGGTTGGATATCGCTTCCACATCAATAGCTGGGAGGCGATCGAGGTGGAGTACGGTTACACCCGCAACGGGCAACGCTACTTCACCCCTGGCACCGCGCCCGGCTCCCCCGGCACCAACTTCGCCATTACCGCCAACATGCAGGAGGCGATCGCCAACGAGGTGATCACCACGCCCCGCATCGGCGGGTTCCTGCAGCCGTTCATCGTGGCCGGAGGGGGGCTGGTGTTTTTCAACCCCCGGGGTCCCAGCAGCATCGCCGTCACCCATCAAAAGCGGGGCGCGGGCAACTTCGGCGTGGGAGTGGATTTTCACATCATGCATATCGGGGCACGGGCCGAGTTCCAGGAACTGCTGTTCAAGGTACCGGACTTCGGCAATCCGCTGCTGACCACCAACAAGTGGACCCACGTGGCGCAGCCCTCCGTCGGGCTGGTGCTGACGTTCTGATCCCCGTAAATTTACCGTTACACGGCGGCTGGGCGCGCAATGGCGCCCGCGCAGCCGCGCGCACGGTTATAATTTCAGGGGGTGAAGCACAAACTCGAAAGCTATCTGGAGACGCTCGGCGCCAACGAAGGATATGGCGAGGAGCTGTGGCGTCTCTATCGTGCCAATGCGCAGTCCGTGCCGGTGGAGTGGCGGGAAATATTTGGCGGCTTTGATGCGCCCGGGGCCCCCATCCAAAACGGTGTGGGAACGGCGGCTGACAGCGACACCATCACCCCGTTACGGGGTGGGGCGGCGCGGCTGGCCGCCAACATGGAATCCAGCCTCGCCGTCCCCACGGCCACCTCGCAGCGCACGATCGCGGTCACCCGCCTGGAAGCCTACCGGCGGCACCTGAACCAACAGTTGGCGGCACAGAACCGCAAGTTGTCGATCACCCACCTTCTGGCATGGGCGCTGGTGCGCGCACTGGAGGAGTTTCCTGCCCTCAACCGCGCCTATACCGTGGTCGATGGCGGACCAGGACAGATCGAGCACGCCCACGTCAACCTGGGCTTGGCGGTGGACGTCGCACGCGCCGGGGGACGCGCCCTGCTCGTCCCGGTGGTCCAACACGCCGAGGCATTGAATTTTCCCGACTTTGCCGCCGCGTGTGCGCGCCTGATCCGCGCCGCCCAAACCGGCAAGATCCTGCCCCAGGAGTTGATGGGGGCGACCATCAGCCTCACCAACCCCGGCACTATCGGGACCCGCGCCTCGGTGCCCCGGCTCATGGCAGGCCAGGGCGCGATTCTGGCGGCCGGCGCGGTCGCCTACCCGGCTGGGTTTGAAGGCGTGCCGGAAGCGACGCTGCGCGTGCTGGGCGTCGGCAAGACCTTCACCCTGACGTGTACCTACGATCACCGCATCGTGCAGGGGGCGGAATCGGGCGCGTTTCTGGCCCGCGTGGACGCGCTGCTGGGGGGCGCGGCTGGATTTTATGAGCGCATCTTTGGCGAGCTCGGCCTCGCCTTGCCCGCGCTCGCTGCCCCAGGCCCGGTGCTGGGGGCTGCCGACGCCGGCGGCGCTCCCGATCCTGAACTGGTGCGCAAACATGCGGCGGTGTTCCAACTGGTGCACATGTTCCGCGTGCGCGGCCACCTGCTCGCCACCACGGATCCGCTGGAGATGCGGGCGGTCGAGCCCCATCCGGAGTTGGATCTGGATCATTACGGCTTGTCGGCCGCCGATTTGGAGCAGCACTTCCTGTGCCCACTCGCCGGCCGCGCCGCTGGCGAAGAGTGCAGTCTGCGCGACATCGTCGATACGCTGCGCGCCACCTACTGCGGCCCGCTGGCGCTGGAGTTCATGCACCTGCAACGGCCGGAGGAGCGGCAGTGGCTGCAAGAACACCTGGAACCGCAGCAGGGCCGCTTGGGCGTGCCTGCGGACCTGCGCCGCCGCATCCTCGATAAACTCACCCACGCCGAGGAGTTCGAGCACCTGCTGCAGGCTCGATTCGTCGGGCATAAGCGCTTTTCGCTGGAAGGGGCCGAGGCCCTCATTCCCGCCCTCGACCACATGCTGAATCTGGCCGTCGGCGACGGCGCCGAGCAGGTGGTGCTGGGCATGTCGCACCGCGGCCGGCTCAACGTGCTGGTCACCATTCTGGGCCTGAGCATGAGCGAGATGTTCTCCAAGTTCGAGGACCTCGACCCCGACAGCGTCGAGGGTTCCGGCGACGTGAAGTACCACATCGGCGCCGAAGGCTCGCACACCAGTCCCGCCGGCCAGTCGCTGGCCATCGAACTGATCGCCAACCCCAGCCACCTGGAGGCGGTGGACCCGGTGGTCGAGGGCAGCACGCGCGCGCGGCAGGACCTGCGCGGCGATCCTTTGCGGCAACTTGTGATTCCGGTGCTGATCCACGGCGACGCCGCTTTCGCCGGACAGGGCGTGGTGGCGGAGACGCTGAACCTCTCCCAGTTGGGCGGCTATCGCACCGGCGGCACCATCCACGTGGTGGTCAACAACCAGATCGGGTTCACCACCTCGCCGGCGGGCGCACGCTCCTCCCTCTACTGCACCGATATTGCGCGCACCGTGCAGGCGCCCATCTTCCACGTCAACGGCGACCGTCCCGAGGCGGTCGTCCGCGCCGCCGAGTTGGCTTACGCCTTCCGCCGGCGCTTCCGCAAGGATGTGGTGGTCGATATCGTCTGTTACCGGCGCCATGGCCACAACGAAGCCGACGACCCCAGCCTCACCGCCCCGGTGTTGTACCGGAAAATCGACCAACACCCCTCGGTGCGGACGCTCTATGAACAGGAACTCACCGCCCAAGGCACGCTGAGCGCCGAACAAGCGGCCCTCACTCACCAAACCATCAAAGACGCCCTCAGCCAAGCTGCCGAAGCCAAAACCAGCCCGGCGCCTGAGCCCGAGCCCGCCCCTGAGCCCACCGCCGCGCCCCCACCGGGTGAGAGCGCCGCATCGATGGAGCTGCTGGCCGCGGTGGGGGTGGGTTTGACCACGCTGCCCGCGAGCTTCCACCTGCACCCCAAGCTGCACACCTTTATCGACCGCCGCCGGCGCGCCCTCGCCGAGCGCGGCCTGATCGACTGGTCGCTCGCCGAGGCGCTGGCCCTGGGTTCACTGGCGCTCGAGGGCGTCCCCGTGCGCATGGCCGGTCAGGACACGGGCCGAGGCACGTTCAGCCAGCGCCACGCCGTGCTCTACGACTACGAGGACAGTTCCTCCTATATCCCGCTGGCCCACCTCGACCCCGCTCAGCAACCGATCGAGATCTACGACAGCCTCCTCTCGGAGGAAGCCGCGTTGGGTTTCGAGTTTGGCTATGCCATGTCGCATCCCACGGCGCTGGTGCTGTGGGAGGCGCAGTTCGGCGATTTTGCCAACAGCGCCCAGGTCATCATCGACCAATTTTTGGCGGCGTCGCAAACCAAGTGGTCGCGCACCTGCGCCCTGGGGCTGCTGTTGCCGCACGGCTACGAGGGCCAGGGCCCGGAGCATTCCAGCGCGCGCTTGGAGCGTTTCCTCCAGCTTTCGGCCGAGAACAACTGGCGCGTCGCCAACTGCACCACGGCGGCCCAGTATTTTCACCTGCTGCGCAGCCAGGGCCGGCGCCAGCCCCGGCTGCCACTGGTGGTTCTGACGCCCAAGAGTCTGTTGCGCAACCCCGAGGTAGCCTCGCCTCTGGCAGAGCTCACTGCGGGGACGTTCCTCCCGGTGCTGGGCGATGCCGGCAGCCATACCGGCAACGATCCCAGCACCGTGCGCCGTGTGATCCTGTGCAGCGGCAAGGTGTACTACGACCTCGCCCGTGCCCGCAAGGAGCGCGGCGATGCCAATGCGGCGATAGTCCGGGTTGAACGGCTGTACCCCTTCCCGGCGGCGGAGATCGAGGCCGAATTGGCACGCTTCCCGCAAACCGGTGACGTGCGCTGGGTGCAGGAAGAGCCGGAGAACATGGGCGCGTGGACGTTCGTGGCGCCGCGGCTCGAAAATTTGCTCGAGACCGCCACCCTGCCCGGGGGCCGTGCACACCTGCGCGGCATCACCCGCCGGGCCAGCGCCAGCCCCGCCACCGGCTCCCTGCGCCGCCATCAGCAGGAGCAGGCAGCCCTCCTTGCCCAAGCCTTTGCGGATTAATTCAAAGTGGCTCGCCACTTTTCGCTGGGTCGCTCCCGCGATGCTCGCGCTGTGAGCATCGCTCGCTTGAGGGCGGGCTTCGATTGGCGGCAGGGGATGGCCGCTCTGCTCGTGGCATCTCCAAGCTGCCGCCCCTAGCTGGCGACCGCCGCATCCCGCACTGGCCCGGGAGCATGGGCGCGGGCATCGACCGCGGCGCGCGCATAGGCCACAAACGCCGCCACCACGTCGGGGTCGAACTGCGTGCCTGCACTCGCCTCCAAACGCCCGCAAGCGACATCCATGGGCATGCCCTTGCGGTAGGGGCGGTCCGAGGTCATGGCGTGGAATGCGTCCACGACAGAGATAATGCGCGCCCCCAGCGGAATCTCTTCCCCGCGCAGCTTGCCTGGGTAGCCGCCCCCATCCCAGCGCTCGTGGTGATGCAGGATGTACAGCGACACCCACTCGAACCCCGGTACCTGGCGCAGAATCGCCCAACCATACTCCGGATGCCGGCGCATGAGCGCGGCTTCGTCGTCGTCCAGCTTGCCGTCCTTGTGCAGCACCCCATCGGGGATGCCGATTTTTCCGATGTCGTGCAGCGTGGCGCTGATCTCCAACTCGCGCAACTGGCGCGTATCCCAGCCGAAGTGCACACCGGTGGCGATGGCCAGCTCGACGATCTCGGTGCTGTGCACGCCCGTACCCAAATCGCGCAAGTCGACCAAGGAACTAAGCGCGCACGCCATGGCGTCCATGCTGGACGAGGTGGTCGAGACCGGGAGCAGATGGGCGGCGCTCACGCCTCTACCAACCGCCGAATCCAAAGTTGAAGCCCCAGAAACCCCCATAACCGAAGTTGGTTGTAATCGGGGGAAACGACGAGACGGCGCCCAGCACGTTAATCAGACCATGGCCGAGCTGGCCATTGAGGTCGCCCGCGATGGAGGGGTTTGACGATCCGTCGATCGCGGCGTGGCAGGCGCCACCCGTCTGGCCCATCTGGACCAGCAAGGCCGCTTCACCGGCCACCAGGGGCGTACTGAACGAGGTCCCGGTCGAGCTTGCCCACAGCAGGCCGAACCCGGGGTAGGTGGTAAACAGTTTCACGCCCGGCGCCGCCACGTCCACATCCACGATTTGGCCGGGGCCGGGATCGAAGTCGGAGAAGCTGGCGATGGGAAAGGTGGGGTTGGGCGCGGTGCCGTCCACCGCGCCGACCCCGATGACGCCGCTGAGCGAGGCGGGAAACACAGCCGCGGAGTCACTGCTATTGCCGCCAGCGGCGACCACCGCAATATCCTTGCTCACCGCCTCCTGGATGGCGTCACCAATGGGGTCGGTGGTCTCGGTGGCGCTAAAGCTGAGATTGATGACATTGACGTGCTGATCAATGGCGTAGGTGATGGCCTCATAAATGGTGGCCGCGTCGGCCTCGCCGTTGGCGCCAAACGCCTTGATGGGCAATATCTTGGCTTCAGGAGCGACGAGATGCAGCAGGCCGGCGACAGCGGTGCCATGGCCGAAGTCCGGGTTGCAGGCGATCAACTGCGCCAGCCCGTTGAGCACGGATGCCGTCGAACCACCGTTCAGCACGGAGGCGGTCGAGCCGCCATTCAGCACCGACGCCGTTGAACCGCCGGCCAGCACGTACACCGCCGTGCTCTCATCGTTGAGCACCGAGGCGGTCGAGCCGCCGTTCAATACCGAGGCCGTCGAACCACCATTCAGCACCGACGCCGTCGAACCGCCGGCGAGGCACGGCACAGTTCCATTAAGCACCGAGGCGGTCGAACCGCCGTTCAGCACCGACGCCGTCGAGCCGCCGTCCAAGACGTAGAGCAGCGGGGTCTGGCCATTCAGCACCGAGGTGGTCAAGTTCAGCACCGATCCCAGCAGGTTGCCGTTCAGCACCGACCCCAACAAGTTGCCGTTCAGCAGTGACCCGGTCGAGCCGCCGTTCAAACAGTTGAGCACCGAAGCCGTGGAGCCGCCGTTCAACACCGAAGCGGTGGACCCGCCGTCGAGGCAGACATCGGAGTAGGCAGACCAGTTGCTGGTGCCGTCGGTGAAGTTATAGCCGCGGCTGCTCAGCAGGACCCGGCGCAACACGGGGTTGAACGGATCGACGCCGTCGTCGATTTCGGCGATGACCACGCCTTCGCCGGTGGCATGCGCATGGGCAGCATCACCGGCTTGAATTTGGCCCACCATCGGCTGATCCACGTACTTTGCAGGCGCCCGCGTGCCGTAGTATTCGACGTTGCCGTTGAGCACCGAGGCCGTCGAGCCGCCGTTCAACACCGAGGCAGTGGAGCCGCCGTTCAGCACCGAGGCGGTGGACCCGCCATCGAGGTGGGAGGTGGAATTCGAACCGCCGGCGATGTGCACGATGCCGTCCAGGGCGGGGTTGCCGGTGGCGGCGTCGGTTGCAATCTCCTGGAGGAGTTGGTCGTCGCTGCGGCTACCGTTGCCAGTGACCAAATATAGGTTCCGGTTCGGGTTGAGGCGACGGGCCTGGGTCGAATGGCGGGCGTTGAAGCTGGCCACCTGGGCGGGGTTGAGGTAGACCAGGATGCCTCGGTAGGTGGGGGGCGCGAGAGGCGCCTGTCCCAGACATGCAACCGCCAGCAGAACTACCGCAATCCCGGTCAGAACGCCCAGTCGCATCTTCCGTTTGGGTGCGCCCATAAGGGTGGGTCGGTGTTTCAGGTGTTGCCGCATGATTCAATTCTCCTGTTCGTTTCCGGGGAGGGCACCAGCATCGCAGCTATGCCCCAGCACGACCGGCCCGCTTGCACATCCAGACGCTACGGGCCC
>JANWJU010000090.1 GCA_025451775.1 Terriglobales bacterium
AGCAGGAGCACGCCAAGCCCATCTGCGTGTTCTTCTGGTTCTACGCGCCGCACGTCGCGTTTTACCGGCCCCCGGACCAGGTCAACACCTTCAACGGCGTGCCCGTGCCGGTGCCCGCTGGTTTCGACGAATTCCCCGATTACAAAGGCAAGCCGCGCGCCGTGTTCACCGCCAACAACAAGGTGGGGGTGAGCGAGGTGTTCGACAACTGTCCGCGCTCACTGGAAGAGCTGGTCAAAAACCACTACGTTGGCGCCATGAACAACGACAGCAACATGGGCAAGATGCTGGCGGTGCTGGAGAACCAGGACAAACTCGATAACACCGCCGTGGTGTTCAGCTCCGACCATGGGTTCTTCCTGGGCGAACACCGCTTCTACGACAAGCGCTTTATGTACGAGCCCTCGATTCGGGTGCCGATGATGATCCGCTACCCGAAGCGCGTCCCCGCGGGCACGAGGAACCGGGAGATGGTGCTGAACCTGGACCTGGCCCCGACCCTGCTCGATATCGCGGGGGTGCCGGTGCCGGCGGAGATGCAGGGCCATTCGATGATGCCGCTGGCCGAGGGCAAAAACGTGCCCTGGCGCGAGGACTGGCTCTACGAGTATTACGAATATCCGGGCTGGCAGAACGTGCTGCCCTGCCGCGGCCTCCGGACCAAGCGCTACAAGTACATCCACTTCTTCCTGCCGCCGCAGGAGTTCGAGCTCTACGATCTGGAGAACGACCCCAACGAGCTGCACAACCTCTATGGGCTGCCGGCCTATAACGACCTGGTGAAGCAGTTGCAGGCGCGGCTGGAGCAGCATCGGCGCGACACCAACGACACCTACCAATACAAGCCGACCGGGTTGCCGCTCTACGACACCACCACCACGCTCTGAGGGTGGCTCGCCACTTTTCCTTGGGTCGCTCCCGCGATGCTCGCACTGTGAGCATCGCTCGCTTGAGGGCGGGCTTCGATTGACGGCTGGGGATGCCCGCTCTGCCCGTGGCATCTCCAAGCTGCCTCCGGCAGTGGTCAGATCGCATCATTTTTGCCTGCACACGCCGGTTTTGGGCGGCGCCGTTCGCGGCGGCAAGGCGTAAGAATCAGGAACTGCTAGCCTTAGCGGTTGGCCCTTGGTGTGCTGACGGGAATGGCTGGAGGCTTCTCGTGCGTTTACGGTTGACGGTTGGATTTGGGCTGGCCGCGCTCGCGGCGGCACTTATCATCAACGCCGCCTGCGGCGGCTCCAACAACGCCGCCGCCTCCACGCCGGCCACCACCAATGTGACCATGAGCGATCCGGCCACCTGCGCCGGGCCCGCCGGGCCCTACGCTCACGTTTATGTCACGGTGAAAGACGTCGAGGCGAGCACCAGCGCCAGCGCCACCAGCGGCTTCACCGACCTCACGCCCGCCCTGGCGGCGAAGCCCATGCAGATCGACCTGCTGGGCCAGGCCAACAACCAGTGCCTGCTGGCCACGCTGGGGTCGACCACCGAACTGCAGCCGGGCAACTATCAGCAGATCCGCCTCATCTTGCAGGACAACAGCTCCCCCTCGCTCGTGGCCAACAACCTATGTGGCACCGCCGCCAACTGCGTGGTGCTGGCCAGCGACCAATCGGTGCACACGCTCAATCTGTCGAGTGAGGCCCAGACGGGCATCAAGATCCCCGCGGGCCAGATCGCCGGCGGACAGTTCACCGTGGCCGCGGGCCAGACCAAGGATCTCAACCTCGATTTCAACACCTGTTCCTCGATCGTGGTCGAAGGCAATGGGCAATACCGGCTGAAGCCGGTGTTGCACGCGGGCGAGATCGCCGCCACCGCGACCTCGATCAACGGCACCGTGATTGACCACACGACCAACCAGCCCATCAGCGGCGGCAACGTCATGGTGGCGCTCGAGCAGAAGGACAGCAACGGCATCGACCGGGTCATGATGGCCACCGACGCGGACACTTCCGGGCACTTCGTGTTCTGTCCCGTGCCCGCCGGCACCTATGACGTGGTCGCCATCGGGATCAGCGGCTCGAACGTCGCTTACGCCGCCACCGTCACCACCGGCGTCACCCCCGGCACCGCCATGGGCAACGTGCCACTGGTGGCGGAGAGCGGGGTGGGCGGGACCGCGCAGGGCACCATCGCCGGCCAGGTCACCAGCAGCAGCGGCACAGCGGGCACCGCCGCCGACGTCACGCTATCCGCCTTGCAGGCGGTGAGCGTGGGCGGCAGCAATCTCAGCCTGACCATACCCCTGGTGCAGCAGCACGCTGCCACCGCCAACGTGGCCACCGCCAGCGGCGCCACTTGCGCGGTGAACACCGACTGCGCCAACTACTCACTGGCGGTGCCGGCGCTCGCGCCCACTACGGGCACGTTCGCCGCCAGCGGCACCAGCTATACGGTGGGCACGGCTGCGGCCGCCTATAGCGTCGAGGCGCAGGCGGCGGTTCCTTCCTCCGGCGGCACGGCCGATTGCACCCCCTCGGTGCTGACCACGCCGACGGGCGCTGGCGCCAGCCTCACCGTCACCGCCGGCGCCACCGTGCAAGCCGCCGTGCTGAGCTTCACCGGCTGCCAGTAGGCCAGGTGGCTCGCCACTTTTCGCTGGGTCGCTCCCGCGATGCTCGCACTGTGAGCATCGCTCGCTCGTGGGCGGGCTTCGATCGGCGGCAGCGGGCTCCCGCTCTGCTCGTGGCGCCGCCAAGCTGCCTCGACCGGCAGCCCGGCCGCGCGGGCCGGCAACCGGAACTGGAATGGCTCTAGACTCTAACCAACGGAACCGCGAGTGCCACCCGCGTTTTCGTGGGAGGATGTCATGCCGAAGTTCATGATCGAGCGGCAAATGCCGCACGCCGGTCAGCTCAGCGAGAAGGAAATGCAAACCATGGCGCAGCAATCGAGCGCCGTACTGCAGTCCATGCCCGATGTGCATTGGATCGAGAGCTACGTCACCGACGACAAAGTCTATTGCGTTTATATCGCTCCTGACGCCGAGGCCATCCGGGAGCACGCCCGCCGCAGCGGGTTTCCGGTAAACTCGGTCGCCGCCGTTCGCCATGTTTGCGATCTGGCGACCGCCGAACCCACCGCCCAGGCGGCTTAGCGGCTCGAGGCCCGGTTAACTCGCCGGGTGCAGGTGCATCTGCAGGAATTTCACGTACACCGGCCAATCCGAGGGCATGGTGCCGTGGCCGCCGTGGTGCATCTCGTAGCCCAGGGTGTGCAGGATGGCGGCGCCGGCGGGCGGCCACGCCGTCGTGTCGAGGCCATCGGCGCCGAGCAGCTTGAAGACGGGGCCGGCGGCGACCGCGGCCAGGAACTCGCCCTTGGGGTCCGACCACAGGTCCTGATCGCCGGTCTGCAGCAGCACCGGGCGGGGTGCGATGAGCGCCAGCAGCAGGTTGGCGTCCACCGGGAAGTTGTTCACGTCATGGGCCCACTTGGCGTAGTTGGCGGCGAACTGGTAGGGATAGCGGCTGGGCGCAGTGAGATGCGCGATGGTCTCGCCATAATCGCGGCGGCTTAGAGCGGCGCCGCCTTCACCCGAGCAACTGGCGATGACCAGCGCGAAGCGCTGATCGTGTGCCGCCGTCCAAAGCACGGTCTTGCCCAAGCGTGAAACGCCGTACAGCGCGACGCGGTGGGCATCGACGCTGGGGTCCGTTTCGAGGTAATCCATGGCGCGGCTGGCGCCCCAAGCCCAGGCGGAGATCGCGCCCCACTCGCCGGGGGCGGGTTCCGTCTGCCCCGGTTTAAGATAGAGCGCGCGCACGCCGTAGGCCACCGCGCCCAGCGCGTCGGGATCGACGTCGGCGTAGTTGAACGCGGCCACTCCAAAGCCGGCCTTCAGCAGGGTCATGGCGGGGAGGGCGCCAAAAAACGACGGGCGGTTCGCCGCCATGGGCACCCGCTGCTTGAGCTTGGCGTTCCACATGGAGCCGGGCTTGGCGGTGGGATCGCCCACGCTTTGGGGGTTGGGGGTGAAACTGATGTTGAGCAGCAGCGGCACCGGCTTGTTCGCGTTTGCGGGCACGTAGACGGCCAGATCCATGTGCGGGCCGTTTTTATCGGCGGAGAAGTAGATGGTGACCTGCTTGCGGATGGCGGCGCCGTTGAATACGGGCGTGCCTTGGTCGAAGACGTCGAACGTCATCGCCGCCGGCCGGCCCGGCATGCGCCCGTACTGATCCTCCTCGAACAGGTGCAGGATCTGCGGGCGCCGCACGTTGTACCAGGTTTTGGCGTTGGTCACGCGCTGGCCGTTGGGCAGGCGCAGCGCGTCGGGCAGCGTGTAGGTGCCGACCTTGGCTTGATCGTAGTTGACCGGGATGCCGGCGACGACCTTGGGCGGCGGCGCCGGGGCGCGGCGGGCCGCACTCCCACGCTGGGCTCCCGGCGCTTGGAGCGACGATTGCGCCCCAGCGCAACCGAGACAGCAGCAACCTACAGCGAGGATCAGCGTGACGCGGCGTAACGACATAAAGGTTCCCCGCCTCACACAGTAACGTTACTTGGCAAGAGATCCAATCGCCCGGTGTGGACCTCGTGGCGGCGCCGGACTCCGGGCTGGAGCCGGAGCCCGGTATGGGGCGTGTAACCCAAGCAGGCTCTTTGAATTAACTGGAATTACCGGCGGCGGTGGGGGCGGCATGGACGGCGGTCATGGGCGCGCGGCGGCGGCGGCGTGCGGATTACGTTGCGAAACGCGCAGCGGGTGGCCTAATGGGCTGCAGGCGTGGCGGCCGCCGGGTAATGTCCAACCACGTCGCCCTTGTCGTTGTAGATGTTCATGGTGGTGCCTGGCGCCAAGGGCGCGAGGGTGGACTCGATCTGCTTGACGTCGCCGACCACCACCACCAGGTCTTGATCGGGATGGATGTTGGCGAGGGCGGCGGCGTGCGCTTCGGCGCCGGCCACGGATTCGACGTCGCTGACCCAGGTGGCGAGGCGGTCGGCGGGCAAGCGGTAGAGGCCGGTGGTGAGGAACTCGCCGGCCACTTGGCTCTGCGTTTGCAGGCCGAGCACGAAGTTGCCGGTGAGGTAGTTCTTGGCCTGCGTCAGTTCGGTGGGAGTGGCGGGAGCGGCGCGCATGGCGTCCATATCGGCGAGCGCGGCCTGCAAGGCGGGGGCGGTGACGGCGGTGCGCACCTGCATGGAGACGATCCAGGCGCCGAGTTCCAGGTTGGGGACGTTGCTGCTGCCGATGCCGTAGGTGTAGCCGCGCTTCTCGCGCAGGTCAGCCATGAGGCGGGAGTTGAAGCTGCCGCCGAGGACTTCGTTGGCCACCAGGAAGGGGAAGTAGTGGGGAGCGGCGCGGGTGAGGCCGAGGTTGCCCAAAAAGATGGTGGATTGGGCGGAGTTGGGGCGCTCGATGAGGGCGATGCGGCGCGCGGCGGGGGCGGCCACCGGGGGCAGCACCGGCGGCGTGGGGTTGCCTAGTTGCCAGTCGCCGAAGTACTGCTGCACGAGGTTATGGGCGCGGGCGGCGGCGATATCGCCCACCACCACGATTTCGGTCTCGTTGTTGGGAAGGAAGTACTGCTGGTGGAACTTCACCAGCGCCGCGCGGGTGATGGCGGCGATGGAGGCCTCAGTGGGCGCGGTGATGGCGTAGGGGTTGGCGCCGAACAGCAGCTTATTGAACTGTACCTGGGCGAGGAAGCCGGGATCGGCGCGGTTCGAGATCAGCTCCTGCTCCATGTTGGCTTTGCGGAGCGCCACCTCGCTCTCGGGAAAGGTGGGCTGCAGCACCACTTGGGACATGAGCTGGATCAGATCCTGGGCGTGGCTGCTGAGGGCGTGGCCGCTGATGGTGAGGAAATCCGGGCCGGCGCTGGCGCTGATGCTGCCGCCCATGGCGTCGGTGGCCTGGGCGATTTGCAAGGCGGACAGGTTGGGCACGCCGGCGGTAAGCAGTTCGGCTTCGGCCTCGGCGAGGCCGGCGGTGGCGGGGGTGAGGCGGGTGCTGCCGGCGCGCAGCCCGAGGCGCACGCTGACCAGCGGGAAGCGGTGATCCTCGACGACCACGATCTTCAGCCCGTTGGGAAGCTGGTCGGCCTGGCTGCGGGGCGGTGCATAGGCGGGCGCCGGGCCGACGGCCGGCATCTGGCTCATGTCGGGCGCGGGCGGCAGGGGGAGCGATTTCTTTTGCGCCACCACCGCGGTGGAGAACGCCAGTGCCCACGCCAGCGCTAGAGCGGGGATGAGGACGGGGCGGAGGGATGTCATTGCGCCCCCTTGGCCGACGGAGTGGCGGGCGGGGCGGCTGCCGCGGGCCCGGGGACATCCAGCACCACGGTGCCGCGGGCGTGGGTGAGGTAGGTGCGCGCCGCTTGCTGCATCTGCTCCGGGGTCACGGCCAGGAAGCGGGGCAGCTCGGTATTGGCGGCGCCGGGGTTACCGTCGAACAGGGTGGCCAGCGCCAGCAGGGTGGCGCGGTCCTGCGTGGTCTGCTGCGATTGCAGCCACTCGGAGCTGAACTTGGTCTTCAGGCGCTCCATCTCGGCCGGGGTGACGCCGTTCGCCTCCACCTCCTCGATCTGCTGGTAGACCAGCTTCTCGATAATGTCGGCGGTGGCGCCGGGTTTCTGGAAAACGACGCCGGAGAACAGGCCGGGGGCGCGGTAGTCGGTGTAATCGGCGTCGGGAAAGCCGAGGCCGCCATCCACCTCGATGGCGACCTTGTTGTCCTTGACCAGCGATTGGTACAGGCGTGAGCTGTCGCCGTCGAACAGGAGCTGGCTCAGCATGGTGATGGCATAAAAATCGGGGGTGCCGCGCGCCGGGCCCTGCCAGGCCATGGCCACGGCGGGCAGCTTGGCTTGCGGATCGTGCACGGTCACCGTCTTGGCCGCCGGCGGCGGCTCCTTGGTGTCGACCGGGGTGATGGCGCCGCGGTTGGGAATCCAGCCGAAGTAATGCTCGACCATGGCCTTGGTCTTGACCGGATCGATGTCGCCGACGATGGTCAGCACGCAGTTGCTGGGGGCGTAGTACTGGCGGAAGAACTCCTGCACCTCATCAAGTGTGGCGGCGTTGAGATCTTGAAAGGAGCCGATGACCGGATGCGCGTTCTGCCAGTTGGAGAAGGCCGCTTGGCCCAGATCGACGTACATCAAGGAGCCATAGGGGGCGTTGTCGACGCGGAAGCGCTTCTCCTCCTCGACCACGGCGATTTGGTTCTTCATGTTGGCCGCGGTCACGTTGAGCGAGGCCATGCGGTCGGCGTCCAGCCACATGATGGCGGGCAGGACGTTGGCCGGGACATTCTCGTAGTAGAAGGTGTAGTCGGTGTGGGTGCTGGCGTTGTCGTTGCCGCCGTGGCCTTCGACCACGTGATCGAAGACGCCCTTGGGGGCGTTTTTCGAGCCCTCAAACATGAGGTGCTCGAACAGGTGTGCGAAGCCCGACTGGCCAGCGTGCTCGTCGCGCGCGCCCACATCGAAGATCATGCTCTCAGTGACCACCGGCAGGGCGTGGTCCACCGAGAGCACGACGCGCAAACCGTTGGCCAGCTTGAATTGGGTGAAATTAATGGGTGGGGTGGCGGGCAAGCGGCTGGGGGTTTGCGCCGCGGCCGCCGCGGCCATCACACCCAGCGCGAAAACGAGAGGCTTCAGGTACCGCTGCACTCCACGATCATGCCATGATGCAGGTGGCGGCGAAAGTGGAACCGTGGGCGAACATCCCGGCGGCGTCGAAGGCCCAACTGGCAGCCCAATTGGGAACCTGGTTGCCGCACCAGCGCTGGTTTGCCGGTAAGGGCGCCACCATCACCGCGATCAAGATCGCCGACACCGCCGTGCTCGGCCCGGAAACCGGCTGGCTGCTGGCGGAGGTGGCAACCGCCGGTCCGGAGCCGCCAGCGATGTATCAGCTGATGGGTTCCACCCCGGCGGGTGGGGCCGCGCTCGGCGGCATGAACGTGGCTGCGGTGCGGGCGCGGTGGTTCCAGCGGCTGGCGGAGACGGCGGTGGTGCCGACGGCACACGGCGAGCTGCAATTTGAGTTGTTCCCGCCCGGGCTGGCGGCGTCCGGCGAAAAGTGGCCAGCCACCAGCCGCGTGGGCAGCGCCGAGCAGAGCAACACCTCAATCCTGTTCGCGGACGGGGAGGGGACGACGCGCTGGGTGCTGAAGCTTTTCCGCCATTTGTTGCCGGGGGAGAACCCGGAGTTTGAGATTCCGCGCGCGCTGGCCGAACACACCAGCTTCCGCCACGTGCCGGCGGCGCTGGGCCGCGTCCTCTATCGGACGGGGAGCGACGAGTACACGATTGCCACGCTGCAGGAGTTCATTCCCAATGACGGCGACGGTTGGACCTACGTCCTGCGCCAACTCGCCGCCGGGGCCGACATCAGAGCTGACCTGGCGCGGTTGGGCGGGCGCACCGCCGAGCTGCATCAGGCGTTGGCGAGCATTGCCGCACCCGCGTTCCGCCCGCAGCCCATTGACGCCGCCGGCCTCGAGCATTGGCGCCGCCGTGCGCTCGCCGGCGCCGAGGACGTCCGCTTGGGGAGCTACCGCGACCAACTCGCGCGCTGGCGCGCCCGCCTCGCGGACCTCGATACCTGTGGGCTGGCGGGGCTCGAGGGCTGCGCCCAGATCCGCATCCATGGCGATTACCACCTCGGGCAGGTGCTGAAGACGGCGGTGGCTCGCCACTTTTCGCTTGGTCGCTCCCGCGGGTCGCTTGAGGGCGGGCTTCGATTGACGGCAGCGGATGCCCGCTCTGCTCGTGGCATCTCCAAGCTGCCTCCAGATGATTTTTTTATTTTCGACTTCGAGGGCGAGCCCGCGCGGCCGCTGAGCGAGCGCCGGCGGCGGGGGTGCGTGCTGCAGGATGTGGCCGGGATGTTGCGCTCGCTCAGTTACGCCGCCCACGCCGCCGGCCAGCCCGCGTGGGAGGCGGGGGCGCGCAAGTCGTTTCTCGACAGCTACTTGGAAACCATGCGCGGCCAGGGGGCCGGCGGCCCGGCGGGGCTGCTCCCCGCCCAGGTCGCGCCCGCCCTGGCGTTTTTTGAGTTGGAAAAGGCGGTCTACGAGCTGCGCTACGAGCTCGCCCACCGTCCTGATTGGGTCGCCGTGCCACTCGCCGGCTTGGCCGCTCTGTTGCTCCCATCATAAAGAAACGCTCAGAAGCGGTTGACAGGGCGAATCACAAGCAGCATAGTATGGGCCAGAATGGCGCATTAGCGCCGCTCACTGGCAATTCTCCTAAGGAGCGTTATCTATGAACTTTACTCGGCGGGACTTTGGCAAATTTGCCCTCGGCAGTCTCCCCATGGCAAGTGTGTTGATGTCCACCCCTGGCTTGTTGTCGGCCACGCCGCGCGCGGCGGATAAGCCCGACTCGATCTACCGCGGCGTCCAGGTCGGCTGCATTGTGCCCTACAGCTTCCACGGCGAGTCCAGCAAGGCGGAGGACATCCTGAGCTACTTGCTCACCGATGGCATCAGCGCTGTCGAGATGCAGGCTGGCACGGCCGAGCCGTTTGCCGGCGCCCCGCAGCGCGCCAACCCGTTCGCTGGCGCCGCGCGCCGTGGCCCTGGCGCCCCGGCTGCCCGGCGTGCCGGTGCCGGCGCTCCCGGCGCGCGGCGCGGCGGCGGACGCCGCCAGATGACGCCCGCGCAGATCGCGGCGCAGAAAGAGGCCGCGGAGAAAATGACGGCGTGGCGCTTGTCGGTGCCCATGTCGAAGTACGTCGAGCTGCGCAAGATGTACAACGACGCTGGCGTCAAGATCTACGGCTTCAAGATGGATTCCGGCCTGCCGCTGACGGTGCCCGACGCTGAGTGCGATTACGCCTTCAACGTGGCCAAGGCGCTGGGCGCCGACCAGGTCACCATGGAGCTGTCCACCGATCCCAAGGTCACCGAGCGCATCGGCCACTTCGCGTCCAAGCACAAGATGATGGTGGCCTACCACTATCACACCGCCGCCCGGCCCAATAGCTGGGACGTGGCGCTCAGCCAGTCGCCGTACAACGGCATCAACATCGACACCGGCCACTATGTCGCCGCCGGCAATAAGGACGTGCTCGAGTTCCTGCAAAAGCATCACGACCGCATCGGCAGCATTCACCTCAAGGATCGCAAGGTCCCCGGGGCCGATGGCCAGCCTGGGCCCAACATGCCCTGGGGCCAGGGCGACACGCCCATCGTGCAGATCCTGCAGCTCCTGCGCGACCAGCACTACACCTTCCCCGCCAGCATCGAGCTGGAGTACACGGTGCCGGAGGGCTCGACCAGCATCATCGAAGTCGGCAAGTGCCGGGCCTACGCCCAGCACGCGCTGGAATCGTAATTCAACCACGGCAGAAGCAAAACGCCCTCCGGCCATGGCGGCCGGAGGGCGTTTCAACGCGGATTCGGAATGCCTGCCCGTTACGGGGAGCCCACGAGATCGAGCCGCAGGTTGAGTTCCCGCACCATGAAAAACGTGTCCCTGTAGCTCACCTTGAACTGCGTGCAAACGTCCGGGAGCAGGACTCGGTTTCGGGATTCCGGGCGCGGCTGCTCGTTGGTCACGACTTCGGTTCCGTTCACGATGGAGTATGCCACGAGCCAGCCGTCCGCCTCGGTCGCGAACTTTGCCTTCGCTCGGTCAAAATATTGCGGGTTACGTTGGACCCACAGCATCACTTCCGCGTAGGCGCTGCTGATCTCCGCCGAGTTGCAATCATGGAAGAATGCCTCGGGCAGATCGTTCTCCACCCACCGCACCAGATCCTCTTCCTTTCGGCCGGTGAGCAGCTCGTTCCGGATACGGTCGATGCTCCGCGCGCGCCCTTCCGTGTGGGCGCGGATGATGCCCTTCCAGAAGCCGGGGCAAATGCCGAAGGCGTAGTAGGCGTTCTTGGCGGCGATGAAGACGTCCGAATCCAGGAGAAACGGCGCGTTCGCGGTCAAGGCAGGACCATCCCGAGCCGTTTGGCATACTCCTGGAAGGCCCCGCCGCGAAGTCCGGTGAGAGCGTAGGCGTCCTTGAAGGTTAAACGGCCTGCCATGGCCGCGCGCATGACGCTGGTGGCGAACGCCGCCCCGACGCGAGTGTTCTGGTTGTTGTAGAAATCGCCGCCACTGGCCGCCTGGACCTGCCGCCTCTCGCGTTGCGTGTAGGTGTTGTAGAAGTCGAAGAAGGTCTCGCGATTGACGAGGCGCAATTCCATTGCTCGGCGCCCGGCCACGATCGGACTAACCTTGAAGTAGCGGGCGACCCGCTGGAACGAGTCTGGGGCGTTCCGTACGTCCCGCCAGTGCTCGCGCAACTCCCGAGCGGGTACCAGGAACTCGGCCGCCGCCTGATCGCAGAATTTCTCGATGCGGCTATCGCCGGGGAAGAGGCCCTCGAAGCCAGAGACACCTTCGCCTGCAGCCCCCAGCCAGACGTGTGCGAGCTCGTGGGCCAACGTAAACATCTGCGCCGATCTCGTATCGGCGCCGTTGACGAAGATGAGAGGCGCGTAACGGTCTGTCAGCGCGAAGCCGCGGAACTCCTCCACATCGAGCTTGCGATGCGTGTTGTTTCCGACGATGCCGTTAATGACAGCCATGACGCCAAGGGCCTCGAATCGACGCCGAAGCACGCTCACCGCTTCCTGCCAACTCGGCACCTCGCCGGCCCACCCGTCGTTCAATCCGGTGGCGCGCCTCATCTCTTGCCCGACGGCCGTTGGCTCGTCGGTCAAACGAGCGTTGCCGACGAACTCCAGCGGGTCCGCCTCGCCCTCGACGCGCTCCTCGCGTAGCCAATCCTGCCGACGCTGCATCGCGTAGATCGTGTCCAAAAGATCGGGGCTCGGGTGTGCCGGCCGATCGTTCACCGTCCGAAAGTCGGGGATTGGCAAGGGCTCCTGCGGCGGTTCGGGCAAGAAGAGGAACCCGAGCGGCGTGTGGGTGGCACGAGCGAACGCTTCGAGCTGTTTGACGGTCGGTTGCGTTTGGCCGTTTTCCCACTCCGCGAGGTGGGGGAAGCGCGGCGCGAGTTCGCGTGCCTCGTATCCTGCGCGAGCGCAGGCCCAGCGGAGCATTTCGGAGCGAATGGGAACGCGGGCGATCATGGCTTTAACGCCGCACCACTCATGGTGCCATTCGTGTCAGCCGCTGGCCCGGCCACCACACAGCGACCTGACAATAAAGGCTTAAGGCCGCCCGTTCCAGCCGTGCAGCGCGCGCCCGCGGCTTCGAAAGTCGCGCGCGGCACGGACCCGCCGACTCTCCGCTTCTCTCCGCGCCACCATTCAAGCACCGCGTCGAGAACGCCTTTCCGGTTGTTTCTGAGGAACGCAACGTTCAGGTTCAGGAGGTCCTCACATTCGGTGTTGGAGATAGCGTCATCGGAGCGAATGTCGCCTACCCCTCGTAGCGGACGCGCATCTCGACGTGGTGCTCAGGATCTGCCGAGTTCCAATGGGGATTGGACTCGATCTTGCGTGTGTCGCCATGCCGGAGCTTACGAGGCGGGCCCTTCCCGCCCAGGCACGCGCCAAGCAAATTTCGATAGGCGAGCCGTTCCGCATGCTGGTCGCTTTTGGACCGCCAGTGCTCGACCCTCATCATACACCCAGCAGAAAACGCCCTCCGGCCATGGCGGCCGGAGGGCGTTTTTGTTGGCGGACGGATTGGGCTATTTGGTGACGACCAGCAGCGTGAAGGTGCCGGGGATCATGGGCGGGCGGCCACGCCCGGCGCCCGCGGGGCGGGGGCCGAATTTCGCCGTATCGGTGAACAGCGTCTGCGTGGCGGGATCGATCTCCATGGTGCGGGCGCCGCTCTCGGTCGGAATCGTGCCGAGGGCGGTGAACTTGTCCGGGTTGTCCTCGTGGAAGACGCTGATGGCGCCGTCGCCGGTGGAGGCGTAGACGTTATCGGTGGTGGGATCGAAACGGGCGGCGTCGGCGCCGGGGCCGATCTTGGGGGCGGCGATGACCTTGCCGTTGTCGGTATTGACGATGGCGAGCACGCCGCCGCCGTTATTGGCGCTCGCCCGGCAGGCGGCGAAAAAGCGGTGATGGGCGGCATCGATGGCCGCGCCGGCGGGGTGTTCGCACGGCGCCAGCGGGTAGCGGTTCAGGATTTTGAGGGAGTGGGAGTCGATGTCGAGGACCTGGTTTTTGTCCAAGAGCACGTTGAAGACGTGCCCGCGGCCATCGGCGGCCGCGAACTCGGGCGATCCGCCCAGGGCGATCGTTCCCACCACGGCGCCGGTTTTGCCGTTCACCGCGATGGCTTCGTTGGCATCGCCGCAGAAGGCGAAGACGCGATCGGTCGCAGGATCGTAGATCAGCCCGTCCACGTCGTCGGCGGCGGGGATGGATTTGATCTTGGCGAGGGTTTTGCGGTCGAACTCGACGATGGTTTTGTCGGCGCTATCGGTGACGAAGCCGTGGTTGTCGGCGAAGGCGATACCGTGGGTCTCGCCCACGCCGGGGATGGTGCCGATCAGCTTCTGGGTGTCAATGTTGAGGACCACCACCTCGGGACCATGGGAGATATAGAGGCGGTGGTTGGGCAGGTCGCTGGCGAGGTAGTCCCAGCCGCCGGCGCCGGGCAGGGCGACGTGCTTGGAGACGTGGAAGCCGAGAGGGCCGGGCTGTTGCGCGGCGGCGGTGAGGGTGAGCAGGCCCAGGGCGCACAGCCCCAGACCCGTCGCGAAGGCGAGTCGTTGCTTCATATGGCGGGTCTCCTATTTCGAGATGACTAACAGGTGAAAGCTGCCGGGCACGCGCTGCGGGAAGGCGAAGCCGCGGCCGCGGCCACGGCCTTCGCGTCCGCCTGCCGCCGGCGCCGCGCCGCGCGCGGCTGGGGCTGCGGGTTTGGTTTTCGCGGTGACGGTGAACAGATTGTTGGTATTGGGGTCGAACTCCATGGTGCGGGCGCCAGCCTCGGTGGGGATGTTGCCCACCACGGTGTACTTGTCGGGGCTGTCCTCGTGGATGACGGTGATGGTGGCGGAACCGCCGTTGGAGCTGAAGGCCAGCTTGGTGGCGGGATCGAAGCGGGTGGCATCGACGCCCTGGCCGATGGGCACGGTGGCGACAACGCTGCCATCATCGGCGTTCACGATGGCCATCATGCCGTTGTGGCAGCCCACGAAGAGGCGGTGGGTCTCGGCGTCCATGGCCAACCCGGAGGGACCCTCGCAGGGCGCCAGCTTCCAGGTGTTGATGACCTGCAGCGATTGGGCGTCGATCTCGATCTCCTGGCTGGAGTCTTCCAGGTTGTCGAAGACGTGGCCGCGGCCATCGGCGACGGCGAACTCGGCCGCCTTGCTGGGCAGCGTCACCGTGCCGGCCACAGTGCCGTCGGCGGCGTTGATGGCCACCGCCTGGGAGTCATGGTTGAAGATGAAGACGCGGTCGCTGGCGGGATCGTAGATGATGCCGTCGGGGCGCTGGATGGGGAGCGGGATGTTCTTGATGGTGGCCAGCGTTTTCAGGTCGAACTCGGTCGAGCTGTTGTCGCCGCCGTTGCTGGTGAAGCCGTGGCCATCCTTATCGGAGACGGCGACGCCGTGCGTGCCCTTGAGGCCGCTGACCGTCCCAATCAGCTTGAAGCTCCGGGTGTCGACCACGTCCTCCTGGTCACTGGCGGAGACGTAGAGTTTATGCGCCGGGGCGTCGATGCCGAGGTAATCCCAGCCGCCGTTGTTGGGCAGGCTGACGGATTTGGTGACGTGATAGCCGTCGGGGCGGGCCGAACCCTGGGCGAGGGCGGGAACCACGGCGAAGCCAGCGGCGGCGGCGAGGCCCAAGCAGAGCCCGGCGAGGTGAAACTTGGTCATGCGAATCGCTCCTTGAGTAAGGCGGTCTACGCCTATACCCACAACGCCAAGCTCGCCGGAAATGTGACAGTGGAAATCAGGAAACCGCGGCCGGGGTTGCGGCCAGATCGCGGGCGATGCGGTGCAAGTCGTTGTCGTCAATGACCTTGCGCCGGTCGGCGAGGACGATGAAGCGCTCGTAGACGGCCTGCATTTGGGTGGTGTCGAACTGATAGCCGAGATGCGCCAGCCGGACCTGGAGGGCGTGGCGGCCGGAGTGCTTGCCCAACACCATTTCATGCTCGCCGCGTCCCACCGTGCGCGGGGTCATGATCTCGTAGGTGAGGGGCGATTTCAGCATGCCGTCCTGGTGGATGCCGGCTTCGTGGGCGAAGGCGTTGCGGCCGACGATGGCTTTGTTGGGCTGCACGGCAACGCCGGTGATCTCGGTCAGCAACTGGCTGGTGGCGTGCAATTTTTCGAGCACGATGTTGGTGGTGTAAGGGAACATTTCCTGGCGGACGTGCAGCGCCACCGCAATCTCTTCCAGGGCGGCGTTGCCGGCGCGTTCGCCGATGCCGTTGATGGCGCACTCGATCTGGCGGGCGCCGGCGGCGAGGGCGGCCAACGAGTTGGCCACCGCCAAGCCCAGGTCGTCGTGGCAGTGGACGCTGAAGATGATGTGGTCCGCGCCGCGGACCCGGCTGCGCAGATGGGCAATCAGGGCGGCGTACTCCTGGGGCACGGTGAAGCCCACCGTGTCGGGGATGTTGAGCGTGGTGGCGCCGGCGGCGACGGCGGCATCCAGCACGGCGACCAGGTACTCGGGATCGGTGCGGGTGGCATCCTCGGCCGAGAACTCGACTTCGGCGACCAGCGAGCGCCCCAGCGCCACCATGGCCGGAACCTCCTCCAGCACTTGCGCGCGGGTCTTGTGGAACTTGTGGTGCAGGTGGATGTCGCTGGTGGCCATGAACACATGTAACAGCGGCCGCGCCGCCGGGCGCAGCGCCTCGGCGGCCCGCCGGATATCGCCGGGCGTGGCACGCGCCAGCGCCGCCACCCGCACCGATTGGCAGGCGCGGGCGATGCGCTCGACGCCTTCAAAGTCGCCCGCCGAAGCAATCGGAAACCCGGCCTCGAGCACGTCCACGCCCAACGCCTCCAGCTCCAGCGCCAGGCGCAGCTTCTCGTCCGGGTTCATGCTGAAACCAGGGGCCTGTTCACCGTCACGGAGGGTGGTGTCGAAAATGCGGACATTCTCGGGCAGACCCGCAGCATAGCCGCCGTGCCGCCAGCCCGTCCAATTCATAATTCTTAGCCCGCCATCAGCGAATTTTATTGGCGCGGGCGGCTTTCCATGGGCGCGGGCGCCCGGGCTGCGCCCGCCCGCTTATGCTCGCCGGGGGCGTGGGGGCCCCGCAGCCCCACGCTCCCGGCTGCGCTGGTTGGCCCGTGCTCGGCGCCATCGATCTCCGCGAGGCGCTCTGAGAGGAGGGCGGCCGCCGGGGCACGAGCGGGGCTGCGGGGCCCCGCGACGCACCCGGCGGCCAAGCGGGCGGCGAAGCCGGGCGCCCGCGCCTATAAAAGAAGTTTATTATGCAGAGGTGAACTTGGCGGATTTGGAAACGCTGCTGGCGGTGGCGCGGGAGAGGAGCTTTTCCCGGGCGGCGGAGAAGTTGCACCGCACCCAGCCGGCGGTGTCGCTGGCGGTGCGGCGGCTGGAGGAGTCCTGCGGCGAGGTGCTGTTTGACCGCGCCAGCAAGCAGGCGCGGCTGACGCAGGCGGGCGAGCTGGTGGCCCAGCGCGCGGCCCAGATGCTGGCCCAGCGCGGCCGCATGGAGCAGGAGCTGCTGGAGCTGCGGGGCAAGCACCGCGGCAAGGTCACCATCGGCGCCAACGAGAGCACGGCGTTTTTTCTGCTGCCGGTGGTGGAGGGGTTTCTGGCCCGGTATCCGGAGATCAAGATCGAGGTGCGGCGCAGCCAGTCGCGCAACATCCCGGCCGAGGTGCTGGCCGGCAACCTCGACCTGGGCATGGTGGCCTATGATCCCGAGCAGCGCGATCTGCGGCAGGCGGTTGTGTACCAGGATCGGCTGGCGTTCATCGTCTATCCGTCGCACCCGTTGGCACATCCGCCGGCGAACGGCGGCAGCGGCCGCCACCGCCAGCGGCGCCCGCCGCCGGTCGAGCTGGCGCGGCTGGGGCGGGAGAGCTTCATCGCCCACAACGTCGAATCGCCTTACCGCGACTTCACCGTCAGCACGTTCCGCCATCAGCAGGTGCCGCTGAATATCGCCATCGAGATGCCCTCGATCGAGAGCATCAAGCAGCTGGTGGCGCGCGGGTTGGGGGTGGCGTTTGTGCCGCGCATCTCCGCCGAGCGGGAGATCGAGGCGGGCACGCTGTGCGAGGTGCCGATTTTGCAGTTCAAGGTGGAGCGGCCGCTGCGCCTGCTCGCACCTCGCCGCGGACGCCTCTCCCACGCCGCTCAGGCGTTCTGGGATCTGGCCACCGGCACCGACGGCGCCGACGTATAGAGCGGCTTATAATGCGGCTATGGACGTGGACAAGGCGATCGAGTTCCTGCTGAGCGAGAGCGCCCGCTTGGACGCGATGCAGGCGCAGTTGACCGGGCAGCTACGCACCGCCGTGCGCCTGGGCGTGGCGATGAGCCGCCGCGCCTTTAACGCCATCGACGCGCTGGCCGGGCAACAGCGGGAAACGGAAAAGGGACACGCCGCGCGGAGTCAGGATCTGGACCGGCGCATCGCCGAATTGGCCGGGCAGCAGCGGGAAACGGAAAAGGGATTCGCCGTGCGGGGTCAGGATCTGGATCGGCGGATCGCCGAACTGGCCGAGCAGCAGCGCGAAACGGCTGCAACGCTTCAGGCCTTTATTCAGAACACGGAGCGGCGCTGGGGCGGCAATGGCCACGGGCCGCGCGCCGGCGCCTAGCGGCGTCGGTCATAATACTAGTAGACGATGATTCAGCTTGCCGGGGCTGCCAAACACTTTGGCGGCCGTACCCTGTTCGCCAACGCCGACCTGCTCATCCCCGACCGCGCCCGCGTGGGCGTGGTGGGGCCCAATGGCAGTGGCAAAACCACCTTGATGCGCATCCTCGCGGGGCTGGAACCGCTGGACGAGGGGAAGCTTGCGCAAAACAAGGACCAGACCATCGGCTACCTCCCGCAAGATGGCCTGCATATCGCCGGCCGCACGCTGCTGGAGGAGTGCCGGTCGGTGTTCGCCGACTTGATCGCAATCGAAGGCGAGCTGCTCGCGGTCGAATCCCAGTTGGAGCACACCGACGACCTCACGCTGTTCGAGCGCTACGCCGAGCTCCAGCACCAGTTCCAGGTGGGCGGCGGAGCCGCGCTGGAGGCCAGGATCGGCACCATCCTCGCCGGTCTGGCGTTTACGCCCGAGGATTTGGGGCGGCCCTGCGAGGCATTTAGTGGCGGCTGGCAGATGCGCATCGCGCTTGCCAAGCTGCTGCTGCAGGAACCCAAGCTGCTGCTGCTGGACGAGCCCACCAACCACCTCGACCTGGAAACCCGCAACTGGCTCGAGGAGTACCTGGCCAAGTATCCGCACGCCTGCCTGCTGGTCTCCCACGACCGCTACTTCCTCGACGCCGTGGTGGACCGCATCGTCGACTTGGGGCTGTCGAAGATCACCGTCTACACCGGCAACTACACCAGCTTCCTCAAACAAAAAGAGGATCGCATGACGCAGATCCGCGCCGCCTACAACAACCAGAAGGAGCGGCGGGAGCAGATCGAGGCCTTCGTCAACCGCTTCCGCTACACCGCCACCAAAGCCTCGCAGGTGCAGAGCCGGATCAAGGAGCTGGACCGCATGGAGGTGATCGAGGTGCCGCCGCACGAGGAAGCGATCCACTTTTCGTTTCCCCAGCCGCCACCCAGTGGACGGCGCGTGCTGGAGCTGCGCCACGTCCGCAAAAGCTATGGCGACAAGCGCGTCTTCGAGGACCTGAACCTGGTGCTGGAGCGGGGCGACCGCATTGGATTGATCGGTCCCAACGGCGCCGGCAAGAGCACGCTGCTGCGGCTGCTGGCGGGCGCCGAGCCGATGGGAGGCGAGGGCAATGCGGGCGAGCGGGTGGTCGGCCATCAGGTCACGATCGACTTCTTCGCCCAGGACCAGTACAAGGTGCTGGACGAGTCCAGCCGCATCCTCGATGACATGACCACCGTCAGCCCGGTGCTGATGGTGCCGCAGTTGCGCACGCTGCTGGGCAGCTTCTTGTTCCACGGCGACGATGTTTTCAAGCGCATTGGCGTGCTCAGCGGCGGCGAGCGCAACCGCTACGCGCTGGCGCGCATGCTGCTGCGCCCGGCCAACTGCCTGCTGCTCGACGAGCCCACCAACCACCTCGATCTGCGCGCCAAGGAGGTGTTGCTGGAGGCGCTGCGCCAGTACAACGGCACGGTCATCTTCGTCTCCCACGACCGCGCCTTCATCGACGGGCTGGCCAACAAGATTGTGCACGTCACGCCGTTTGCCGAGGGTGGCGGGGTTGAATTTTATCCCGGCAACTACGAGGAGTACCGGCACCATCTTGAACTGGCTGCGCGTCCCGTGGCGGCCGCGGACGACATATCCGCCACCCCGGCGGTTGCGGCCGCGCCCGCACCCAAAAAGCGGCGCGTCAACCCGCAGCGGCAGCAGGCGCTGCGGAAATCGATTGCCGAACTCGAGGCCGCCATCGCCACGGCGGAAGCGGAGGTTAAACGGCTGGAGGGAGCGCTCGCCGCCCAGGATACGTTCCGGGACGCCGAGCGAGGGCAAACGGCCGTGGCCGAGTACAACCGCCAACTCGAACGCCGGGCTCGACTCTACGCCGAATGGGAGGAAAAAACGGGGGCGGTGGCCGAGACCCCCAGCTAGGCAGCGCGCCGGTGGGAGCGTTTCGTGGAGGGTTTGAATTTAGTCGAGGCCAATTCCGATTCGTTGGCGGCGATCGTCTCCGGGTAGGCGAGTTTATGGAAAGGGCTGCCGGGTTGGTCGTCGTAGATGAGCTCGAGGCCGCGCTCGTCGAAGATGCGGAAGAACTCGCTCCAATGCACGGCATCGAGCGTGGCCGAGGCGGAGAACTCGAAACGCAGCATGCCGACCCGGCCTTCAGGGCGGCTTACAACCGCGGGGGTGGCGCCGTGGGCGCGGGCCCAGCGTTGGATGGCATGGTGATCGCGGGTTGTTTGGGAGGCCATGGCGCTGGCTTAGATGCCCGCGCGGCTGCGGCTGTTGCCGGCGCGGGCGCCGCCTTCCGGCTCGGGCGCGGGCTGCTGGCGTACCAGTACGAACCCAGCACCAGCATCGCCGCGATGCCCTGGGCGGCGAGCGTTTCCACGGTGGGGAACAGCGAGAACCAGAGGCCGGCCCAATCCGGCATCCACGGCGCCAAGGCTGGGATGGTGGTGGTGGGCAGCCAGTGTGCCAACTGCATTTCCTGCGCCTGCTCGCCCACCATCACCAGCAGCACGATGCCCAGCAGCACCCCGGTGGCGACCAGCATTTTCTTGTAGGGCAGGCGCTTGTGCGCCGCGAACGTCAGGAGTGCGACCGCGCCCGCCAGCGCCACCCCGATCCAGGCCCCCTCCAGCACCACGCGCCCACCCACCCGCAGGCGGTAGCTCTGCAGAAACAGCACCACCTCGAAGCCTTCCCGGTAGAGCGAGGTGAACCCCAGCAGCGCCAGCCCCAGCCAAGCCCGGCGGGCGAATTTCCCCTCCGCGGCGGCGTCGCCTTCGGAGTTGTTCAGCAGCCGGTTGCGCTGCCGGCTGTGCAGCGAGATCCAGCCCGTCCAGTACAGCTTGTGGAAGAACCAGTTCATCACCACCAACAGCACCAGGATGGCGAGCAGCCCGGTGGCCGCCTGCAGCGCCAGCGCCGAGACCGAGCCGCTGAGATCGTTGACCGCCCCCACGGCGATAAACCAGGTGGCCAGCGTGGCCAGAAAGCCCACGCCCACCCCGGCGGCGATGGGGCGCCGCGCCGTGCGCATCAGCCCCGAGCCGCCGGTGGTGATGGCGGCCAGGACGAGGACGCACTCCAGCCCCTCACGGAATACCAGCACCGCGATATCGAGCACGGCGGCGGTCGAGCTGGTCATCAGACTCGTCTCGGGCAGGCTCAAACGCGGGCTCCTGCGGGCTGGGATGAGGCCGTGGGCGCGGGCTGTTGTTCTGCGGCAGCTCGGCATTCGGGACACAATCCACCCGCCTCCAGGCGTGTGACCCGCAGGTCGAAGCCGGTCTGGCGCGCCATTTCCGCCTTGAGCTTCTCGAACGCGGGGCTGGCGAACTCGACGATCCTCTGGCAACGGAAACACGCCAAGTGAATGTGGTCGCGCCGCGTCTTGACCTCGTAGTAGTGTTTCTCCCCTTGCAGGTGCATCAGATCCAGTTCGTCGATCAGGCGGTGCTTCTTGAGCAGCTCGACCGTGCGGTAGACGGTGGCGCGGTCCACGGGCACACCGCGCTGCTGGGCCAACTGCCCCAGCGCGGCGGCGTCGAGGTGCTCCTCCGCATCCTGGATGATCTCGATCAGCACCCGGCGCTGGGAGGTGAGGCGGATCCCCTTGGCGGCCAACTCCTTCAGCAGCGAGCGCCGGTCGAAAGAGTGGCTCATCAAGCTGTTGCTTTGCGAACCGGTCGCAACGGCAGGCCGCTTAGCGGGAGATGTATCGCGGATGACCCGGTCACAAAACATAGACTTTCTACCCCAAATATCAGGCCCGGAACCATCCTGCGAATGAGTCGCAATCAGGCGGTGCAGGCGGCCAATCCCAGTCTGCTATGCGCAGCGGCTGGTGTCAAGGCCGTGAACCCAGGGGGTGAACTGCGGGGTGAACGGGGATTGTAGCTTAGGAGTTGGGCGGAGCCTGCGCCAGGTTCTGCCAACGCGTGGTCAGGGCGGGATCGAGGTTGCCCATGTGAGTGAGGAAGGTGACGATCTGCCAGCGCTGCTGGGAGTTGAGGGCCGTTCCCCAGGCGGGCATACCGGTGTTGCGAATGCCGTAGGCGACGATAAAAAAATTCTCGGCCTCGGGCATGTCGGGGGCCTGGGACAGGAACTGGGGCGGGCGCGGATAGAGCGACTGGGCCAGGATGGCGTTCTGGTGAGCCGGGTCGCCGTGGCAGAGGGCGCAGTGTTGCTGGTAAAGCTGCATGCCGCTGGCGAGCGTGGCGCCGCTGGGCGGGAGGGGATTGACGAGCGGGAGCGCGTGGCGGCTCACGGCGGCATCCATGGCCGGGCCCAGGACAGCCTCTTCGATGGGGTTGACGGGGGCGTCGGCGCGGGGGTTCATCAAGCCCAGGCGCAAATAGAGGAAGCCCCCGACCACAAGGACAACGATGGTGGCGACGATCCCCAGGAGGAATGAAGAAGCGCGCAACACTGGTGCCGGTTAGATGCTCGGCGGGTCGCTGCTGTTGCGCAACCGCCGAGTCGATTAGCGGCGCGCGGCGGCGGCAGCTGGCGCCAGCGGGGCGCGGGCGCGACCGAATCCGCCAGCGGCGCCGCGCCGCCTCCCACACGTTGCCCACCAGCACGCCCGCCAACAGGTAATACGCCGCGCCTACCCACTCGAAGCAGACGAACGCCACCAGCC
>JANWJU010000091.1 GCA_025451775.1 Terriglobales bacterium
CTGGGCGCGGGAGCAGGGCTTGCCGGTCTGCGTCCTGCCCAGCGCCGGGCAGGAGCGGGAAGCCTACGACCGGCAAATAGCCGCCAAACTGCGGGAGGCGGGCGTCGAGCTGGTGTGCCTGGCGGGCTACATGCGTCTGCTGAGCGGCTACTTCGTGGCCGAGTTTCCCGACCGCATCCTCAACATCCACCCCTCGCTGCTGCCCGCTTTTCCCGGCCTCGATGCCCAGCAGCAGGCGCTCGATTACGGCGTCAAGTACTCGGGCTGCACCGTGCATCTGGTCGACGACACGCTCGACGGCGGCCCCGTCCTGCTGCAAGCCGTGGTCCCGGTCTACGACGCCGACGACGTGGACACGCTCAGCGCCCGCATCCTAGCCGAGGAACACCGCCTGTATCCGGAGGCCATCCGCCTGCTGGCCAGCGGGGCCTGGCGCCGGCACGGGCGGCGATTGATCTCGAACCCCTAGAAGGCCAATTCCAGGGTCGAGCAGGTTGGCTGCGTTTGACCTAATGATGTTTCCTACGGATGCCAATACATATGGAGCGGCGGACGACGGTGCGGTTGGATGAGGAGCTGTTGGGAGCGGCGAAACGGCTGGGTCTAGAGAGCGGCAGGACGCTGACCGCCGTGATCGCCGATGCGCTACGGGAAGCCGTGACGCGCTCGCGCGGGCGGCGGCGGGCGCTGGCTGAACTTCCGGTGTCTTCCCGCCGGGGCGGACCGGGCCGGGCGTGAATCTGGACAGCCGCCGAGCTGCTTGACCGGATGGACGATCCGCATGCTGCTGCTGGACGTTAACGTCTTGGTCTACGCCTTCCGGGCCGATGCGGTGCGGCACGAGGAATATCGGGAATGGCTGCGGCGGCTGCGCCGGGGCGCCGAGCCGGTAGCGGTGGCGGGAACGGTGCTGGCGTCATTCTGCGGATCGTGACCCATCCGCGCATCTTCCGCGAGCCGGACACGGGAAGCACCTGGGTGACGACCGGCCGGGATTTCGCGCGTTTCCCTGGTTTGCGCTGGCAGCATCCGCTGGACAGTTGAGGAATGGAGGCGCGGGTGAGAATCGAACTCACGAATAAAGGTTTTGCAGACCTCTGCCTTACCACTTGGCTACCGCGCCGAACCTCAATCTTAGCATCGGGCGCGGCCGATTCAGTACGGGCCGTGCTGTCCCGGGGGCTTGCAGGCGGCGCGGCCTAAAATCTCTCCCAGCTCACAATGCGGTGGGTGAACCCGTTCGCGGGCGGGCTCAAGCTGACGGCCTGGGTGTGGGCTCGTCGAGCGGCGAAGCCGGGCGGTGGAAGCGGCCCCAGCGCAGGGCCAGGGTGGGCATGACCAATAGGTTGAGCAGGGTCGAGGTGACCAAGCCACCCAGGATGACCACTGCCAGCGGGCCCTCGATCTCGCGGCCGGGGTCGCCGCTGCCCAGCGCCAGCGGCAGCAGGCCCAAGCCGGTCACCAGCGCCGTCATCAGAATCGGGGCCAGGCGCTCGCTGGCGCCGCGCAGCGCGGCGGCTGGGCCCCAGCTCATGCCCTCCTCGTTGACCAGGTGCTCGTAGTGGGAGAGCAGCATGATCGAGTTCCGCACGGTGATGCCAAACAGCGTGATGAAGCCCACCAAGGCGCCCACGGAGAGCTCGCCGCCGGTGAAAAAATAGGCGGCGAAGATGCCGCCGACGAGCGCGAAGGGGAGGTTGGCGAGCACCAGCAGCAGATTGCGGTAATTGCCCATGACCACGCCCAGCAGCAGCAGGATGCCGAGCCCGGCGAGGAGGGAATCGACCAACAGCGTGTGCTGCGTCTGGGCCTGCTCGGCGGCCGCGCCAGCGAACTCGACGTAGGTGCCGGGCGCGAGCGGCATGGCGGCGAGCCGCGCCTGGGCCGCGGCGACGAAGGCCGCGGGTGAGGCGCCGGCGAGCGCGCAGGAGATGACCTGGACGCGGCGCGCGCCGTCATGTTGGATCTCGTAGCGGCCGCTATCGACGAATACATCGGCGAGCTGGCTGAGGGAGAGCAGTTGCCCGTCGGGGGAGGCGAGCGGCAGCGCGGCCACGGCGGCCACGCTGTGGCGGGCGGCGGGATCGAGGGTGACCGCGACATCAAAGACGCGGTTGCCCTGGTACACCTGGCCGACAACGTCGCCGCCGAAGGCGGTGCGGACGGCATCGAGCACGGTCGTGGGGTCGAAGCCCCAGCGCTGGAGGGCCTGCGGGCGCAGGCGGACCTCGATCTGCGGCATGCCCGGCGGCGACTCGAGCTGGACCGCGCCCGCGCCGGGCAGGCGCGCCAGTTGGGCCGCGATCGCCGACGCCTCCCGGTCGATGGCGTCGAGATCGTTGCCGAAGACGTTGACCACCACCGGCGCCGTGGATCCGGAGATGGTTTCATTGATGCGCTCGGTGAGGAAGCCGTTGGCGGTGAGCACGGGGCCGGCGAAGCCGCTCATGACGTTTTGCAGCGCCTGTTGGGTGGCGGCGACCTGGGCGCCATCGATGGTTTGGATGTTGACGTCCAGCTCGCTCTCATGGGTGCCCATGGTGTCGGTGCCGAGTTCGGCGCGGCCGGCGCGTTGCGCCACCTGAATGACGTGGGGGATGCGTAACAACTCGCGGGTGAGTAGATCGCCCATGCGCACCGAGGCGTTGAGCGCCGTGCCGGGCAGCGCCGTCATATGGATGGTGATATCGCCCTCACGCAGCTCGGGCAGGAAGGTGGCGTGGGTCAGCAACAAGGCCACGGCGCCGAGCGCGACGATGACGCCGGCGCCGCTCAGCAGCAGGCCGGGGCGGTCTTGCAGCCGCCCCAGCAGCCCATCGTAGCGGCGGCGCAGCCAGCCCACCGCCGGTGGTTCGTTGGCGGGCAGGTCGCGGCCGCCGAGCCAGAGCAGACACAGCGCCGGGGTAACGGTGAGTGCCGTCAACAGCGAGGCCAGGATGGCCCAAATGTAGGCTTGGGCCAGCGGACTGAACAGCCGCCCCGCCAGGCCGGAGAGGTTCAGCACCGGGAAAAACACCAGGATGACGGCGAAGGTGGCGTAGACGACGGCGCTGCGGACCTCGATCGAGGCCGCCAACACCACCCGGGCGGCGGACCGCGGCTGCGCCGCGGCCCGGTTCTGGCGCAGGCGGCGGTAAATGTTCTCGACGTCGATCACGGCGTCATCGACCACCTCGCCGATGGCGATCGACAGCCCGCCCAGGGTCATGACGTTGAGGCTCTGGCCGGTCTTATCGAGCACGACCACGGCCGCCAGCAACGCGATGGGGATGGCGAGGCAGGAGATGGCGGCGGTGCGCAGGTTGAACAGGAACAGGAACAGCACCAGGGCGACGAGGGCGGCGCCGAGGAGCAGCGAGCTGCGCACGTTGCTCAGGGCCACCTCGATAAAGGTGGCGGCGCGGAACACGTGGGTGTGCAGCGCGACGCCCTGGCGGGCGAGCGCGGGGCGGAGTTGGGCGAGAGCGGCGTCGAGGCGGCGCGAAACGTCGAGGGTGTTGGCGCCGTAGGCCATGTCGACGATCATGATCACGCCCGGCACGCCGGCGATGGTGGCCGCGCCGATCGCGGGCGCGGGGGCATCGGTGACCGTGGCCAGATCGCCGAGCGTGACGCTGGCCCCGGAGCGGTGGACGACGACGATCGAGGCCAACTGCGCGGCGGTTTCGGCCTGGCCATCGGCTTGCAGCACCAGGCGCTGATTGACGGTGGTGATGAAGCCGGCGCCGCGCGCGCCGGTGGCTTGAGCCGCGGCGGCGAGCAGTTGGCTCACGCTGACGCCGTAGCGGCGCAGCTTGGCCGGCTGGTACTGGACTTGGAGCTGGCGCGTGGCGCCCCCGTTGACCTCGACTTCGGCCACGCCGGGAACGGCGAGCAGGCGGGGCTTGACGGTCCAGGTGGCGAGCGAGCGCAGGGCCATTAACGAGGATTGACTCGCCGGTTGACTTGAGGTCAGGCCGACCTGCATGACCCAACTGGTGGCGGTGGTGAGCGGCGCCATCAAGGGCGCGGCCACCCCGGCCGGCAGCGTTCCGGCGGTGGTGGCCAGGCGTTCGGAGACCATCTGGCGGTCGCGGAAGATGTCGGAACGGTCGCTGAAGACGACGGTGATGACCGACAAGCCCGGAATCGACTTCGAGCGCATCGAGGCCACGCCCACCATGCCGTTGAGGGCGTTTTCCAGCGGCTGCGTGACCAGCAGCTCGACCTGCTCGGGGCTGAGGCCGGGGGCTTCGGTCTGGATGCCGACCTCGGGCGGAGCGAAATCGGGGAAGGCGTTGTAGGGAACGGTGAAGGTGGTGTAGACGCCGTAGGCGAGCAGCGCGCAGGCCAGCGCGAGGATGATGCCGCGGAAACGCAGCGAGAATTTGACGATCGCCTGCAACATGAGCGGGGCTCAGTCCTCGGTTTGGATCTGGGCGCGTAGCTCCTCGGCGAGCAGCGCGGAGGCGCCGGCGATCACGACCGCCTCGCCGCGCTTGAAGCCGGAGGCGGCGAACAGCCCCCCGGGCAGGGGATGATCAGCGGGCACGGCGCGGCGGACAAACGTGCTGGGCGAGGTGCGCTCGTAAACCCAGGGCGCGCCCTGCCACCACAGGATCGCCGCATCCGGGATGAGCACGCCGCGGGCGGGCGGGCCTTGCGGTAGCCAGGCGGTGAGGTTCAAGCCGGTGGCGAGACCGGGCCGGGCCGGCGCCAGATAGAGCAGGCTCAAGCCTTGCAGACGGGGATCGGCTTGCGGATAGGCCGACACCAAGGTGGCGGGCACGCGGGCGGCGGGCGTTTGGATCGCCACCCGAGCCGGGTTGCCGCCGGGCGGAGCGCCTTCGCCGGCGGGCAGCGTGACTTGAACGAGAAGGGAGCGGCGGGCGAGCAGATCGGTGAGTGGCGGCGCGCCGTGCTCGATCCAAGAGGCGATGGTATCGCCCCACTGGGCGCGCACGGCGGCGGCCTCGAGGCTGATGGCTTGTTGCGCGGCGCCCAGGTCGGCCTGGCCGGCGTGGAGCGCGGCGGTGGCGGCTTCAACCTGCTTGGCGGAGGCGTTCTGTTGCCGTTGATAGAGGTGCTGCAGGCGCTGATCCTCTTGCTGGGCCACGTCCACCGCGGCTTGCGCCTTGGCCAAGGTGGCGAGCGCGGCGACGATTTGGGCGCGGGCGGTGACCAAGGGCGCGATATCCAGGACCGCGGCGGGCGCCTCGGCTTGGGGCGGAGCGGCGGCGGCGGCGAGGGAGGCGACGCGCATCCCGTTGGCGGCTTGGGTTTGGGCGTCGAGGGTGATGACGGCGACGCCATCCCGCATTGCCACCCGGGAGGAAGCGGCCACGGGAGCTTCGTCATCAGCGTCGGCGGCGACCCGCGCCCCGCCGTGGCGGTGCGGCAGCAGGCGCAGCAGTAAAAGCGCCGCGGCGGCGAGCAGGACGGCGGCAGCGAGCGTGCGTTTCATGGCGTCCCCTGACGATGCGCCGGGCGATGCCCTTGCAAGGCGGGCGCATCGGGCGCCAATGGGGCGGGGTCGCCGGTGGCGAGCGGGCGTTCCACCGCCTGTTCCAGGTTGCCCAGGGCGGCTTGGGCGCGGGCCAGCGCGGCCGCGGCGGCGGTGCTGGCGAGGGCGGTGTCGAGTTGGGCGCTGTTGAGGGCGAGGGAGGCGGTTTCGCCGGCTTGCAGGGAAGCGGCGGCGAGGCTGGTTTGTCCCTGCTGCAGCTGAGTGAGCGCGCGCGCGGCCTGCCACTCGGCGTAAGCGCCGCGATAGGCGGCCCAGGCGGCATCGCTTGCCGCCATCACCTGCGCTTGCGCCGCCGTCACGGTGGCGGCCGCTTGCTGGCGCTGGGCGGCAGCCGCGGCGATCGGACCCTGGTTGTGGTTGAAGATGGGCAGCGTCACCGCGAGCCCTACCGTGAAGTAGCTCTTGCTTTCCTCGTAGGCGTAGCCGGGGCCGAGTTGGATATCCGGGTATTGGCGCGCCAGCTCGAGCTGCAAGTTGGCCTCGGCGGCCTGGTAGTTGGCGAGCGCTTGGCGTACGTCGAGATTGTTAATCATTGCTTCCCGCTGCATGCGGGCGGCAGAGAGCGAGGCGGGAGCGGGAGGCGTCTCCCACGCCGGCCAGGCGATGCGAATGCCGGTGAGGGCGGCGGCGGGCACGCCGATGGCGGCGGCGAGCGCGGCGCTGGTGGTCATGGCGGTGGTTTGATCGTGCAGCAGCGCTTGGCGGGTGGTGGCGAGGGCAATGCGAGCGGTGTCGAGTTCGGGGCGCGTGATTTCGCCCGCCGCCAACTGCTGGCTCAGCAGGCGCACGCGCTGAGCTTCGACCCGCTGCTGGGCCTGCAGTTGCCGCTGGTCGGCGCGCACCGCCCAGTCGTTGACCAAGGCGCCGCGGACGGCGCTGCGCACCTGCCAGGCGGTGCGGGCGAGGCCGAGGCGGCTGGCGGCGGTGAGGGCGGCGGCTTGGCGCATTTGCCACCCCCGTTTGCCAGCAGTGAGAATGGGCACCGACCAATCCAGATTGAAGAGGTAGGGATTGGGCACGCCCGGCTGCAGACTGATCGTCGGGTTGGGCCGGGATGCGGCGGTGAGCTCACCGGCTTGAGCGGCGGCGAGTTGGGCGCGGGCCGCGTCCATCGCCGGGCTGAAGTAGAGGGCTGCATCCGCCAGCATGGGTAAGGTCCAGGCCGTGGGCAGCGCCGCACTGGCCGTGAGCACGTGATTGGCGCGCAAGAACGTCAGCAGGCCGGCATCATCGAGGCGGCGCGCGGTGAGCGCCGCTTCTCCCGCCGCGGGCCGCAATGGCCGGGGCGGCAGGTGTTGCACGGCGCAGCCGCTGAGCGCGACCGCACCCAGCACCGCCGTCACGGCTTGATGTGCCGCACGCATGGTCAGGCCCAAGCGAGCAGCATAGCACTGCCCTGGCATATCCTGCCGGACCAAGGGTTATAATCCAGCTTGACTCCCGCCCGCCAAGGACTTTCTTTTGCGCAGTATTGACTCCCCGCCCATCCACCGTCTCCGCACCGTGATCGTCGTCATCGTCGTGATCGGATTCGCCGCCGTCATTTTTGCCTGGGTGCGGGGCTCCGCGCCTGTGGTCACCGCCGTGGATCTGCCCGCCGCCGTCGGCCAGCACAAGCTGGTGACGATCCGGGTGCAGGCTCCGGACGGGGTGGCGACCGTGCGCGCCTTCTACCGGCAAAACGGCACAACCATCGAATTGGGCAGCCAAACGCTGTCCACCTACCGCTGGTTCACCACGGGCGCGGCGCCGCAGGTGGTGGATTTTGCCGTGCAGGCGGGCAAGCTCGATCATGCCGGGTTGAGCGACGGCGCGGCAACGCTGGTGGTCGAGGCCACCACCGCCGACCTGCGCGGCGCCAAAACCACGTTCAGCCGTGATCTCAGCATCCAGTCCACGCCGCCGCGTGTGTACTCGCTTAGCACCCAGCACTACATCAACCAGGGCGGGGCGGAGATGGTGGTGTATCACGTCTCCAAAGACGCCACCGCGGCCATCAACTCCGGGGTGGAGATGGCGGGGGTGTTTTTCAAGGGTTATCCGCTCCCCAACGCCAGCGCCCCCGGCACCATGTTTGCCATGTTTGCCTATCCCTGGGACGCCCCTGCCGACGCCGAGCCCCACCTCGTCGCCCGCGACGCCGCCGGCAATCAGGCCGAGGCCAGCTTCCCGGTCAAGACATTCCCCAAGACCTTCCGCGAGCGCACGCTCAACATTGATGACAACTTCATCGAGCGCGTGGTGATGCCCATCATTGCCAATACGCCCTCGCTGAAGGACCAACACGATCCGGAAAAGAACTTTTTGCTGGTCAATCGCGATCTGCGCCGCACCGACACGCAGCAATTGGTGGACGCGGCCCAGCTCACGGCGGCGCAGTTTTTCTGGCACGGGGCGTTTCAGCAGCTGGGCAACTCGCAGGTGGAGGCGGCCTTCGCCGACCGCCGCGCCTACCTGTACCATGGCCAGATTATCGACCACGAGACCCATCTCGGCTACGATCTCGCGGCAGTGCGGCATACGCCGGTGAAGGCGGCCAACGCCGGGCGGGTGATCTGGGCCAAATACTTCGGCATCTACGGCAACTGCATCCTGATCGACCACGGTTATGGGCTGATGTCGCTCTATGCCCACCTGAACGACTTCCAGGTCAAGGCCGGCGATTTGGTCGCCCAGGGACAGCTCATCGCGCACAGCGATTCGACGGGGTTGGCCGGGGGCGACCACCTGCACTTCAGCATGCTGCTGGACGGGGTGCAGGTGAACCCGGTGGAGTGGTGGGACCCGCACTGGATCCAGGGGCATATCACCTCCAAAATCCAGCAATTCACCGCTCCGGCCACGGCGTCCCTGGCTCGATGACAAGTTTTTGAAACGCAGCCCGCGCGCAAGCCGTCTCTCCTGCCTGGTTCATTACAGGCCATCGCGGGCCGGAACGGACCCCAAGGAAGCATTGAGATCCAGAAAACGAACTTGGCCTGCGCGGGAACTCGCCTTGTGCTTGGGAATGTCAGTGTTGGGGCTGGCCCAAGCCCCCTCTGCCGCGCCCGCCGCGCCGGCGCCGGCCGCCGCGGCTCCGCAAGCGGCGGTCACTTTAGAGCAGGCGATCCAGTTGGCGCTGGCGCACTCGCCCGCGCTGCAGGCCGCGGCCACGCAGGTACCGCAGAGCCTGGCGCAGGAGACGACCGCGGCCTTGCGGCCCAACCCGGTGCTGGCCTGGGACGCGCTGTACCAGCCGATCTTCAACCCCAGCCAATTCAACCACAGTTACCTCAATAACTCCGCCGAGTACGACGCCAGCCTCTCCTACACCATCGAGCGCGGCCACAAGCGTCAGGCGCGCATGGCCGCCGCGCGCGATGTGACGGCGGTGACGCGCGCGCAGGTTGAGGACGCCCGCCGCGGGGTGGAGTTCAACGTGGCGCAGCAGTTCGTCGCGGCGCTGTTGGCGAAATCGACGCTGGCGTTCGCCCAGCAGGACCTGGCGAGCTGGCAGAACACGGTGGCAGTCAGCCAGTCGCAGTACGCGGCCGGGGCGGTGAGCGAGGGCGATCTGGACACGGTCAAGCTGCAGACGCTGCAGTATCAAACCGCCGCGGCGAGCGACCAGCTCAGTCTGCTACAGGCGCTCAGTGCGCTGCGGCAGCAAATGGGGTTTAGCGCAGTCCCCGCCAGCTATGCCGTGGCCGGCGATCTGGCCTTCGAGCCGGTGCGAGCGGACCTGGCCACGCTCCAGAGTCTGGCGCTGGCGCACCGGCCCGATTTGATTGCCGCGCGCCAGGGCGTGACGGCGGCTGAGAGCCAGCTCAAGCTGGCGCGCGCCAACGGTAAGCGCGATCTCACCGTCACCGGCGAGTACATCCACGCGGCGGGGATTAGCTCGGCGGCGGCGCTGTTTTCGATCGAGGTGCCGGTTTTTGATAGGAACCAGGGCGAGATAGCCCGTACCGCCGCCGCCCTGACCCAGGCGCAGGACTTGGCCCAGGCGGCGAACCAGCAGGTGCTGACCGACGTGGCCACGGCCTTCGCGGCGGTGCAGCAAGGCAGCCGCGTGGTGCAGCTTTACACCTCGGGGTACCGGGACGAGGCGCGCCAGGCGCTGAC
>JANWJU010000092.1 GCA_025451775.1 Terriglobales bacterium
GCCGCCAGCCGCCCCCGCTGAGCACCAAGCCCGCGCCCAAGGCGTTCCCCGCCATGGGGCCGGCGGCGCCCGCGCTGGCCACCCCGCTGCGTCCCAGTTCCTCCCGCAGCAGATGGATCAGCTCCCGAGCCCGCGGCTCGATCCACTCGCACAGACGCCGGTGCGACAATGCCTGCGCTGGCTGCCCGCCCGCGCCCGGCGCTTCGATCTCGCTGTTCTCCGCCACCTGGGAGGGATCGACGCCGCCGTAATCGCACTTGATGCGTTCGGCGTCGGCTGGGGGCGTGCCCAAACCAATGGCGATATCACTGGTGAAGTGATCGCCCCCGATGGGAATCACGCCCACGTACGCCAAGCTGCCGTGCAGGTAGACAACCACCCCGGTTGAGCCCGCGCCCATATCGACCACGGCCACGCCAGCGTGCCGTTCCTGCGCTTGCAGGATGGCCTCGGCGGCGGCCAGAGGAGCAAAAATGAGCTGCTCGACCGCCAGCCCGGCGTGATTGGCGGCCAGCACCAGGTTGTCCTTGCGGTTGGCGGCCACGGTGATGATGCACACCCGGGCTTCGATGCGGCTGGCCAGCATGCCCACCGGTTCGTGGATGCCGTCCTGGCGGTCGAGCACGAACTCCTGCGGGATCACATGCAGGATCTGGCGCCCTTCCGGCAGGGTGATGGCGCGCGCGAGATCGAGCACGCGGCGGACATCCTCGCGCGTGACCTCACGGCTGCGCGAGGTCAGCCCGGCGCCGGCCTGGCTGCCCACGCCCTTCACGTGCATGCCCGTCAAGCTGAGAAACACGCGTTCGACCGGGATTGCGGTGCGCGCCTCTAGCGCGGTCGCCGCTTGGCGGATGGCCTCGGCCGCCGCCGGCGGCGAGATGACCTGCCCTTTGCGCATGCCCTGCGACGGCACGCGCACATGGCCGGCATAGCGCATGGCGCCGTCGCTCAGGCAGATCTGGGTCAGCGTGGTCTGGGCGGTGCCCAGGTCGAGCAAGGTAAAGGCGTCGGCCGGGGGCAAGCGGGCCGCGGTGCTCATGGCCGGTGGGCGCGGTGGGCGGACGCGGGCGCCGCGGTTGGAGGGGCGGGCGCCGCCGCCGGCGCGGTCCCGGGATCGACGATGGCTTCGCCGTCAACGTGCAAATCGACCGAGGTCATATTGGGGTACTTCTGCCGCCAGGTGGCGATCTGGGAGAAGAACACGCTCAAGCGGGTGGCGAGGTTCTGGTCGCCGAGGTGGACCAGTGTGGTGGCGCCGCCGGCGCCGGGGTCGGCGACGGTGGCGACCAGGTCGTCGGCATGGGAGAGGTCGATTTCGGAGATGTCCCCGGAGATCGAAGGGGCGGCAGTGCCGCCGGTGCGCGCGACCGCTTGGCGGAAGGCGGCGTAGAGTTTCATGGCGGGTTGGCGCGCTGCCAGCCGGGCGGGTGTGTTGGGGGAAGCGGCGCTCACGCCGGGCACGCCCACGAGCACGGGGAAATTGTAGGCGGTGCTGCCGCCCGCCGCGGGCAATGCCACGCCGCTGGCGTCCAGCAGGACTAAGCCGCTGCCGGCGCGAGCGAACGCCACCGGAACCCGTTCCTCGATCCGCACCTGGATCGCCGCCGGCCACACCCGCAGCACCGCCGCCTGCCGCACCCAGGGCAGGGCATCGATCGCCTGCTGGCGCTCGCGCAACGGGATGTAGAACACGTCGCGGCCCAAGTCAGCGGCGAAACATTGGCGAACGCGGGCTGGATCGGTATGCACGGCGCCTTTCACCACGATTTGGTCCGAGCCGGCCAGCACGAACTCCGGGCCGTGCAACAGCAGGGTATCGGCGCCCCAAGCCGTGCCCAGCACCAGGGCGGCGATCAGCGCTGGCTTCCAGCCGCGCGTCCGCCCCCACTGCCACGCGCGCTGCGCCCGGCCTCCCCAATCGGCGCCGCGGCTGCGCCGCACCCGCACCGGCTGCCGCCGCCGCCGGTAATCCGGCTCCTGGGGCGCTTCCGGTTCGTCGTCGCCGCCCCACGGCGGTTCGGCGCGCTCACTCATCCCAACTCCGCCGTTGCCGATACCGGGTGTGCCTGCGGCAGCGCCCGCAGGAGCTTTTCTCCAAGTCCGGACACGCTGCCCGCTCCCTGGGTCAGGATAACGTCGCCAGGACGGCACGCCGCCGCCGCTTGTGCCACCGCCGCTGCCGCGTCGCCGGCGTAGGTGACCGCGCCGCCCCGGCTGCGGGCCTCTTCCGCCAGCACGGCGCTGCTGATGCCGGCAATCGGGGTTTCGCCGGCGGCATAGATATCCAAAAGCCAGACCTGGTCGGCGAGCGCCAGCACGCGCCCAAACTCGCCAAGCAGGTGATAGGTGCGGCTATAGCGATGCGGCTGGAAGATCATCAGCACCCGCCCGTCCGGGTACGCCTGCCGCGCCGCGGCAATGGTCGCCGCCAGTTCGGTGGGGTGATGGCCGTAATCGTCCACCACGGTCACGCCGCCCACCGTCCCGCGCACCTGGAAGCGCCGGTCCACACCCTCGAAGCTGGCAATGGCGGTGCGAATGAGCTCCAAGTCCCGGCCCAGCAGCAGCCCGGTGGCGATGGCGGCGGTGGCGTCCAGCACGTTGTGCAGGCCGGGCCGTTGCAGCCGGAATTGCCCCAGATTGGCGCTGGCGATCTCCCGGCCGAATAAATGCGCCGCCGCCGCCGTCTGCTGCAGGCGAAACCGCGTCTCCTTCCCGGCGAACTCCACCGCTTCGATGCGCAGGTCGTTGCCCGCTGCGGTGCCGTAGCTCAGCGTCCGGCGGCGGATGCGGGGCAGGATGGCGCGCGTCACCTCGTCATCGCCGCCCACCAGCACGGTGCCGTAGAACGGCACGCGGTTGGCGAACTCCACAAACGCGTTCTGGATATCCTCGATGCCGCTGTAACAGTCCAGGTGCTCCCGGTCCAGGTTGGTGATGACGGCGATGATGGGCGCCAGCTTCAGAAACGAGCGGTCGCTCTCATCGGCTTCGGCGACCAGGTACTGGGTTGAGCCCAAGCGGGCGTTGGAGCCGATCGAATCCAGCCGTCCGCCGACCACGACGGTCGGATCCAGGCCGACGCCGGCCAGCACGGTGGCAATCATCGAGGTCGTGGTGGTCTTGCCGTGCATGCCGGCAACGGCGATACCGAACTTGAGCCGCATCAGCTCCGCCAGCATCTCCGCCCGTGGAATGACGGGAATCTGCCGTGCCCGCGCCGCCGCCACCTCGGGGTTGTCCTCGGCCACGGCGCTGGAGGTGACCACCACCTCGGCATCGCCTACATTGCCGGCGGCGTGGCCAATGTGAATGCGGGCGCCGAGCTGGGCCAGCCGCGCGGTGACCGCCGAGGCGCGGAGATCGGAGCCGGAAACCGGCCAGCCTTGCACCAGCAGGACCTCGGCGATCCCACTCATCCCAATGCCGCCAATGCCGACGAAATGAACGCGAAACTCCCGGGAAAGCATACGCTGAATCCACAATAAACGAAGCGGAACCGGCGCGGGGGAAAAACCGCCCCGGCCTCACGTTACAATGAGCCTGCCATGCGCCCGGCTATCTTTTTCGACCGCGACGGCACCCTCAACGAAGAGGTGGGATACGCCGGCCGGCCGGAGCAGTTCCATATCCTCTCCTTTGCCGCCGCCGCGGTGCGGTGGGTGAACCAGGCGGGGTGGGCGGCGGTCTTGGTTTCCAACCAAGCGGGGGTGGCGCGGGGCTATTTCACCGAGGGCGATGTTGGCATTCTGCACGGGCTATTGCGGGATCATCTGCAGAGTGCCGGGGCTCATCTGGACGGCATCTACTACTGCCCCCACTATGCGGGCGGCACGGTGGCTGGCTACGACCGCGCTTGCTCCTGCCGCAAGCCCCAGCCCGGGATGTTGCAGAAGGCCGCCCGCGATCTGGGCCTGGACCTATACGCGTCCTGGATGATCGGCGACCGCCGCCACGACATCGCCTGTGCCCACGCCGTGGGCGCGCGTGCCGTGCTGGTGCGGACCGGTTACGGCGAGAGCTCGCTGGCGGAGCCCCCGAGCCCCGATCAGGATGACGTGCCCGACCGCGTGTCCAGCGATGCCGCCGCCGCCGTCAATTGGATTCTGGCGGCGTCCAGTAAGCGATGACGTCCTCGCTGCAATCCTGGCCGCGCCGCTTCCGCCACTTGGCGCTGGTGGTTTGGGGCGATCTGGTGGCCGACGAGTTTATCGATGGCGAGATTGCGCGCGTGTCGCGCGAGGCGCCGGTGTTGATCCTCAAGCGCCGTGGCCGCAGCCTCGCCGCTGGCGGCGGCGCCAACGCCGCCGTCAACCTGGCGGCGCTGGGCGTGCAGGTGCGGCTGGTGGGCGCCGTGGGCGCCGACGAGTCCGGGCGCGGGTTGTTGCAAATCTTCAAGCGCGGCGGCATTGACGTCACCGGTGTGCTGCAGGTGCCCGGCTATCTCACCCCCACCAAGACCCGCATCCTGGCCCATCACCCCCATACCAAGCCGCAGCAAGTGGTGCGGCTGGACCAGGAACCGGAGCCGCTCGCGCCCCGGATGCAACAAAGGCTCAGCCGCGCCGCCGCGCGCGCCGTGCGCGGCGCCGGCGCCTTGCTTGTTACCGACTACGGCTACGGGGCGGTGACTCCGGAGGCGGCCACGGCGGTCCGCGCCGCCATGCCGGCGCCGGCGCTGGTCAGTGTTGATGCCCGTTACCAGATCGCGGCTTACCGCGGTCTGTCGGCGGCCACGCCCAACGAAAGCGAGTTGGAGGCCGCTTGTGGCTTCCCCGTCGACGGCGGCGTCGCCGCGCTCGAACGCGCCGGCCGCGGCTTGCGCCAGCGTTTGGGGTGTCAGCATCTGCTGGTCACCCGCGGGCGCGACGGCATGGCGCTGTTCGAGCCCGGCCGTCCCCCCCGTCATCTCGCCGTGCATGGCAGCCCGCAGGCGCTCGATGTCACCGGTGCGGGCGACACCGTCATCGCCGTTTTCACCGCCGCGCTGGCCGCCGGCGCTTCCGGGGCGGAGGCGGCGGCGCTCGCCAACGTGGCCGGCGGCTTGGTGGTGATGAAGCCGGGCACGGCCACCATCACTGCTGCCGAACTCGAGGCCGCCTTAGCCTGATGCCTCCCTACCTGGACAAGATCGTCGGCCGCCGCGAACTATGGGATCGCGCCCGCGCTTGGCGCGCCCGCGGGGATACAATCGTGCTCGCCAATGGATGCTTCGACGTGCTCCACGCCGGCCACGTCCGCTATCTGCGCGCGGCCGCTCAACTCGCGGATCGGCTCGTCGTCGCCGTCAACGCCGACCTGAGCACCCGCCAGCTCAAAGGCCCGGGGCGCCCCATCCTGCCCGAACAGGCGCGCGCCGAATTGGTGGCCGCACTAGCGGGCGTGGCGGCGGTCACCATTTTCCCCGAGCTCACCGTCGAGCCGCTGCTGTGCGCGCTGCGCCCCGATATCCACGCCAAGGGTACTGATTACACCCCCGAATCTGTGCCGGAAGCGGCTCTGGCGCGGGAGTTGAAGGTCGCCATTCACATCGTGGGAGATCCTAAGCACCACGCCACCCGGGACCTGTTTGCCCGTATTCGGGCAGAACGGCGATACTGAGGCATTACTGAGGGCAATGGTGGCAGCTCCCCAACGCATCCTTTTGGTCAAACTCAGCAGCCTCGGCGACATCGTGCACGCGCTGCCGGTGCCGGTGAGTCTGCGCGCCACCTTCCCCGGGGCGCGCATCGCCTGGGCGATCGAGAAAAAGTGGCTACCTCTCGTCGCACGCCACCCGGACGTGGATGAGTTCATCCTGATCGACAGTATGGAGGTGCGGCGGCGGCCGCATCGCTGGTCGGGACTGCGGGATGGACTACGGGCCTTGCGCGCTTTCCACGCTGACTGCGCCGTCGATCTGCAGGGCACGGTGAAATCGGCGGTGTTGACGGCGTGGAGTGGGGCCCCGCTGCGCATCGGCTTCGCCCGCGCGGCGCGGCGCGAAGGGCTGGCGGGTTGGGCCTACACGCGGCGCGTCGCGCCCCACGCCGCCCACGTGGTCGAGCAGATGCTCGAACTCGCCGCCGCCATCGTTCCTTCCAGCGAGGCTCCGCAGACGCCGTTCCAGCGCCGCTTGCAGTTTCCGTTCCCCGTGCCCAGCGCGGCGCAGCGTTCGGTGGACAGCTGGATTGCCGCCAACCAGCTCGGGGATTTCGCCTTCTTCTCCCCTGGCGGCGGCTGGGCCTCGAAGCGCTGGCCCAGCGACCAGTATGCCGTCCTGGCCGAGAAGCTCGGGCGGGATTATGGCCTGACCATCGTGCTGAACCGCGGACCGGGCGAGCGCGATATGGACGATGCGTACCGGCGCGCCAACGAGATCCGCGCCCGCCTGTTTTCCGGCGATGTGGAACATCTGGCGGCGGTGCTGACGCGGGCGCGCTTGGCGGTGGGGGGCGATACCGGACCGCTGCAGTTGGCGGCGGCGTTGGCGGTGCCCACGGTGGCGCTGTTCGGTCCCACCGATCCGGCGCGCAACGGGCCGTACTCGGAGTCGTGCACCGTCATTCGCAAGACCGCCGCCACCACCTACCGCCGCGGCAACGCCTACTCGCCGGCCATGCTGGCCATCACCCCCGAAGAGGTCGCCGCCGCCTGCGGGCAACTTCTCGGCCGCGCCCGTCCGGCCACTTCAATGCCCGCCCCGGCGCCCGCCCCGGAGCGCGCCTGGTGAGCACCGGAATTCAGCGTTGGCGTGTGCCGCTGGGGTTTGTGGCCGCGGCCGTGCTCATTATTGCCGCCCGCCCCCACCGGCTGAGCTTGCTGGTCGGTCTGCCGCTGGCCGTGCTGGGCTTGGCGGTGCGCGCCGCCGCCGCCGGCCATATCCGCAAAAATGAGGTCCTGGCCACCACCGGCCCCTACCGCTTCACCCGCAACCCGCTCTACCTGGGGAGCGCCATCCTGGCTTTGGGGCTGGTGGTCGCGGCGGCCTCCTGGCTGCTGGCGGTGATCGCCATCGCCATGCTGGTGGGCATCTACCTGCCCGTGATCCGCCGGGAAGAGCAGTTCCTCAGCCAGCGCTTCGGCGCTGAGTTTGACGCCTACGCCGCGCGCGTGCCGCGGCTGTGGCCGCGCCAGCCGCCGCGCCGCCGCGCTGAAGGCAAAAGCTTCTCGCTGGCGTTGTACCTGCAACACCGTGAATACCACGCCCTGCTGGGCTTTCTGGTGATCGCCCTGGTGCTGGTCGCCAAGTGGCTGGCGCCCATCGCTGGTCTGGCCGGAGCCCTGGCGCGGTGGTAACCGGCCGCGTGGTGCTGAGCCTCGCGCTGCTGGCGGGCGCCCTTGTGGACGCGGCGCCAGGGGCGCCGGTCAGGGCTGCCCCTCTGCCCGCGCCGCCGCCGGCGGGCGTGCTGCACTACGAGGCCCATTGGCGCCTGCTGCCGGCCGCCTCCGCCACTTTGGCGTGGAGCGATAGCGGCGGCCTGCGCCAAATTCATTTCACCGCCGACGCCAATCCGTTGGTGGGCTTGTTCTATCCCATCCGCGACCGCATGACGTCCTGGTATGACCCCGGCTCGCTCTGCACCACCGCCGTTGACAACGATACCGTCGAGGGCCGCCGCCATCGCCAGACCCGCATCCAATACTTTCCCGCCGAGCATCAGTTGATCCTCGACGAAACCAACCCCGCCGAGCAGCCGCCCGTGCTCAAACACGAGGTCAAACCCATCCCCGGATGCGTGCTCGATCTGTTCAGCGCGCTCGATTACGCCCGCGCCGAGCCGCTGCACGTCGGCGACGTTTACACTTTTCCCGTGAACGAAGGCGGCGCCACCACCAACGTCCGCCTCACCGTGGACTTGAAAGAAACCGTCACCACCCCCGCTGGCCGCTTCACCGCCGTGCGCACCGAACCCACCGTCTTCGGCAACTCCGTCTTCCAACGCCCCGGCACGATGTGGGTCTGGTTCAGCGACGACGCCCGCCACCTCCCCGTGCAAGTCGAGGCCAAGGTCAGCTGGGGTACCATCCTGGTGCAGTTGACGAATTAGGCGCGGGCGCCCGGGCTGACGCCCGCCCGCGCGCTGGACCGGCGTTCCCCCTTTAAAGCGGGATGTTGCCGTGCTTTTTGGCCGGGTTCACGGCGCGTTTGCCGCGCAGCATTTCCAGCGCGCGGATCAGCCGGGCGCGGGTCTCGTGGGGGCGGATGATGGCGTCAATGTAGCCGCGCTCGGCGGCCGGGTAGGGGGAGGCGAAGCGTTCGCGGAACTCGGCGGCGCGCTCGCGGCGCAGGCCGTCGGGGTTGGGGGCGGTCGCCAGCTCCCGCCGCCAAATTACGTTCACCGCCGCTTCGGCGCCCATCACCGCCAACTCCGCCGTCGGCCAGGCGTAGTTGACGTCGGTGCGCAGGTGCTTCGATGACATCACGCAGTACGCCCCGCCATAAGCCTTGCGGGTAATCACGGTGAGCTTGGGGACGGTGGCTTCGGCGAAGGCGAACAGCAGCTTGGCGCCGTGCCGGATGATGCCGCCCCACTCCTGTTGCGTGCCGGGCAGAAAGCCGGGGACATCCTCGAAGGTGATCAGCGGAATGTTGAAGGCGTCGCAGAAGCGTACAAACCGTGCCCCTTTGACGCTGGCGTTGATGTCGAGCACCCCTGCCAGGTGCAGTGGCTGATTCGCCACCACGCCCACGCTGCGCCCGTTGAGGCGTGCAAAGCCCACCACCAGGTTGGGCGCGAAGTGCTCGTGTACCTCGAAAAAATACCGGTCGTCGGCTACCGCCCGGATCACCGCGCGCATATCGTAGGCCTGGTCGCTGGCCGCGGGTACGATCGTGTCCAACTCGGGAACGGCACGGTCCGGAGCGTCGGAAGTGGGATGGGGCGGGGGATCGTCCAGATTGTTCGAAGGCAAAAAGCTCAACAGCTCCCGGATCATGGCCAGGCACTGGGCATCGTCGGCGGCGATGAAGTGGGCGACGCCGCTGGTCTGGTTATGGGTCATGGCCCCGCCTAGGTCCTCTTTGCTGACCTCTTCGTGGGTGACCGCCTTGATGACATCCGGTCCGGTGACGAACATGTGCGCGGTGTGGTTCACCATCAGCACGAAATCCGTAATGGCGGGTGAGTACACGGCGCCGCCCGCGCATGGCCCCATGATGGCGGAAATCTGTGGCACTACGCCGCTGGCGAGCGTATTGCGCAAAAAAATGTCGGCGTAGCCGGCGAGCGAGGCCACGCCCTCCTGGATCCGCGCGCCGCCGCTGTCGTTCAGGCCAACGATGGGCGCACCGACGCGCATCGCCTGGTCCATGATCTTGCAAATCTTGGCGGCGTTGGCCTCCGAGAGCGCCCCCCCGAAGACGGTGAAATCCTGCGCGAAAACGAATACCGTCCGCCCCTCGACCGTGCCGTGGCCGGTGACCAGGCCATCGCCGGGCACGCGCTGTGTGCCCATGCCAAAGTCCTCGCTGCGGTGGACGACAAGCTGATCGAGCTCTTCGAAGCTGCCGGCATCGAGCAGCAGTTCGACCCGTTCCCGGGCCAGCAACTTGCCCTGCCGGTGTTGGCGGTCGCGGCGCTCGGCGCCGCCACCGGCGGCGGAGAGACGTTCGCGGTTGTCCAGTTCTTGGGCGGAATCCGGCGCCATAAGTCCCATCCTGCCACAGCCCAAGGGAATGGATGGATTTATGAAAAACGGGAAGCGCCGGCCGGGGTATTAGAAAATGCAATAATTCGTGCTACAATTGTCCCATTAAAGTAATTGGCGCTCCTGATTTTGAGCGCGGTTTTAAAGGTTTTGATCGTATTCCCGCACCGGAGAGGCAAACCCATGACCAAACCCTCCCGATTGACTCGTTACAACCTCATTCCCCAGGGCAACCGGGTGATCGTCTGTGAAGGCAATATTCGCCTGGGGTTGGTGGATTCCGTTAAGTTGGACGGTTACGTCCGCGAAAATGGCCGCAAGGCGCCGCATGACGATGATGTGCAGTGGGCGCTGAAGCACGCGTTGCTGGCCCGTTACCGGATCTTCCACAAGCCGTTATCCTCGCGCGAGTTGGAAACCGCCGCCGCGCTGGACGACTAGTCCACTAATCCTCATCGCTTTCGGCTCGGTGCTGGGCTTCGATCGAGTCGAGCATGGAATCGAGCGCCTCGCCGCGCTCTGCGCTGGCCGCCAGCCAGAGGCCGCGTAACTGCTCCGCCTCCTCGGGGTAGCGCACCGCGATGCGGTTCAGGGCACGCTCGGCGACCTCCTTGTTGGGGGCGGGGGTGTTCAGCTGCCCACGCAACTCACCGATCCCCAGCAAGAACGTCTCATCGTTGCTTAATCGTCCGCCGTTCATAAGACTCCAGTTTCATTGTATCGTCACTGCGCCGGTGCCGGCGCGGTCGCGCAGAAAATGAGCGACGAAGGCGTTGGTGGAGCGGCGGGTCACCTCCTCGGGGCTGCCCACCTGTTCAAGGCGGCCGGCGTTCAAGATGGCGACGCGGTCGGCGAACGCCAGCGCCTCCTCCGGGTCGTGGGTGACCATCACGCTGGTGACCTGCATAGCGTGGTGCAGCTCCCGCAGCCAGGCGCGCAACTCCTGGCGCACGTGGGCGTCGAGAGCACCAAAAGGTTCGTCCAAAAGCAGCACGCGCGGCTTGATGGCCAGGGCGCGCGCCAGCGCCACGCGCTGGCGCTGACCGCCGGAGAGCTGTGCCGGGTAGCGGTGGGCCTGGCTCTCGAGCTGGATCAGCCGCAACAGGGCGTGCACTTGGTCGCGGATCTCCGCCTCCGCCGGACGCGAGCGGCGCGGGCGCACGCGCAGGCCGAAGGCGATGTTCTCAAACACGGTCAGATGGCGGAAGAGAGCGTAGTGCTGGAAGACGAAGCCGACCCGGCGTTCGCGGGCGCTCTGGCCGCTGATGTCGGCGCCGTCAAACTCGACCTGTCCGGCGTCCGGGCGCTCCAGGCCGGCGATGATGCGCAGGAGCGTGGTTTTGCCCGAGCCGGAGGGGCCCAGCAGCGCGGTCAGGCCGCCGGAGGGGATCTCCAGCGAGACGCGGTCGAGGGCGGTGAAGGCGCCAAAGGTTTTGGTCAGGTGGCGGACATGAATGTTCATTGCGATCCCTCTCTTGACTCCAGCCAAACTTTGATAATCAAAGAGGCCAGCGCCAGCAGAACCAACAGCGAGGCCACCGCGAAGGCGGCCGTGAACTGGTAGTCGTCGTAGAGCGCCTCGATTTGCAGCGGCATGGTGTCGGTCAAGCCGCGGATGTGTCCGGAGACCACCGAGACGGCGCCGAACTCGCCCATGGCGCGCGCGTTGCACAGGATCACGCCGTAGAGCAGCGCCCATTTCACCTTGGGCAGGGTGACGCGGAATAACACCTGCCACCCGCTGGCGCCGAGGGTGAGGGCGGCCTCCTCCTCGTCGTTGCCGGCGGCGGCGAGGGCGGGGGCGAGTTCGCGCGCGACATAGGGGAAGGTCACGAAGATGGTGGCCAGCACGATGCCGGGAACGGCGAAGACGACGCTGAGGTTGTGGGCCGCCAGCCATGGTCCCCACCAGCCCTGGGCGCCGAACAGCAGCACGATCATCAACCCCGCCACCACGGGCGAGATCGATAGCGGCAGCTCGATCAGGCCGGTGACCAGGCGTTTGCCCGGGAACTCGAACTTGCCGATGAGCCACGCTCCGGCGAGGCCGAAGGCGGCGTTGAGTGGCACGGCGATGCCGGCGGCCAGCAAGGTCAAGCGGATCGCGGCTTGGGTCTCCGGATCCCGGAGGCTGCCCAGGTAGGCGTGCAGGCCCGAGGCCAGGGCGGTGCCGAACACCACCGCCAGTGGCAGCAGCAGGAAGACGGCGAGGAACAGCACCACCGCGCCGGTCAGCAGCCAGCGGGCCCAGGCGGGGTCGGCAGCGCCGGGGATGGCACGGACGGTGATGCCGGCGGTGCTCATCGTTGTCCCCAGCGCTCGCTCCGCCGCTGCAGGCACTGGATCGCGAGCAGCAGCGCGAACGAGGCGGCCAGCATGGTGACGGCGATCGCGGTGGCCTGGGCATCGTCGAACTCCTGTAGCTTGATGACGATGAGCAGGGGCGCGATCTCGGTCCGCAGGGGCATATTGCCGGCGATGAAGATCACCGAGCCGTATTCGCCCACCCCGCGCGCGAACGCCATGGCGAAACCAGTGAGCGCGGCGGGGGTGAGGACCGGCAGCAGCACGCGGCGGAAGGTCTGCCAGCGTCCGGCGCCGAGGCTGGCGGCCGCCTCTTCCCACTCCGCGTCATTCTCTCCAAGGCCGGCCAGCACCGGTTGCACGGTGCGCACCACGAAGGGGAGGCCGATGAAGGTCAGCGCGATCACCACGCCCACCCGGGTATAGGCGGCGCGGATGCCGAGCGCCGCCAGCGGCGCCCCCAGCCAGCCGTGGGGGCCATAGATGACGGTGAGTGCGATGCCAGCCACGGCGGTGGGCAGCGCGAAGGGCAGATCGACGAGGGCATCGAGGAGCCGCCGTCCGGGGAAGCGGTAGCGCACCAGCACCCAGGCCACCAGCGTGCCCAACACCAGGTTGATGAGGGCCGCGAGCAGCGCGCCGCCGAAACTCAAGCGGTAGGAGGCCAGCGCGCGCGGCGTCGAAACGCTCGCCCAGAAGCGGCTCCAGCCCAAACTGGAGGATTTCAGGATCGCGGCCGCGGTGGGGAGCAGGACGATCAGCGACAGAGAGAATACGGTGACTCCCAAGCTGAGTCCGAACCCCGGCATCACATTGCCGCGGTTCCGTTGCGGGTTGGCGCGAGCCGGCGTGACGGTGGGCATGGTTGAAATCATTTAGTGCCCTGCTTGGTAGATCTGATCGAAGATGGCGCCGTCGGCGAAGAAGGTCGCCTGCGCCTTTTGCCAGCCGCCAAACGACTGCCCGACCGTAATCAGCTTCAAGGCGGGGAACTGCGCCGCGTATTTCCGGGCCACCGCGGGCAGACGCGGGCGGTAAAAGTGCTGGGCGGCTATCTCCTGCCCTTGGGGCGAGTAGAGGAAGCGCAGATAGGCTTCCGCCACGGTGCGGGTGTGTTGGCGGTCGACGGTTCTGTCAACCACCGCGACGGCGGGCTCGGCCAGGATGCTCTCGGAGGGTACGACAATCTGGAATTGACCCCGGCTCAGATCGTGCGTGGCCAGCAAGGCTTCGTTCTCCCACGACAACATCACGTCGCCGATGCCGCGCTCGACGAAGGTGTTGGTCGAGCCCCGGGCGCCGGAGTCGAGCACGGGAATATTTTTGTAGAGCCGGGCGACGAAGTCGCGCGCCTGGACAGGCGTACCGCCGGGGCGATCGAGGGCGTAGGCCCAGGCCGCCAGGAAGGCCCAGCGCGCCGCTCCCGAGGTCTTGGGGTTGGGGGTGACCACGGAAACGCCCGGCCGGTTCAAATCGTTCCAGTCACGGATGTGTTTGGGATTGCCCTTGCGCACCAGGAAGACGATGGTGGAGGTGTAGGGGGAACTGTTGTCGGGCAGGCGTGCTTGCCAGTCAGCCGGCAACAGGTGGCCGCGGGCGGCGAGAACGTCGACGTCGTAGGCCAGCGCCAGCGAAACCACGTCGGCGGGCAGGCCGTCGAGCACGGCGCGGGACTGGCTGCCGGAGCCGCCGTGGGATTGCTGGATCACCACCGCCTGGCCGGTCTTCGCCTTCCAGTAGCTGGCGAAGGCGGCGTTCTCGTCACGGTACAGTTCGCGGGTGGCGTCGTAGGAGACATTGAGCAAGGTGACAGAGGCGGGCGATTGTGCCCACGCCTGCGGGGCTGGGCCGGCGAACAATCCCAGTCCCAGGAGAAATGCGATGAGGATGGCGTTCCGTGTGGTCATGGTGGTTTTCTTTCCTCAGAAGCTGTAAGTCACGGCGGTGTCGAAGCGCCGAAGCCAGGTTTCATTGGGGGCCGGATCGAGCGGGCGGCCGATCAAGCCGGTGAACGAGAGCTGCACGTTGCGATGCCACTGGTAGGCGGCGGTGGCGATGTGCTCGATGACGTCGGCGCCTTGGCGGAGGTTGTTGTAGTCGAAGTTGGAGAGCACCGCTTCGTGCTCGATGATGGTGTGCACGTAACGGAACTCCCAATCGCCGGCTTGTTGGCCGCGTCCCACCCGGGCCTCGAACCAAGTGCCGCGGCGCTGGCGGGGGTCGCAGGGGAGGTTGGTGGTTTGGCTATAGTGCACGGCCGCGGTATTGGCCGGGGCGCGGGCGATGGCGCCGGCGTTGGCGCAGGCCTCGGTGTTTTGCACGAAGTCTCCGATCAAGGCCAGCGGCCACTTGGGCGACCCGGTGTTGACGTCGAGCCGTGCCAGCGTGTCGAAGAGGCCGAACTTCGAGGCGAACTGGGCCGAGGTGACGGTGGTCACGCCGGTGGGATAAGCGGCGCCGCCGATGGTGACCTGGTTGGCCGCGGTGGTGGTCACGATCGAGTTCTCGGAGGCGCTGCCGGAGGCCAGCGGAAGTGTGCCCACTCCGGGCGTTTGCGGATTTTTGACGCTCGCCTTGGCCAACGCCAGCGCGATGGGATCGGCATTGTGGTAGTTGTAAAAGCCCGTGTCGGCCTGCAACGACAGCCGCCGGGCGAGCTGCCAGGCGGTCTGCGTCTGGCCGCCGTAGACCGCGCTTTGGGCGATGCTCTTGTCCTCGAGCGCGACCCCGGCCACTTCGGCGAACGGCAACTCGAAACCGACGACCGCGAGTTGTTTCAGCGGCCCCACCTCCCGCAGCGGAAACGCCAGCGTCTCGGCCAGGCCTTCGGGGTTGAGATCGCTATCCCAAACCAGTTGCGTACTGTGCCAGGGATAGGCGAATTTACCGCCGGTGACGGTCAGCGCAGGGAAGGCGTGCGGCTGGAATTGGAGATAGGCTTTGTTCAACTCCAGCGGCTTACGCGTATAAAACCCGGTGGCGGTCTGGTTGGTCGACGTCGGATCGTTCACGTCGCCGCTGGCCACCGACACGCCGCCGCTGAAGTCATGATCGAGCTGGGTGGTGAGATTGAGCCGGACGCGGTAACGCAGCCGGTTGCGGTCCAGCGATCCGTTGGCGGGACCGCCGCTGATACTGTCGTCCTGAATCTGGATATCCCCGCTGAAGGTGAGATTCTTCAGCACGCCGTTCTCGGGCGCGGCGGGGGCGGGGGCGGTCTTGGACGATGCGGCGTCTTGGGCGGCGGCGCCCAGGATGAGCGCCAAGGCCAGAGCCAGAATCGATGGTCGAGCCTTGGCGATGCGGACGGTCAAGGACGCGGTTAAGGACATGAAGCCTCCTGCAGGTTGTGGCTTCAAGCCTCCAGTGGTCTGGTGGGCAGGCCGGTATTGGTGATCGAACCCTCCCCTGGCCGGGGTCGGGCTGGCGCGGCTGGCCTGGCTACGACGAACTCTTGCGAATCCGTTCGGTCTTATTCAACTCGACGACGCGTCCATCATGGACGGTCAATTCGACCGAGCCGTAGCGGATGCTGCGCAGCGCGCGCGCCACCTCGCGCAGCCAGGCGTTTTCGCTGGCGCGCCCGTTGGCTTCCGGGTTGTTCTCTGAATCGGGGTTGGTTGTCGTCATCGGGCACCTCCGGCGGCGCCGCGGCGCCGCTGTATGTTCAGGATTGGCTTGCAGGGTGGCGCCACCGGTCGGGGGGTGGCGGCAGGGTCAGCCGTTGTGGCTGCGACAACAGAGGTCGGAGAGGGTGGTGTGGTCGAGGATCTGGGCGGTGGCGTTGCGCACGTCGAGGAGGACGCGAAACAAGGGACGGTGGCGCGCCTCGCCGCCCTTGACCCGGCGGCGGAGCGATTCGAAATCCTCGAACGGCGCCAGCGGGCCGTCGATGCGCCGCAGCACCTCGCCCAGCGAGATCTCTCCCGGGGGGCGCTTAAGCTGATAGCCGCCGTGGGCGCCGCGTTGGCTCACCACCACCCGCGCCCGCTTCAGCTCCAGCAGAATGCTTTCCAAAAACTTCTCCGGCAGGTTCTCCTCGGCCGCGATGTCGTGGATGCGGACCACGGCGGCCGGACCGCGCTGGGCGAGCGCGGTGAGCGCTTGCAGGGCATAGAGGCCGCGTTGGGAGATTCTCATGGCCGAATCCGCATCGATCAACCTAAGTCTACTGAGTTGGTAGACTTTGTCAAGAGGTGAGCCTGCAACCCAGTGGTCGGGGCGCCCGGATTTGAACCGGGGACCACCTGCGCCCAAGGCAGGTGCGCTACCAGGCTGCGCTACGCCCCGCAAAACCATTCTAGCCCAGGCGGGGCGGGCGCCCCCCGTCCGGTAGTGCCGGGAGCGGATTTACTTTTTCCCCGCAATGGGGCCATAACACGTTAAAGTGTATTTAGGTCGAACCTGGAGGGGGCCCCCGGTAGACCGAGAAACCCGTATCAAGGAGAGCAATGTCAACGCTGAGTAAAGCCATCGAGGATTTGGAAGAGCAGAAACGCCGTATCGATTCCGCGCTGCGTATTCTTCGGGAGTTGAATCAGAATGGCCATGGCACGGCCAGCAGCACCCGCAACCTCTCGGTGGAGGGCCGCCAGCGTATTGCCGAAGCGCAGAAACGCCGTTGGGCGCGGGTGCGGGCGCAGAAGAAGACCAAGAAGTAACCTGTCGCGGCGCGACTCGGCGGAAGGTGGCGAGCCACCGACCTGCGGCTATTTTCCGCCCCGGACTCCCACTAACTCCGCCTGCAGCATCTTGTCCAGCGTCTCCCGCTGCCGGATGAGTCGCGCCCGTCCGCCTGCGATGGCGACTTCGGCGGGGCGGGGCCGGGCGTTGTAGTTCGAGCTGAGGACAAACCCGTAGGCGCCGGCATCGAGGATGGCGAGGCCATCGCCCGCCTCCACCGGCGCCAGCGCGCGGCCATGGGCGAAGGTGTCACCGCTCTCACAGATGGGGCCGACAATGTCGGCGGGAGCGGTCGCGCCGCGCCGGCGGCGCAGCGGAACGATCTCGTGATGGGCGCCGTAGAGGCTGGGGCGGATGAGGTCGTTGAAGCCGGCATCGGTGATGACGAAGCGCTTGGACGCGTTCTCCTTGACGTAGAGCACGCGCGTCAGCAGCACGCCGGCGGCGGCGACCAGGCGCCGGCCGGGTTCCACGATGAGCCGCCGTTCGCGGCCGCCGCCGCGCGGGAACAGCGCCCGCAAGCCGCGGCGCACGGCGGCCGCGTAGGCGGCGAGAGAGGGTGGCCGCTGCCCGCTTTGATAGCTAATTCCCAGGCCGCCGCCCACGTCGACCAGGCGCAGATGAGCGCCGGTGGCGGCTTCCACCTCCAGCGCCAGCCGCGCCAGGCGTTCGGCGGCGCGCTCGAACGGCGCGGTCTCCAGAATCTGTGATCCGATATGGCAACTGATGCCGACGGGCTCCAGCCAGCGGCTGCGGTAGGCGCCGTAAAGGCGGCGCGCGGTGGCGGCCTCGACGCCGAACTTGTGCTGGCGTAATCCGGTGGCGATGTGGGGGTGGGTGGCGGCCGGAATGTTGGGGTTGACGCGGATGCCATAGCGGGCCGGGCGCCGCAGCCGCGCCGCACGCGCGGCCAGCAGCTCCAACTCCGGCTCGCTCTCGACGTTGAACATGAGGATGCCGGCGCGCAGCGCGGCGTCCATCTCGGCGGCGGTCTTGCCCACGCCGCTGAAGACCACGCGGTCGGCACGCGCCCCGGCGCGCAACACCCGCTCCAACTCGCCGCCGGAGACCACGTCGAAGCCGCTGCCCCACGCCGCCATCTGGGCCAGCAGCGCCAAGTTGCCATTGGCCTTGACGGCGGCGCAGATCAGGTGCGGCGCCGCCCCCAGGGCGCGGGTATAGCCGTCGAGAGCGGTGTGCACGGCATCAAAATCGTAGACATACAATGGCGTGCCAAAGCGTTGGGCTAACGCCTCCAGGCGCACGCCGCCCACCGATAACTCTCCCTGCTGGTACACAAAGGTCCGTGTCATGTTTTTTGTTTGGACTTCAGGGCCGCCGCGCCGCCTTCAGCACCACCACGGTGCGGTCGTCGGTCGCCGCCAGGCCCGCGCCGAAACGTTCGACGTCGTCGAAAATCGCCGCCGCCATCGCCTCCGGCCCGGCCTCGCGGCAACCGCGCAGCAGATGTTCCAGCCGCGTCCGGCCATACTCCTCGCCGTCGGCATTCATGAATTCGGTGATGCCATCGCTCACGAATACCACCGCGTCGCCCGGCTCCGGGCGCAGCGTGATCTCCTCGTAGCGGGAGCCGTCCAGCATGCCCAGCGGCACGCCCGCGGCGGGGACGATGCGGCAGCCGGCGGCGGTGACGTGGATGGGGTAGGGAAGTCCCGAGTTGGCGATGTGCAACTGCCCGCTGCGCTCCGACCAGAGGGCGTAGATCAGCGTCATGAACTGCGACTCGACCCGCCTCTCCAACAAGATTTGATTGACCGCGGCCAGCATCTCCGCCGGGCGGGGCTGGTGCGCTGCCTGGGTGCGCAGGATGCCGCTGACCACCGCGCCATAGAGCGCCGCGCCCGCGCCCTTGCCGGAAACGTCGCCGACGGCAATGGCGGTGCGCTGCTGCTTATAGGAGATGAAGTCGTAAAGGTCGCCGCCCAACTGCCGCGCCGGCACCGAGCGCGCCGCGATCCGCAAGCTGGGCAGCTCCGGGCAGCGCGCTGGCAGCAGATGCCGCTGAATCTCCTGCGCCATGCGCAGATCCCGCTCCATGTGCCGCTCCGCCCGCGACACCTGCTGGTAGAGCCGGGCGTTGACCACCGCCACCGCCATCTGCGCCGCCAGCGTGCTCATGGTGCGGGCGTGGCGCTCGGTGTAGTAGCCCTTTTTGGCGTGTTCGAGGTCGAGCACGCCCAGCACCTGGTCCTGGTAGACCAGTGGGACCGCCAACTCACTGCGCACTTCCGGGTTCACCATGATGTAGCGCGGGTCGTTGCGCACATCCTTGACGATCACCGCCTGCCGCGCCGCCAGCGCCGCCCCGGCGATGCCCTTGCCCACCGGAATATCGTGCTTGATGTTGACATTCTCACCGAGCTTCACCGACATCCGGTGCTCCAGCTTGTCCCCGGCCGCGTTGACCATCAGCACGCTGAATAATTGATAATCGATCACGCGCCGCACCATCTCGGCGGTGCGCGTGAGCAGGTCGTCGACCGAGAGGATCGAGGTCATCTCGCGGCTGATGCCGTTGAGCAGTTCCAGCGTCTTTTCCCGCTGCACAGCGCTGCGGTAGAGCTTGGCGTTCTCAATCGCGCTGGCGATGCGGCTGGCCACCAGCACCAGCGCGTGCACATGGGCATCGCTGAAGGCGTTGACCTCGGGCGCCTGGATATCGATGACGCCAATGGCCTGGTTCTTCCACAGGATGGGCACCGCCAACTCGCTCCGTACCCCCTCCAACGCGGCGATGTAATGCGGATGCTGGCGCACATCGTTGACCCGCTGCGGCTGTTGGGTGGACGCGGCGCGGCCGGTGATGCCCTGGCCCACCTTGACCCGGACCCGGTCCACCACCTCCGGCAGGTGGCCTACGGCCAGGTGGATGCGCAGCTCCTGGGTACGTTCGTTGACCAATAAAATGGCAAAAATCTCGAAGTGCACGACCCGCCGCACCAGTTCCGCCACCCGGTGCAGCACCTGCTCCAGATCGAGCGTGCCGTTGGCCAAATCGCTGACCTCGAGCATGAAGCTCGTGAGGTCGGGAGCGGCGGCGGCAATGGGCTCGGCTGCCATGTGGCATCATATCAAACGCGCGCCCCCGCTGCCGCCGCGCCGACCCGCGCATCCCCAGCGGTGTCGGCCACGCCGACCCGCGCATCCCCAGCGGCGGAGTCAAGGTAGACCAGCGTGGCAGCTTGGACGCGCCCCGGTGCAAGCTTAAGACGGCGGTGCCGCCCCCGCAGAAGCGGCCTCGTCGGGCGTGCGCCCGCCCAAGGCCATGTGCGGCCGGTGATGGTTGTAGTCATCGCGCCAGTTGGCCACGATGCGCCGGGCGTCGGCGAGTCCCAGAAACCAGTGCTGATTCAAGCACTCGTCCGGCAGCTTCCTGTTGAAGCTCTCGATGTAGCCGTTCTGCGACGGCTTGCCGGGCTGGATGAAGTCCGGCTTGACGCCGTTCTCGTAGGCCCATCGATCCAGCGCCCGGCCGACGAACTCAGGGCCATTGTCGGTGCGAATCAATGCGGGCTTACCCCGTTCCCGCACCAGCCGATCCACCACCCGCACCACGCGCGTGCCTGGCAGCGAGGTGTCGAGCTCGATGGCCAGGCATTGCCGACTGTAATCGTCAACCACCGTCAACATGCGCATCACCCTTCCGTCCGCCAGCGTGTCGCGAACAATATCCATCGACCAGTGTTGGTTGGGCGCCGTCGGCCGCGCCAGCGGCTGCCGAATCCGCGCCGGGTACCGTTTCGCTTGCGCCGGCGCAGCGCCAGGCCCTCCTGCCGATACCGGCGCAGCACGCGCTTGTGATTCACCCTCCATCCCTCGCGGCGCAACAGCAGATGCAGTCGCTCATAGCCGAACCGCCGCCGCTCCGCCGCCAGCTCCAGCAAGCGCTCCTTCAGCCCCGGCGCCGCTTCTGCCTTCGCCCGGTAGCGTTGACTCGATCGATGGACCGGGATCACCCGGCAGGCCCTCCGCTCACTCAACTCCAACTGCTCGGCGAGCAGCCTCACGGCTGCCCGCCGGGCTTCGGGCCTCAAAAAGTTTTTGACAGCACCAGCCAAAGTCCTTTCACATCCAGCATCAGCTCGGCTACCAGGTGCTTCAACTCGCGGTTCTCTTCTTCCAGGTGACGAAGCCGTTTCGCCTCGCTCACCTTCAGGCCGCCGTACTTTGCCTTCCAGCGGTACAGCGTCTGCTTCCTCACGCCGGGCCGACGGCAGGCCTCTTTCGGCTTGCCGCCGGCCTCGACCTCCTTCAACACACCGATGATCTGTTCCTCGGTAAAACTTGCGCATCGTGGGCCCTCCTCATGGGCAGGAACTCACATTATCCCTGGACCGGTTTTCAGGGAGGAGGTCAATCCCCATTGCCGACCCCACGGTCAGAACGATCGTTTTACCGGTCCAGACCGCTCAATGTGCGCGTTGGCCTGTACGCGACAGGTGACATTTGCTCAAGGCAGACCAAGCCATCGCCAGTCATGCGCGGCCCCGACGGCACGGAATCTGAGTTGCTTAAGCCCGGAAAAGACTACTTCATTCCTGATTGTTGAGTTCGCTTTCGATAACCTTTGCCAAATCCTGATGATCAATTTGGAAGATGATCGAGAGTGCGTCTGCTGGTCCTCGCGCCAGAATGTATGTTGCGGCTACGTCCACGCGCTTGTTCTCGAACGGATCTCGGAGCTTCATCCTCCATACCACCCTCGCCAGCAAGTATTTAGAATCCAGAGTGCTCGCGTCCACGGTCTGAAGTTCCGTCCCAGAAACGCCCATCGAAGAAGAGCGCGCCTTCATCTTGGGGAGGACTCTGAGGAAATCCTCTTTCTTGACCGCCTGGACGCCATCCGGTCCGCCGAACATGAATGTGTCTGCGTACAGCGCGCCGATCGCGGCAACGTTAGAGCCAGAATTTGCCCTCTCATACTCCACGAAGAAATCCCTTGCCGGTTGATTCATGTGATCCTCCCTTTTGATGTTCATCCGCCCGGTACACTCCGCCTTTGGGGTTTCGCATTGCGCAAAGGAATGTAATGCTGGCTGACAGTCAGGATCCCGGTGACAACTGCTCGGGGCGCTGGGGCGCTCGGACCCCGCCAGCGGCGCGGGATTTCACGCCTCTGCCCGAGATCAGGCGGACTCCGCCAGCAGCTTGCGCATGCGGACCAGATTGTATGCCGCCGCCGCGAAGGTGAAGGCCCACTGCACCCGCTCCCGGCCTCGGTATCTCGTCTTGCGCGGCAGCGCCACCGTTTTCATCCACCCGAACACCGCCTCGATCCGCCGGCGCTTCTTCTGGCTGATGCCGTAGCCAACCTGCTGCGCTCTGGGCGCCGGAATGGTGCTCCCCAGGCGCTTGCGCGCCGCGTGCGCCTGGGCGTTCGCCTTCCGGCATTCGGATTCGACCGATGAACCTCATTGTTACGAAAAGCACCCTGACACCTCCACGTTCCGGTGAATTGAAAGCCGTTTGCCGGCAGAGGAGCGAGTGCTTTTGAAATGTGTGCGGATAGAGGTCGTGCGCACAAAGCAGCAAAGATCATTTAATCCCTCCGTCGTGTTACCTCAGGACTCGTTCAGCGCGTTCGCCTTCGCGGGCGCGGCATGATTTGCCCGGCGCAACAGGCCGACAGCTAAAGTCACCCCACAAGCAAGCATTGATAGGTGGAAACCAACCTCAATAAAGAGCAGCCCTTGCATGTTGAGGCCATTGTGCATGTGCAGATTGTCGTGCATCCACCAGTTCCCAATAAACCAACAAAGAGTGATAAATAACAGTTTGTTTAGCCACGGCACACCGAGATTGAGGACCCTGATCGCAGGCCATCCAAATGCAGCGAACGCTACCGCAAAACCGAAGGCAAGCGCCTCAATCGCTGAGAGAGCAATATAGCCGGGCAAAAGATTTGCCGGTGGCATCGGCACGTCGGGGCCCATTGGCCAAATCCGTGGCCCAGTGAAAAAGGCCACAAGGCCTATCGCAATGGTTAAGAGCAATATGCGGGTTGTTCTTCCGGTCATCTCATTGTCCTCCAGCGGGTAAATCCTTGCCAACATTGTTATGCCTTCTCTGAATCGAGTTCTACAATTCGTCGACTGCGGACCAGGAGTGAAAAGGCAGCTGCCAGCCACCACAGCGCCTGAATGCTCCCAAGTGACGTCACGGATGCCGGTAAAGCCAGAGTAAGCAACGAGGCCATTCCAACGAGGCCGAACGTTGCACCAAGCCCAAGTGCGAGGTAACCCAGAACTCGCGGGATAATCGTGGAATTGATCAGGACTATTCCAAGTGGCAGGAAAAGCGCGGGCGCAGACACGATGAAGTAGAGATGTTGAACTGAACTGATCAGTCTGATTCCGATTTCCATCATCGCGGAGGGACTCGTGAATAGCGCGCAGATGTAGAATGTGACCTCGACTAGGTTGACGGTCATGAGCGTAGTCGCACCGAAGAAGGTCATCCATCCCGAGATGCTTCGATCCGCACCGCAGAGATGGATAAGTGCAAATGCAAACAAGACGACAAAGATCGGACCCACCGCCTGGAGCCAGGCACCCCATAGGACCGAGTTGTATGATTGTGCGACAAATCTCGCGAGGTCGGGACCTGACGATCCTGGCGGAGGCCCGACGTTGATGGAGAAAGAGACGATGAGCATCAGAACTCCCAGAATCCCGCTGAGGGCGCTAAAGATGCTGCAAGACCGCTTCGTCTTTACATTGGGAGTCATATTCCTTCCTCTCAACTTCCTGCTGCCAAGGGAACCAACCTGGGGAGCGAGTGAATAGCCGGCTCGACTCAGCAAGCGTTTATCGCTCTGGTTTGCCGTCGCCTGGTGTCCGCCTGCGAAATGCCCGCTTGAGTTCCGGACTGAATTCCCGAATCACGTACACCGCCGAGGTAACGCCCACCGCAATGATCGCTCGCCGAACGCCATATCCGGTGGCCGTGTACTTCGCTGGATACCACCCCGTCATGAGCATGGGTCCGGAGTAGATTCCGGCCAGGCCAGAAACATCAGGATAGAGATGTCCGTTATCCCCATAGGTGAAAAACGTTCTTCCCACGGCGTGGAGAGTGCGCGGAAATGCTCCTCGGCACGAACAGTGAAAATACCGCGTGTCCTGATGAAGAGCAGCAGCCAAAGAAGAATGAACGGTTCCGCCGATTGTAAAGGTGGCAAATTCCGAGCCGACGTGTTCGGATAAGCCAGTCATCCCCGGATCCCAACGGGGAACGTCTCCCAAGTCGTCTCCTAAGCCTGTAAATAACGCCTGGAAGAATGCTCCATACGATTCGAAATTCTGGCGCTCGTAATCCTGCCAACGTTCTTCTCTTGTCATGGGAGAGTATGAAAACGCCTGGGGGGTAGCTCGCGCTGGAACTCGTGCCGGCTGGGCAGGCGCTAAGGAGGGCGAGAGGTTTGGCAGAGACGACCCCTCCCGCTGCGCGAGGCATGAATTCCAGTGCGCCAGATCGGCCTCAAGAAGCGGGGCGCAGGCAACGCGCCGCTGTGCAGACGCGGAACTCGCAGCCAAAAACATGATCCAGAAGATCAGACAACACCCACCGAGTCTGGACCAAATCAGTTTCCACGTTGGAAACTTAGCAATTTTGCCGTTCATGGCATAACCTCCATCGTGGCGCCGTCTGGCGCCGCCGCATGTAGCGAATCGGTATATCGAATCGATATAACGCCCACTTTATATCGAATCGATATAAAATGCAAGAAGAGATGCGAAAAAGAGCTCTTCGGGTGCGGTCAATGAGGATCCCCTGCGGGCGTGAACGGAAATGGGGGGGGATGTACGAGCTGTTTTTATTGGGAAAGCTAATTGAGAGGCCGTGGCATGGGTACGAATTTCATCAGGTACTCAACTCGGTTGTAGGCCCGGCTCGCCAGGTGAGTTGGGGCACGATTTATCCGCTGTTGCAAAGACTGGAAAGAGCCGGTCTGATTCAAAGGCTGTCTGACCCATCCGACAAGGATGATGGGCGGGGTCGCCAGCGATACACAATCACGCAGAACGGAAAGCAGAAATTTCTGCAGCTAATGAGATCGGAATCCAAAAACGACCCAAACTACCGGGAAACGTTCAGGATTAAACTCGGCAACTTCAGTCGTGTCGACATCGAGACCCGACGCGGAATCATTGCCCGCTACCTCGACCGGCTCTCTTCAATTTCGAGTCATACGAAGGCCATGTCCGAATTGGTGTCCAAGATCCCGGAGATGAACGAATTAGAGCGACGGAACGTTCTGCTCGCTCTGGCCCATGATCGCTTCCTAGCGGAATCAGAGGTCAAATGGGTTCGAGGTTCCCTCCTCCCCGAATCAGGTCCAATCATAAGGCGAGAGTTGCCGGGTTGTGCTCCGTTGGGAGCGGGTTCAAAGCATGCGGCGGCGGGGCGTAGGGAGCCGTAGGCGACCGGAGCCCCGCCGCCGCCGAGGCGGCCTCGTCGGGCGTGCGCCCGCCCAAGGCCGTGTGCGGCCGGTGGTGATTGTAGTCAGCGCGCCAGTCGGCCACGATTCGCTTGGCGTCAACGAGCCCCAGGAAGCAGTGCGCGCTTAATGGGCGGATGGTTGGCTCTCTCGGCATTGATGAAGCGCGATGCTTGAGCCGGTGTGTTCAAGCGGTCGATGCCCCCCTCCGGCTCCGCTTGAGCGAGTGATGCTCACAGTGCGAGCATTACGGGAGCGACCCAGCGAAAAGTGGCGGGCCACGGTCAACGTTGAAACCATTCCCACTGCGCCGCGGTCAAGGGCACCACGGAAAGACGTCCAATCTTCAGCAAGGGGGAAGCGGCGAAGATCTTCTGGGCCCTGATCTCAGCCAAAGTCTTTGGATGTTTCAGCCGTGGCCCGGCCTTGACCTGGACGATCGGCACCTTGGGATCGGACGCGTCCACGGCGAGCACGGTCCCGGTGCCCACGGCGGTCCGCTCGCCACCAGTGTGGTAGAAGATCCACTGCGCGCCGGCTTGCATTTCGCGCAGGTTTTTCACCGCCGCCGGGGCCGTCACCCCATCCCACACCGTCTGTTGATCGCGGAGGAAATCGTCGAATGAATATACGTCCGGCTCGGACTTGAAGAGATAGTAGGCCATGGCGTGCGCAAATCCCCGTAATCCTGCATTCAGCGTGCTACAGATGGCTGCAATTTGCCAGACTTCCAGCTATTTTTCCCGAGGGCGTACGGCCGGAGCCGGCGATGAGGATCTCCACCAACCGCCGGGCGCTCTGCTGCCAGTCGGGGTCGGCCGCGACATGGGAGACTCCGATCAGGGCGCGCAACAGGTCGAAGGGATCGACGTCGCCGCGAATGTCACCGTGTTTGATGGCGCGCTGTACCAGCGCTGCATGCGCTGCCTGCACCTGGCCGCGGGAACTCTCAAACAGCTTGGACGGATCTCCCGCAAACGTGCTCAGCACGGGAGCGATGAGCTGCTTGGCCGCAATGAGGTCAATGAACCGGAGCATCCACGCGCGCAACGCCTCGATAGGGGGCAGAGTCGCCGCGAACTGCCGTCCCGCGGCGACGAACTTATCCATTTCACTGCGATATACCGCCTCGATCAGGGCATCCCGGGTGGGGAAGTGACGATAGAGTGTTCCCGCCCCTACGCCCGCCTGCTTGGCCATGTCATCCAGGCTGGCATTGGCGCCATCGCGGGTGAATGCCTGCTTGGCCGCATCCAAAATGCTTTCACGGTTCCGCTGTGCATCGGCGCGCGGTTTGCGCTGGGCGGAAGGTGAAGACTTCTTCTTCGCGGCCGGTTCGACTACTTGGTGAACAACGCCGGCAACTCCTTGCACGCCAGTGTGGCGGAAACGACTGAAGCCCAATTCGATGCCATCGTGAACGTGCATTTCAAAGGAGTTTACTTCCTGACCCAGAAGCTCCTGCCCTTGATCGAAGACGGCGGCCGCATCATCAACATCTCGTCGGGCTTGGCCCGCGTGGCGGTGCCCGGCAGTTCCGCCTATGGAGCCGCGAAAGGCGCGGTGGAAGTTTTAACCCGCTACCTGGCCAAGGAATTGGGCCCGCGCGGGATCACTGCCAATGTCGTCGCGCCGGGCGCGATTCAAACCGACTTTAGCGGCGGCATGGTGCGCGACAACCCTGCCGTCAACCAGATGGTGGCCGACAATACGGCGCTAGGCCGGGCGGGCGTGGCCGACGATATCGGCCCCATGATCGCGGCGCTTCTTGCCGACGAAAACCGCTGGGTCAATGGTCAGAGAATTGAAGTTTCGGGCGGCATGGCCCTTTGAGGCCAAGCCGGGGCAGAAATGCGCCGGCGCGGGCTTGCGTTATGAACGATGTTTAGTATAATGAACACCGTTTAGCGATGACGGCAGCGCAACGGCAACGGGTTAGGGACGAGACGCGGGCGGCGATTCTGCACGCCGCCCGCCAGCTGTTTTTGCAGGGCGATGGCTTCTCGATGCGGCAGTTGGCGGCGCGGGTCGAGTGCTCGCCGGCAGCGCTGTACCTGCACTTCAAGAGCAAGGACGAGCTGCTGCAGGAGCTGATGCGGCGGAGTTTTGCGATTCTTTTTGAAGGCGCGGCAGCGGTGCAAGACCGTGCTGGAGAGGATCCGGTGGAGCGCGTTCGGCGCGGGATGCACGGCTATGTCCGCACAGGGTTGGCGCATCCGGACGAGTACCGGCTGGCGTTTTTGACGACGCTGCCGGAGCCGGACGGGACGCGCCCGCCGAACGCGGCCTTTGAACGGGTGCGGGAACGGGTGCGGCGCTGCCTGGACGCTCAGCGCTTTAGCCCGCCCCGGCCGCAGGCTGGAATCGAGGCCAACACCAGCCTCATCGCCCAAGCCCTGTGGTCGGCGGTGCATGGCGTCACGTCGCTGTTGATTTTGCGTCCGGGTTTTCCCTGGGTCAGCCGCGAGGCCCTGATCGCCAGGGTCGTCGACGGCGCCGTCGATAGTCTGGTGAGGTGAATCATGCCAACAGGAAAAAGCTGGCGGCAGGAAGCGGCCATCGGGAGCGGCCCAGCAAAGAGTGGCGAGCCACATTTCGTGGCGAGCGGCTGGGCTTGGCTGGTGGCTGGCGCGCTGTTGCTATTGGTCGACAACGGACGCAACAACATTGCCCTGGCGGCATGGCTGGCGCCTCTGTTCATGCTGCGCTTTTTGCGCGTGAACCGTACCCGGCTGGCGCTGGCGGCGGCGTACATCGTGATCCTGGCGACCCACGCGTTCGCCTGGCGCGGCATGATCCCGATCCCGCAGCCGTTTTACACCGCGTTTGTGATGGCCACCAGCGCGGTGGCGTTGCTGTGTTATCTCACCGACCGCTGGGTGGCGGACCGCCTGCCGGGCTTCGCCGCGACGCTGGCCTATCCGCTCGCGCTGGTCACGTTCTTTTACCTCGACGGGTTCGGCCTGCACGGGAGTTGGGGATCGCCGGCGTATACCCAGGCCGGCGACTTGGCGCTGTTGCAGCTTCTTTCCGTCACCGGCCTGGCGGGTGTCACGTTCCTGATCGGATGGTTCGCCGCCGTGGCCAATCGCGTTTGGGATCGCGGTTGGGACTCGGTGGATGGGAAGCGGTCGGCGGCGCTCATCGCGGCCGTTTTGGCGGGCGTGGTGCTGGCGGGCGCCGCACGCCTGGCGTTTTTCCCGGCGGGCGCGGCGACGGTGCGCGTGGCCTCGCTCTCGCACCCCGATCTTCAGCCCGAAATCGATGACGCCATGTTCGACGACGTGATGCTCAACCGCGCCAGCGCCGCCGAGGTGGCGGCGTTCCGCCAGCGCTCCCGCACCATGAACGACGAATTACTGGCGCGCTCGGAACAGCAGGCGCAAGCCGGGGCGCGGATCGTCTTCTGGGCCGAGGAGAGCGCCGCGGTTCTCAACCTGGACGAGCCCGCGTTGCTCGCCCAAGGCGAGCAGCTCGCCGCCCGGCGCGGTATTTACCTGGGCATGGCGCTGGCCACCGTGACCCCCGGCCAACCGCATCCGGTGGAGAACGAGCTGGTCATGATCACGCCCCAGGGCACGGCCGCCTGGCGGTATCACAAAACGAAATTGACGCCCAGTTTCGAGCAAACCTATGACGTGCGCGGCGACGGCCGCTTGCCGGTGCTCGACACTCCCTTCGGCCGCCTCAGCGCCTTGATCTGCTACGACGCCGATTTCCCCCAATACATCGCGCAGGAGGGCCGGAGCCTTCACCCCGGGGTGGTGCTCGACCCCTCCAGCGATTGGCGGGCCATCGATCCCACGCACACCGAGATGGCGAGCTTCCGCGCCATCGAGCAGGGCTTCAACCTGGTACGCCAGACGCGGCTGGGCTTATCCGCGGCCTATGATTATCAGGGCCGGCAGCTCGCCGCCATGGATCATTTCCGCACCGCCGATTACACCCTGGTCGCCGATGTCCCCACGCAGGGCACGCGCACCCTGTACGGCCGCTGGGGCGACTGGTTTGCCTGGCTGTGCATCGCCGCCTTCTGGGTCGTGTTCGGGGCCGCGATCGCCGCCCGCCACCGCCCGAATTAATGGAAAGTCTGCAGAACGTGCTGAAAGGTGGTGGCATCGACGCGCCAGGCGCCGATGAACGGGTGTTCCAGCACCACGACCAAATACACCAGCAGGTACAGGTACCCGCTGGTGATCGAGCTGAGCAGGAGCTGCGAACGCAAATATTGCGAGGGGATGAACCAGGTGGCGACCCAAATAAAGACCGCGCCCAGCAGCAGCACGATCCATAGCACCGCCGGCAGCCGCCGTTCGCTGTCGAGCAGGCGCTGCTGCCGGTCCTGGACGATGCTGTTATAGCTGGTGAGCATCTGCTCCATGAGGGCTTGCTGCTTCATCGTCGTCACCGGCAGATCCATGATGGTGTCGCGCACCAAATCAAGTCCGGGGCTGGCCTCGAACATCACCCCGGCGTTGCCGGTGAGCATGTTGGGCCACTCCTTCTTGATGACGGCCTGGGTGTAGTCGCCCAGCGCCACGCTGACCACGCCGGCGTCGCCACTAGGAAAGTACTGGGCCAAGCCGTCGAGAATCCGCACCTGGTCGCTTTCGGCAATGGCGTTCAGCTCGGCCGCGTCCTGTTTCTGCCAAAGATCGATGGCCACCAGGCCCAGGAGCAGCCCGTAAAACACGGTGAGCATCTGCACGTAGCTGACGATCGAGTCACTCGATTTGAACCAGCGCTGCACCATGCGGCGGCGCAGGATCAGTTCCAGAAATGGCCCGCACACCATGACGCACATCAAGGTGATGATCAGGCCGCCGCTGCTGAGGTTTTCGAGGAAGCCAAGCATGGTGTGGCGACGCCGCGCTCCCGGCGTTCAGTCGCTGTCCGGCACCACCTGCCCGGTGGGCCAGTTGCAGGCCCGGTTGCCATTCAGCTGGGGCAGCCAGGGATTGGGATCCAGCGGCTGGACCGAGCTATAACGCACCGCGATTTGGCCGTCGGATTGGATTTGCCCGATACGCAGCCACTTCCAGGTATGGCGGTTCACGGGGTCGATCTGCACCCGGCCCTCGGGCGCCTGCAGGGTTTGTCCGGCCGCGGCTTGGCGGATGGCGCCGCTCGTGGTGGATTGCGCTTGGCGCACCGCTTGCGCCCAGAGTTTCACCTGGAAATAGGCCGCCTCCATGGGGTCGTCGGTGACGCGCCGGTCGCCATAACGGTTTTGGAATTTGGCAATGAAGGCGCGGTTGGCGGCGCCCGGCAGGCTCTCGAAGTAAGCCCACGCGGCATAATGCCCGGTGGTCGCGGCCGGGTCGATGTAACGGATCTCGGCCTCCGCCATGCTCATGGCCATGATGGGCACGTCCGCCGCCGCCAGCCCGGCGTCGTGGAACTGGCGGTACAAGGCGCGGTTGCTGGCGCCGTTGATGGTGCTGAACACCACATCGGGCCGGGCGGCGCGGATGCGCGCTATCGTGGCGGTGAAGTCACGGGTCCCCTCCGGCACGTATTCTTCGCCCACCGCCGCGTGGCCCGCCTCGGCCAGGACCGCGCGCACAATGCGGTTGGCGGTGCGCGGATACACGTAATCGGAGCCCAACAGATACAGGCGCCGATGGCCGTTGTGCAGCAGCCACAGCACCGATGGAAACACCTGCTGGTGGGGCGTCGAGCCGGTGTAGATCACCTGGTTCGTGCACTCGTTGCCCTCGTACTGCACCGGATACCATAGCAGACCGTTGTAGTGCTCTAGCGCCGGCAGCATGGCCTTGCGGCAGGCTGATGTCCAGCAACCGAAGATCGAGCAGACGCGGTCCTGGGCGAGCAGGGCCGCGCACTTGCGGCTGAACTCGGCCGGATCGGAGGCGCCGTCTTCCACGATGGCCTGCACCGGACGGCCAAGGACGCCGCCGGCGGCGTTGAGTTCCTCGATGGCCAGCAGCGCCGCATCGCACAAGGGTGTTTCGCTGATCGCCATGCTGCCGCTCAGCGAGTGCAGGACGCCCACCTTGATCGGATCCGGCGTGCGCTCATGCTGCCACCCGACCGCCCCAAGCGCGAGGCCGGCCGCGCCCAGCCCCGCCACACCCGCCCGCTTGAGGAAGTCGCGCCGCGCCGTCCCTGTGCTGCCCTGGGGAAATTTAGCCATGCCGATCCCGTCGATCTAATGGAACGTCTGCAGGACGTGCTGGTAGGCGGACGGGTCCACCCGCCAAGCGCCGATGAACGGATGCTCCAGCACCACCACCAGATACACCAAAAGAAACAGGTATCCGCTGGTAATCGAGCTGAGCAGAAGTTGTGAGCGCAGGTAGGGTGCTGGAATAAACCAGGTGGCCAGCCAGATGAAAACCGCACCCAGCAGGAGCACGGTCCACAACACCGCCGGCAGGCGGCGCTCCGTATCGAGCAGCCGCTGCTGCCGGGACGCGACGATGGAGTTGTAGTAGGTGAGCATCTGCGCCAGGATGGTTTGCTCGCCCGGCGTGGCCACCGGTACGTCCAGGATGGTGGCGCGCACCAGATCGAGTTCGGGACTGGACCCAAAGAGTATCTCGGTGTCACCCGACAACATCCGTGGCCATTCTTTTTTCACCACCCCCTGCGTGTAATCCCCCAGCGCCACGCCGATCACCCCGGCCCCGCTGGGAAAGTATTGCGCCAAGCCGTTCAGAATGCGGACCTGGTTGCTCTCGGCGGTCACGTTCAACTCCGCCGCGTCGTGCGTTTGCCACAGATCGACGACCACCAGGCCCAGCAGCAGGCCATAGAATACGGTGAGGATCTGAACATAATTGCTGATCGAGTCACTCGAGGGGAACCAGCGCTGCAGCAGGCGGCGGCGCAGCATCAGTTCCAGCACCGGCCCGCACACCATGATGCTCAGCAGCAGGATCAAGACGCCGGCGGGGCTGAGATTGGCGAGGAAGGGAAGCATGCGGGTCAGGCCGGCGGCATCAGGCCTTGTGACTTTGAGTCACGCAATACTGTAGCAGATGTTACCCCACCGGGGGGCAGCGGGCGAGGGGGCGGAATTGCGTGTAGACTGAGGGCGATCCAGCGGGGTCAATGTCCGCCGCGGGAGGATGGAACGAATATGAAGACACTGTTGATCGCCGCACTGTTCCTCATGGGCGCTGGCGCCGCCATGGCCGCCGCGCCCGCGCTCACCGGAAACTGGAACGTCCATATCAGCGTCGCTGGCACGGACATGGACCTGACCTGCGCCTGGACGCAGAATGATACCAAAATCACCGGGAGCTGTACCGATCCCCAGCACACGGTTCAGGTGACTGGGAGCGTGGTCGACAACAAGTTCACCTGGACCTACAACTCCGAGTACAACGGCGACCCGATCACGGTGACCTACGCCGCCACGCTGGATGGTTCCAAAAACATCGCCGGCACCGTCGACGTCGAGCCCTACGCCGTCACCGGCGATTTCACCGCCACCCCGGCGCCTGCGGTTGCGCCCGCCGCGGCCCACGACGCCCCCGCGGGCGGGGCCTGAAGCGCGGCATGGTACGCTGGCCTGGTGGGGGCGAGCGCCGAACCGTTTGATGCCGTCGTGGTGGTTTCCTTTGGCGGGCCTGAGCGCCGCGAGGACGTAGTCCCGTTCCTCGAGAATGTGCTGCGCGGCCGCAACGTGCCCCGCTCGCGGCTTGAGGAAGTCGCCGAGCACTACTACCAATTTGAGGGCCGCAGCCCCATCGGTGCGGCCACGCGGGCCATGATCGCTGCCTTGCAGAGCGAATTGGAGGCCCACGGCCCCGCATGGCGCGTCTACGGCGGCAACCGCAACTGGCATCCCTTTCTCGAAGACACGCTGCGCCAGATGGCCGACGATGGCGTCCGCCGCGCGCTGGCGCTCGTCACCTCGGCATTCGGCTCTTACTCCGGCTGCCGCCAGTACCTGGATGACATCGAGGGCGCCCGCCGTGCGGTGGGCGAACGTGCGCCCGTGGTGGAGAAGCTGCGGCTCTTCTATAATCACCCCGAATTCATCGCCATCATGGCCGAGCGCGTGGCGGCCGGCGAAGGCGAACTGATCTTCACCGCGCACAGCATTCCCACCGCCATGGCGGCCACCGGGCCCTACCAGCAGCAGTTGGCGGAAGCCTGCGCCAGCGTGGCCGCCGCCGCTGGACGGGACCACTGGCGGCTGGCGTTCCAGAGCCGTAGCGGTCCGCCGCAGCAGCCTTGGCTCGAGCCCAGCCTCGAGACCGTGCTGACCGCCGCCCGGGCAGACGGGGCCGAAGCGGTGACCGTCGTTCCCATGGGCTTTCTCGCCGACCACATGGAGGTGGTCTTCGACCTTGACCTGGAGGCCCGGCAGCGCTGCGCCGCGCTCGGCTTGCGCATGACCCGGGTCCAAACCGCCGGCGCCCACCCCCGCTTTCCCGGCTTGGTTCGCGAGCTGATCCTGGAACGCACCGCCTCCGCCCCACGGCGCGCGCTGGGTCCATCCCCGCCTTGGCCCGACCGCTGCCCCGCCGGATGTTGTCAGCCTAGCGGCGCAGCAGGAATAGTTCGTCCAGCGTAGCTTGCTCCCGCCGGTGCTCTTTCAACCGCTGGGCAGCCGCGCGGCGGTCGCGCAGGGTTTCCAGAATCTTGCGCGCCTGTTGGCGCTCGGTCAGGCGGAGACACTGGGCGTGGTGGGCGGCGGCCAACTCATCGATGTTCCCGCGCAGGCGCGGCAGGTGTTCGGCCAGGCTGGTCTGCCGCAGGGCCGCGGCTTGCAACTCCGCGCCGCAGGTGCCCTCGGCGCCGGTCAGTCGCCCGGAGCTGAACTCCCGCATCTGCATATGGGCGGCTTCCAAGGCGGCGCGAGCGGACGCGAGGCGTCCGGCGATCAACGCCAGACGCATCTCCTCCTGCCGCTCCAGGCTTTGGCGCAGGCTCAGCAAGCGCGCGAGTGAGCGGTGGAAGGCCATGGCGCTAAACCGGCAGCTCCAGCAACTGCTGGATGGCGTCCTCGATCGGCACGCGCACCCCGGCGGCTTGGCGCGCATAGGCATTGATCGCGGGCAACGCCTGCAGCGCTTGGTCCAACAGCGGATCGGCGCCGCTCTGATAGGCGCCCACCCGGACCAAATCCTCCGAGCGTTGATAGGCGGCGAGCAATTGCCGTACGCGCGTCGCCTTCTGCCGGTGCTCCGGGTTGGTGACCGCGGGCATCAGCCGGCTCAGGCTGTCCAGTACGTGGATTGCCGGATAGTGGCCCTGCGCGCCCAACTGCCGGTCCAGGATGATGTGCCCGTCGAGCAGGGACCGCACCGCGTCCACGAGCGGATCCTGCTGGTCGTCGCCTTCCATCAAGACGGTATAAAACGCGGTGATGCTGCCGTGACGGAACCGTCCGGTGCGCTCCACCAGCCGCGCCAACATGGCGAACACCGACGGGGTATACCCTTTCGCCGTGGGCGGTTCCCCCGCCGCCAATCCGATCTCCCGCTGGGCCATGGCGAAGCGGGTGAGCGAATCCACCACCAGCAGCACCTGGCGCCCGCGTCCGGCGAAGTACTCGGCGATGGAGGTGGCCGCCAGCGCCGCCCGGATGCGCAGCAGCGGCGACTGATCCGAGGTGGACACCACCACCACGGCGCGTTTCCGCCCCTCCTCGCCCAGAGCGTCGGTGAGGAACTCGCGTACCTCGCGGCCGCGTTCCCCCACCAGAGCCAGGACGGTGAGATCGGCGGCGGTGTGGCGCGTCATCATGCCGATGAGCGTGCTTTTCCCGACGCCGCTGCCGCCAAAGATGCCCAGGCGCTGGCCGCGTCCGCAGGTCAGCAGTCCATCCAGGACGCGGATGCCCGAGCCCATGGGCTCGCGGATCAGCTCCCGCTCCATGGGCGCGGGCGGATCGGCGTCGTAGGGACGGGAGCTGTCGGTGAGGATATCGCCCCAACCATCGACGGCAATGGCGCCGCCATCGGTGACCCGGCCCAGCAAGGCATCGCCCACGGGCACGGTGGGCTTGGCGCCCCAGGTGACGATGGCATCCCCATAGCGGATGCCGCGCGGCGCGCGCAGCGGCATGCTCAGCACGGTGGCGCCACGGAAGCCGATCACTTGCGCTTCGCTCTCGCCTTCAGCGCCGCGGATCAGGCAGCTCTCCCCCACCGAGCAGGGCGGCCCTTCCGATTCCACAATCTGCCCCACCGCTTTGGTCACCCGCCCGCGCCAGCGCCACGTCGGGGTGAGCTCCAAGCGGTGGCGATAGCCGGCCAGGACACTGGCTTCAGGCACGATCACGTTCGGTATCCTCGTTGGCCCAGATCGCCGTGCGCCGCTGCAGTAGATCCAAAAAACCCTGCTCGATCTCCCGCAACTGAAACTCCCAACTCAATTCGGTGACCCCGGTGTCGGTTTCCAACCGGCAGCCCGCCGGTTCCAGCGCGGCGTCGGCGCGCACCCGGGGTGGATTCGTCAACGGGCGATTGCGGCGCAGCAGTTCCTCCCAGCGGGCCAGGCTCGAGGGCGGCACGACCAACTCCACCGGCGTTCCCGCCGCCAGGGGATCGAGGGCCACGCGCACCGTTCCCGCCAACAGCAGCGGATCGATCTGCGCTTCCCGGTGCAGCACTTTGCGGGCGATGGCCAGCACCATCTCCACCATCTCCCGCTCGATCTGCCGGAAATACTCCTGCCGTTGCCGGTCAAAGGTGTGCAGCGCCTGCGCGAGCGCCGCCCGTTCCTGCACCAGCCGCTGCTCCAACTCGGCGCGCAACTCCTGCTCGGCCAGCGTCCGCGCCTGCTCCCAGAAGGCCTCCCGCGCCTCGGCCCGCGCCTCCGTGCGCGCCGACTCCACCAGCGCCTGCGCCTGCTTCTGGCTCACATAGAGGTCCGGATCCGGAATGTTCCCATCGTCGTCCGCCTCCAGGTCCGGCAGGTCCAGTTCCGGCGCGGCACCCGCGGCCTTGCAGTCGCGATAGACAAAAGTTTTCACCGCCTCGCGCGCTTCCGCGGGCGGCGCCGGATCAGACAACAAATTCTTCATTGTTATCCGCCTTGAGCACCATCTTGCCTTCCATCTCCAGCCGGCGGGCGAGGGTGACGCCCTCCTGCTGCGCCCGCATGACGTCCCGCGTCCGGATCGGCCCCAGCGCCTCGATATCTTCCACCAACATCTCGGCCGCACGGCTGGAGAGGGCCTGCATGATATGGCTGCGCAGGTCGCCGCCCGCGCCCTTCAGCGCCAGCGCCAGCGTGCGCTTATCGATCTGTGCCAGCCACTCGCGCAGGCTGGTCTCCGGGACCGAGATCAAGTCCTCGAAGGTGAACATCAGGTTGCGGATGCTCAACGCCATGTTGGGATCGCTCTGTTCGATCGTCTCCAACACCATCTTGCTGGTGCCCATATCCGAGCGGTTGAGAATGTCGGCCACCGCTTTGACGCCGGCGTAGGCACGCCGGCTCTTTTCTCCCAGACTGTCGAACTTGCGGTGCAGCACCACCGAGATCTTTTCCGCCACTTCGGGGGAGAACTGCCGCATCTCGGCCAGGCGGCGCACCGACTCCGCGCTCAACCGCTCCGGCAGCAGGGACAACAAGCTGGAGGCGGCGCGCACGCCCAAATGGGCGAGGATCACGGCAATGGTTTGCGGATGCTCATCCTGGACAAACTTGGCCAGTTGCGGTGGATCGGCTTGCTGCAACGAGTCCAGATTTCCGGCCCGTGCTTCCTGGGCTTCCATGACCTGGGCCAGCAGCGCGCGCGCGTCGCGCTCACCGAAGGCTTGAATCAGCAGGTTGGTGGCGTACTCGGTGCCGCCTTGGGCCAGATAGGTCTGGGTCAAAAGGAGCTGGTGGTACTCCTCCAGCACCAGCCGTGCCTCCATGGGGGCGACGTTGCTGATTTCACTGATCTCCTCGGTGAGGCGCTGCACCTCGGCGCGCGGGAGGCAGCGGTAGACCGAGGCCGCGGCCTCGTCGCCCAGCAGCACCAAGAGCACGGCGGCCTTGCGTACCCCGGCGTTGGCGGTGCTGGTCATGGCGGTGCTCACGACGTTTCCTCGCGGCGCTTGTTCATCCACACCCGCACCAGCCGGCTGGCGACGGCAGGCTCATGCTTGACCCGCTCGGCCACGCGTTCCTTGAGCTGCATCACGCTTTGCAACTCAGGCGGGACGTCCAGCGGGCTGGCCTTCAAGAGATCGGTCACGTTGATGAACTCGGGAAGGGGCTTGGACACCGCGGCGGATTGAGACGCCGTCACGGCGCTGGCCTGGCGATCGGCATCGGCCGCAAGACGGTAGTCGGCCGCTCCCGCCGCTTGGGCACTGAGCTGCGCCCCCGCCGGCGCCGGGGGCGGTGCTGCCGCCGCCCGCGGGCGCATCAGGAGCCAGCCCCCGGCCAGCAACAGCAAGAGCAGAAGGGCGCCTCCCCACAACGCCGGCGCGGATTCCAGCGTCTGCAGCGGACTCACCGGCGCCGGCTCGGGTGCCGGTGCTGCCGCTGGCGGCGCAGTGAAGGGCAGGTTCGAGATCGTCAACACGTCCCCGCGGCTGGTATCGATGCCGATGGCGGCTGCCGCCAGCGCCTGCAACTGGGTCAATTCGGTGGCGCTGCGCGGCTGGGCCACGGTGACCGTCTTGCCCTGCTGGACCGTGGTTTGCGTTCCATCATCGATGACGACGGCGGCCGTGACGCGCTGGATGGTGCCCGCGGGCCGGACGATGTGGTTGACGCTGCGGCTCACCGCGAAGGTTTGGTTCTCGCTTTGCTCGCCCGGCGTCGTGCCCACACCCAACTGGGCATTGAAGCTGGTGCCGGGCGCTTGTGCCTTGGGCAGGTTGCTGGTGGTGCCCGGCACCCCCGCCGCGCCCGCCGCGCTCGCCCCCACTGTGCTCGTGCTCTGTGAGCTGAGCACCGCCGTCGCTTGCGGATCGTAAGTCTCCTGGGTGTCATCGGCGCTGGTGGGATCGTACTCGACGGCCACGCTGGCCCGCACATGCGCGGCCCCAACCACGGGCGCCAGCGTGGCCAGGATCTTGTCCCGCAAAGCATCTTCAAGTTGCGTCTGGGCCGGCGACCCGGTGCCGCCCGGGGAGTTCACCAGCGACATCTGCCCGCTCGCGTCCATGATCGAGACGTTGAGGGGGCTGAGGTGATCGACGGCGCTCGCCACCAAGTGCTGGATGGCGGTCGCCATGGCGGGATCGAGCGTCCCATCCCGCAGCGTCAGCAGCACCGCCGCCTTGGCCGGCCGTTGCTCGGTGGTGAACAGGGAATCGTGGGCCATGGTGATGTGCACCCGCGCCGCCTGCACGTCGCGGATGGTCTCGATCGTGCGCTCCAACTCGCCCTCGAGCGCGCGCTGGTAGTTGACCTGTTCGGCGAAGTCGCTGCTGCTCCAGTTGGTCTTGTCGAATAGCTCGAAGCCCATTTGCCCGCTATGCGGCAGGCCGCGGGCGGCGAGCTGCACCCGCGCCCGGTCCAAGTCGGTGCTGGGCACGCTCACGCTGGTGCCATCGGTGGAGGCGTCATAGGGGATGCTCAGGCCGCTCAGCACGTTGGCCACTTCCTGGGCGTCAGCGGGCTGAAGCGCGCTGTAGAGCACGCTGTAGCCGGGCTTGGCCATCAGGTGCACGAACACCACCAGCACCACGATCACCGCCGCCACCCCGCCGCCAATGCCGTAGCGCTGGCGCGGACTCAGATGGCCGATCAACTGGCGCGCTTGCCGCAGCGCCTGCTGGGCTTGCCCATCGGGCGCGCCGGTGTGGGCGAGGGGATTAAGTGCGAGGCCCATGGTCGTTCAGGTGTGGCCGCAAGCCGGCTAAAACGCCATGTGGGAGATGTCCTGATACGCTGCCACCGCCTTGTTGCGGAGCTGCAGCATCAGGCCAAAGGCCAGGTCCGATTTCTCCACCGCGATCATGCTGGCGTGCACGTCGCCGCCGCTGCCGTTGACCAACTGGCTCACCTGCGTGGCGGCGTTGGACTGCAGCGTTTCCATCTGCTGCAACGCCCCTTGCATCTCCTGGGCAAAGCTGGCCCCGGCGCTAGTGTTGCTGTCGGCGCCGGCCGCGCCAGCCGGATCCACCCTGGGCGTGAAGACCGGTGGCGTAATGGGCGGAATCATCATGGTCTAGGCCCTAACGCAGCAGCGTCAACGACTGCTGGATCATGCTCTTGGTGGCTTGCGCGGCGGAGATGTTGAGCTGATAGGAACGCACGGCTTCCATCAGGTCGGTCATCTCCTGCGCCGGGTTCACGTTGGGATAGGTGACGTAGCCCTGCGCGTCGGCGTTGGAGTTGCCGGGCTCATAGCGCCGCACCAGCGGCGTGTTATCCGTTACCACCGCCTCGACCGCCACCCCGGGCGCGGCGGTGTCAACCATCCCGCCGCCGGGCGCCCCCGCCGCCGCCAGGGCGTCGGAGAAGGGCATCTGGTGGGAGGCGAAAACCACCTCCTTGCGCCGGTACACTTGCCCAGGGTTGGCGCCGGCGCTCTGCGCGTTGGCCAGATTGCTGGTGACCACCTCCGCCCGCTGCCGTTCCGCCAACAGCGCGGAGGCGCTGATATCGAGGACCCCAAAGAGATTCATGGCGTCGAACTCCCGCCGTTGATGGCCATGTTCAGCCGGTTGAACTCCTCCCGCAACAGCGCCACCCCGGTCGAAAACTGCAACTGCGTTTGCGCCATCAGAAACGACTCCCGGTCGAGGTTGACGTTGTTGCCGTCGGGCCGGGCCAGCAAACCGCTGACGGTGTGCTCCGCCGCCGCCGGATCCTGGCCTGCCTCGGCAGCGGCCAGCGCTTGGGAGAAATTCAAATCCCGCGTCTGGTAGCCGGGCGTATCGATGTTCGCCATATTGGCGGCGATCAGGCTCTGGCGCGTCGTGGCCACATCCAGGTAACCCTGGAGCTGCTGCAGCAATGGCGGGTTCAGTAAATTCATGGCGGCGGCTTCCCGCCGATCATTCAGCACGGCGAGGGCCAAAGCGGACCGGCGGGGGCGCTTGCAGGGCGGGAAAATATTCCGTTCCCAGGCGGCCGCGCCCGTCGCATAAGATCAAGGCCCGCTCCATCGTGTGCTGCAGTTCACGGACGTTGCCCGGCCAGTGATGGCCTTCAAGCAGCGCCTCCGCCTCCGGCGTGAGCAGCGCGTCATTGCATTCTGGGCTGCCCTGGCTCTCCCGGCTGTCATCGCAGTTCCGGCCGCCAGCGCCGCCGCGGACCGTCGCGCCGGCATCAGCTTGCAATTCTCTTAGGAAGTGGCGCGCCAGCGGCAGCACATCCTGGGGACGTGCGCGCAGCGGTTGCAGTTCGATGGGGAAGACCGCCAGCCGGTAGTACAGGTCGCGGCGGAACCGCCCCGCCTCCACCGCCGCCGCTAAATCCTGATTGGTGGCCGCCACCACGCGCACGTCCACGCGCTGCGCCTCGTTGCTGCCCAGCCGCTGCAACTCCCCTTCCTGCAGAAAGCGCAGCAGCTTGGCTTGCAGCATCAGCGGCATCTCCCCGATCTCGTCCAGAAACAACGTACCGGTGTGCGCCGCCAGAATGCGCCCCACGCGCGTCTGCACCGCCCCGGTGAAGGCGCCGCGCAGGTAACCGAACAGCTCCGACTCCAGCAACGCTTCTGGAATGGCGGCGCAGTTCACCACCACCCAGGGCCGCTGCGATCTTCCGCTCGTCTGATGGACGGCGTGCGCGATCCTTTCCTTGCCGGTGCCCGTCTCGCCCAGCAGCAAGACCGTGGTCCGGCGCGGCGAGACCATCCGCACCAGGTTGGACAGATCCCGCAGGTGCGCGCTCTCTCCAACCAGTCCCGGCAACAGCTCGGCGCGGTGCCCGGGGTTCAGCCCCTCTGGCGCCTCCCTGGCCCCCAGATCGTTTGTTCCTGCACTCGCGACCGGCGCACCCCGCAGCGTGTCCAGCAAGCGGCGCAGATCGCCGCTCGCCGCCGTCTTCCGCGGCGGCGTCTTCGCGCCCGGACGCGCCGAGTCACAGAACTCGATTTCCAGTTGCGGGTACTGCGACGACACCAGCCCCGCCAGCTCCTCGGCATCGAGGTCGGGGAGTTGCCGGTCCAGGAGCAACCCAGTGTAGCGGTCAAGCTCGAGTTTGAGCAGCGCGTCAGCACCTCCCAGCGCCTCCACGCCCTGCTGGCGCGCTCCGGCCAGCAGATCGAGCATTTGTTTGCGAAAACCGGCGTTGCCGCTGGCCACCATGACGTGGGCCCGCGGTAACGTCGCCATGGACGACGTGGCTGATGACAAGGCGCAACACCTCCGAGACGTAGGCGAAGTATGTGGATGGATGTTAAGAATCCGATTAAATGAAGATTAAATTTCTCTATTGATGTTACGGCCCTGGCCGTGCTCCTTGCATTCCTGTCAGTTCATGCCCGTGTACTCCATTGATTCCCCCGGTTATCGGTTGGGCGCCACCCACGCGGCCGCGGCCCCAGCCGTGCTGCGCACCAGCGCCACCCATCTGGACAGCCTGCCGGCGCCGCTGCGCGGCGCCGCCGCTCATATCTGGTTGGGAGCGGGGACAGAGTGTGTCCCGCCGGCGGGCACACTCAGTTGGCTGGTCTGGCGCCAAGGAGAAACCTGGCTCCAAGGCACGACCACTCACCTCCGCGCCGCTTTGCGCTTGCCGGCGCGGCGGTATTTTCTCCCCGTCCACTATCCTTATTGGTCGACCGCTGCCGTGGAACTCGACCTCATTGGCATCGAGCCCCGCATCTTCAGTGCCAGCGCCGATGCCTCGCACGCCAGTGCCGGCGCCCTCGACAGTATCGAAACGCGGATTCGCCTGCGGGCCTCCGCCGCGGTTTCCGCCACTGGGAACGGCGGCGCCGAGCCCTGGCAGCAGCTTCGGGCGGGCCTCGCGGCGGAGGCCGCGCAGGCCGGCGCGGGCGTGGCGGCGCTGGCTCAACTGGCGCAAAACGCGGGCTGGCATCCCATCCTGCGCGCCCTCTGCCTGCGCAACCTGGTCATCGCGGTGGCCCGCCGTGATGGGTGGGAGGCCGCGGGCGGCTTGCTGGCCCAGGCCTGCGGCCTGTTTCCCGACTACCGCGAATTCGATTTCCTGACCGCACTCCGGGCCGTGGTGCTGCAACAACCCACCGAGGCCCTCACCGCTCTGCACCGCGCCACCGCGCCCGGCGCCCCGCTCGCCGTGGGCAGCGGCGGCGAAGCCGGCTATCGCGCCCATTACCTGCTGGCGCTGATCGCGCAGAGCACGGGGAACCAGGCCGTGGCCGTCCACCATTTCCTGACCGGCATGCGGCAGACGCCCGCCTTCGCTCCCGCGGTGGCGGGCGTGTTGAGTCAGCGTCTTTTACCAGGCCTGTTGGCTGCGGCGCAGGGCGATCTCACCCGCGTGGGACGGCGTGAGTCCCAGTACCAGCGGCCCATCTTTGATTTTGTCCTGCTCCACCGTGCCTGGGAACTCGCCGAGCGCGCCCTCCGTACTTGGCCGCTCAGCGAGACCCTGCGTGCGGAGTTTGATCGCCGCTGGACGGCCACCGCCGCTCTCCGGAGCCCGGTGCCGCGGCCCGCCACCGCTCCCGCCGGCGTCGCCATCACCGGTCCCGTCCAGATGTACTCCAGCGTGGCCGGCATTAACCGCCAACTGGCTGCTGCCCTGTGCGCCGATCACCGCTTCGAAGTCGCCCTTGATCCCACCGCCGCCGATGTGCCGCTCGCCAGCTTTCGTGATCACGCCCGCTGGTCGCCCGCCCTGACCCGCCTGCCCGCCCGCTTGGACCTCACAATCCGCCACGGCTGGCCGCCGGAGTTCTCCCGGCCCGCCGCCGGCAAGCTGGCGTTGATTCTGCCCTGGGAGTTCGGCGCCATCCCGCAGCCCTGGCAGCGCGCCCTCAAGGCTGTGGACCGCGTCTTTGTCCCCTCCGCCTTCGTGCGCAATGTCTTGGTCGGCGCCGCTGTAGAGGCGGCGCGGGTGAGCGTGATTCCCAACGGTGTCGATTTGGATCTCTACCACCCGGACGGTCCCGCCGAGGTTATCCCCGGCAGCCGTGGCGTCAAGTTCCTGTTTGTCGGCGGCGCCATCCAGCGCAAGGGCATGGACCTGCTGCTGCGCGCCTGGCGCGCCGCCTTCAGCGCGCGCGATGACGTCAGCCTGATCATTAAAGACCTGGGCGCCGGCAGCTTTTACCGTCATCTCACGCTGGCCAAGGCCATCGCCCAACAGGCGCGCGATCCCCAAGCCGCACCCATCATTTATCTCGACGACCCTGACGACGCTTGGCCCGACGCCCGCATGCCCGGGCTCTACCGCGCCGCTGACGTGCTGGTATTGCCCTACCGTGGCGAGGGTTTTGGCTTGCCCTTGGCCGAGGCCCTCGCGTGCGGCAAGCCGGTGATCACGACTGCCCGCGGTCCCGCCCCGGAGTTCTGTTCCGGTGCCGGCTGGTTGGTGCCCGCAGATGAAGTCGAAGTGCCGCCCGCGCTGCGTCCGCCGGGCATGATGTCGGGCCCTTTGACCTGGTTCGAGCCCGATCTCACGGCTCTCACCGCAGCCTTGGTGGCGGCCGCCCAACAACCGCGGGAGCGCGCCGCGCGCGGCGCGCTCGGCGCGGACTCCATCCGCCGCCACTTGGGATGGCCAGGCATCACCCAACGCTATCGCCAGGAGATCGCGTGCCTCACCGGAGTGGGAGGAGAGATTCCCGCATGAAACCGCAACCTCGCCCCGCGGCCTTTGTTCTCGCCGCCACCGACCAGGGCGCCATGATCGTTAACCGCTTCGACCGCCACATGCTGGCCCCGGGTCAGGGGATTGGGGTGGGCTACAACCTGCTCGAAACCTGCGCTTATGATCCTGACGAGGTGGGTGTGGGCGTGGCCCTGCTGGAGATGGCCCGCA